>NZ_JBPUGE010000003.1:0-340434 GCF_051549505.1 Veillonella sp. ZSJB6 | reverse complement strand
TGGCGACCCCGATCAGATTTGAACTGACGATCTTCGCCGTGACAGGGCGACATGTTAACCGCTACACCACGGGGCCGCGTATCAACTCTCGTTGACTACTCGTATATATTAACACGAGGCAACCTACTAATGCAAGTACTTTTTTCTAATTTTTTGATGAATTTTTCCAAAATATATGAAATTGGGAACTATCTATTAAAAATCGCAAATATTAGCCATTTATATTTAGTATGCTTGAATATACTACAAATTATACCTATAATTACAGAAATCAAAAACGCCTGTAAAGCAGATATTTTTTCTGATTTGTGACTATCTTAAGAACCAACTTAAGGATAATAATAAAATTGGCACCTAAATTTCTTTAACGAAAACTAGGTACCAATTTCAACATAATTATATAAAATTGTTTATTATGATATTTTTACAAGTATGATACAAATTATAAATGATCCCAAGGGCCATCACGCAAGTCTTGTTCCCAATAATACTCAACCTTCATATCACCACGTTTGACCTTATCGAATACCTTAGAACGTGCAGTGGTCATCACATTTTCACTATGCTTACCACCGAAGTACGCATATCGAGATTTACCCAATGTGTACATAACTGATACATAAGGTTCTACAGAACTAATATTACTTTTACCAATTCCTAGATCTACAGAAATATGAGGCGTCACATTCATTTTAGCGCCTACCTTTAATCCATGTATAGATTGCCACTTATGTTGGTCAATATAGTACATCTCTTCTGAATGTTCTCCTGGCGCTTTTGTTTTCCAATGATATCCTTCCACATAACTAGATAGCCAACGGGCATTCTTATAATCTCGTGTATACCGTATATCAAAGCCATCCAATACATGTTCATAAGAATATCGAGGTGTTCTATGAATACCATCAGGTGGTGAACTTAAGCTATCATGAAAATCTATTGCCCGTGGTACTTGACGCAAAGGTGTGTTAATGTCATAAGGCCCCACCTTTTTTTCTGATAGTCCATGGTATACATTGACACTAATCGTATTTAGACCAGCTACATATTCTAATCCTGCACTAACGCGAGAAAGTTTATCCTTAAATGCATAGTCATAGAATACATTAGCGCCGACGTAGGCATGCTCATGTGTACTAAGGCGACGATAGCCAATACCAGCAGTACCTACAACACCAAGTGTATCATGTTCTACTACTTCACCTTTATCAATATAGGTACCTTGACCGTCAATTCTTCCAAAATCTGAATCTGAACCATTCCAATATGTAGTAGTGGAAACTTTTTCGCCACCATTAGCATCTAATCGTCCTTGTACAAACACCATGGATTTGCCATCTTTACCATATCGTTTTATGGGTTGCAACGTCTCTATAAAATACTGTGTATTCACTTTCTGCTTAGAGTTATGATTACGATAATGGAATCGTGTATCATAGCTTAGATTATTATCAGTCATTTGTTTATTAGGCATTGCATAATCATGATAGGAATCTTCCTGGCTTCCTTTAAAACCAATACCAATATCAGTACGATCCATCCAGCTTGATTGAACTTTTTCTCCATTATCTTTATCTGCTGCTAATGCGCATGTAGCAAAACTACATGTCAATGCTGTACATACTAAAGATTTGATAATCACCTTTTTACTAACCATAGTCTCCCCTTCTTTATATGAAATTTTCATGAAAGATACTTTTATTATATATTCTTTAGTTAGCTAAAGCAAGAATATGTCCTATCCACTTTATAGCATATATATTTGCTACAGTTTATTAGTACATATATTTGAAAGTTCTACTGTTTTAAGTATTACTAATTAATAATTATAGTGAATCGTCTTTGACTATGATAAAATAAATATATATTATATAAATAATAAGAATGTAATATAAAATACTTTGGAGTAATACAATGAAATCAAAATCACTTATAACAATTTTAATTGTTGCTATTGTAGGTGCGCTTGCAGCAGCATGGTATTTCATGTGGTACATTCCCCACACACCAGCCTATACGTTAAAAATTATTCATCAAGCCGTGCAAGATAAAGATGCCGATGAGGCTTTACGCCACATAGATACAAAATCTATTGTAAAAAATATCTTAGAACGGGAAGGCAACAAATATATAGATACATCTAATCCATTTGGTAAAGCTACTATTGCAGCAGCTAAGACATTTGGGCCTTCTTTAATCGAAGATGTGATGCGAAAATATATCGAAGATCCAGACAGCTTTAAATCTCAGCCAACAACTACAGATACTAACAATACGGCTCAAAGTGATGACAACATGTCCATGGTCGACCGTCTTGTAGATGGCCGCCTCTTCAAAGAGCATGATGTAGAGGTTAAAAACATCAAATCTGAAGACGATGGAGATACAGCCACCGTAACAGTAACAATACAAAATAACAAAAAGAATATGACAAAAGATATACGAGTTTTGATGCGTCATTTAGGTGATGGCACATGGGTTATTTATGATATTCCAGATATAGAAGACTTATATACAGTAACTCGTAAATAGCTAGTAACAAGCAATAAGCAATAAATAATTATTAACTTATACGGAACCTAAAAAGGACAGTAGATACTAACATAGTATTTACTGTCCTTTTATCATTATCTATTACCTATTACCTATTACGTATTACGCACTAGTTATTAGTTATTTGTTATTATCTATTACCGATCAAAGTCCACAATGGCTAATGTTACGGTCACTTGAGAGATGAGTCGTTCTGCATCGTCCTTCATATCAAAGCGCCATACATGTGAGGTCTTCCCTTTTACCAATAGTGTACCATGGGCCGTTAAAGAGCCTTCACATCGTACAGGACGCAAGTGATTAGCTGTAATAGATTGACCGACACCAAATTTATCAGCACCAATAAGTTCGTTACTCATCATTCCCGCTGCAATTTCTGCAAAGGCTAGGGTCGCCCCTCCATTTAGGTAACCTTGCGGTTGCTTGTGAAAGTCACCTAAATTCATTTTTGCCACACATGTAGTGTCACTTGTCATATGAGGTTTTTCAATTTGTAAAGATTCAATCAAATTCATAGTGTTCGTTTCTCCACGCAATACGCTTCTAATCTATCATCAAAAACGGTTACACCCAGCCCATCACCATCAGGCACATGCATTACGCCATTTTTAAAAGTAAGGTCGGGATAGATAAGATCTCGCTCAAAGTATCTATTAGAATCCGATAGGTCTCCTGCCATATAGGAATCACCTAGTGCAGCGAGTTGAGCATGGAGCATTTTAGAAACGCCAGACTCTACCATGCTACCAATCCAATACGGAATATGACTTTCTCTACAAAGATTAATAGCTGCCTTCGTTGGCACAAGACCGCCCATGCGCCCTACTTTTATATTAAGTACGTCAATTAGACCATATTCTATGGCATAGGATAAATCATCATAGCCTAATATAGATTCATCTAAACAGATAGGTGTTTCAATGTTCCAATCATCATTGTTAAGACGTTCCCACTTCCATTCCTTATAGGATTGGAGTGTCGTCATAGCAAAAGGCTCTTCTATACAAGCTAGATTCAAACCGTTAAATTGACGAACCTTGTCAATATCATCATACGAATAGCTTTGGTTCGCGTCAGCAGCTAAAACTAAGTTTGGATACTGGTTACGGATGAGAGATACTCGTTCATAACCATCTATAGGGTTCACCTTTAACTTAATGCGCTTACAACCATTTGCCACATGAGCTTCTACGGTATCTAACAATTGTTCCATCGGTACATCACCGATAACAACACCACTTTCAATTGTATCTTGTAAAGGCTGCCCCATGATATAGGAAATAGAATTTACACCAAGTCTCTCACAATGAAGATTAATAAGGGCATTTTCTACAGCGGCAACGGTCATCGGCATATGATCTCGATTCAACCAGAATTGCAACTGGCGTACATAGGTCATAAGCGGTTTAGGCCGCATCAAGCGAAGATTAAAAATATAATCATCCACTAATTTCTTCCAACATGTATCTACGGTTTCTGCGGTATAAAATGGATCTGTGAAAGCAACACATTCACCATAACCTACATAGCCTTGTTGGTCCTCGATTCGGATAACAATGGTTTCTCGCTCTTTTACCTCACCCTTGGCGGTTTTAAAATTAAACTTCATCGGTAGCTTAAGGCGATATGTAGTTATGCTTTTAAAATTTAAAATATCATTCATAGACGCCTCAATCTTCTAAACGCAGTTTATTACGCACAATTTTACCGGTGCCATTACGAGGCAATGCCGGTAAAATTCTTACATATTTAGGGATTTTATACTTTGCCAAGGAAGAAGTCATAAAGGATAAAATTGCATCTGCAGTCATACTTTCACCATCATGAAAAGCTACAAATAGCGCTGGCACTTGCCCCCATTTAGGATCAGATACAGGTACTACAGCACATTCCTTCACCGTTGGTAATGTATAGACTAGGTCCTCTAGCTCCTTAGGATAAATATTTTCACCACCAGAGATAATAAGGTCTTTGCGGCGATTAAGAATATATACAAACCCATCTTCATCGACATAGCCAATATCATCTGTATTAAGGTCACCGTTGATAGGTTCCTTGTCGATATACCCAGTCATAACCATAGGCCCAGTCAAATGGATTTCACCGACGCCGTCCGCATCAGGATTATCAATGCGAACCTGCATACCAGGTAATGGTTTGCCTACAGAATCTCGTTTGTGAGGGTAATCCAATACAGAGAAGGTCACACTTTGACTAAAGGTCTCTGTCATACCGTATGTCTTATAAATTGGCAACGATTTCTTTTCACAAGCATCAATAAGCGCCATAGGAATGAACTCACCGCCAAGCAGAATCACTCGTAATGTATGATGTGTAATCTTCGGTTCTAATTGTGTTAAAATCGTCGGTACTAAAGACATCATATTAATTTGATCTGACTCAATAAGTTCTAAAACCTTTGCTTCATCGTATTTAGCCAATATAGTAATAGCCGTTCCATTATAAAGTGATCGCATCAAGATAGATAATCCACTGACATGGAACAAGGGCAATACCATAAGCCAATTATCTTGGTCCGTTTTATCAAGCACCTCTTGAGACGCCTGTATATGAGCCCTAATTTGCCCCCATCGAAGTGGTACTGATTTAAACTGACCTGTTGTAGCGCTAGTGTTCATAATGGCTGCAATGACTGCATCATCAAAGTTCCAATCAAAAGTGTCCTCTAAATTCAGATTAGACAGAATGGATTCTAGCGGTTCAAACTCAATGGTACGTAGTAAACTAGGTAGTTGATTATACCGTTCTTTACTATGTAATACGGTAGTAACACCTAATTGTTTCAATTGGTTTCCGATCTCATTGGGCTTAAGATGTACATTCAGTAACAATACCTCTTTATGGGCTAGCATAGCTGCCAGTACATAAATTGCCATAGTAACAGAGTTGTCCGATAAAATAGCTACACGTGAGCTTTCAAGATGTATCAATTCACTAGCCACATGGAGCACACCGCCATATATATCGTTATAGGTATATTCATTTATACATATGCGATCAGGATAGTGCTGTGCACCATACCGTAACCATTCCATCGTCTCACCTCGTATCTAAAGATAATGCCTTATGATTAATAATTAATAACCACAGATATTACAAGAAAGGCGCCTCATATAGAGGCGCACTTGTCGTTTTTACAATACATCCCATTCCTAGTAATAGACTGGTACTACGTTCTGATTAAGGGAATTTAGGGAATTGTTTGAAGTTCGGTTTACGTTTTTCTTTAAATGCGTCACGACCTTCTTTTGCTTCATCGATTGTGTAGTACATCAATGTTGCATCGCCTGCGAATTGTTGTAAACCTGCAAGACCGTCTGTGTCGGCGTTGAAGGCACCTTTCAACATGCGCAATGCCATTGGGGACAATTCAAGAATTTCGTTACACCATTGAACTGTTTCTTCTTCCAATTTGTCGAATGGTACAACACAGTTAACCATACCCATTTCATAAGCTTGAGCAGCTGTGTATTGACGGCAAAGGAACCATACTTCACGAGCGCGTTTATGACCGATCATACGAGCCAAGTAACCTGCACCGTAACCTGCGTCGAAGGAACCTACGCGAGGACCTGTTTGACCAAATTTAGCATTTTCAGAAGCGATAGTAAGGTCACATACGATGTGCAATACATGACCGCCACCGATAGCAAAGCCATTAACCATAGCGATAACAGGTTTAGGAATAACGCGAATCAAACGTTGTAAATCAAGAACGTTCAAACGAGGAACATTATCTTCGCCTACATAACCACCGTGACCGCGTACGCTTTGGTCACCACCGGAGCAGAATGCTTCTTTGTCTTCACCTTGACCGTGGTTTGCACCAGTCAATACGATTACGCCTACTTCGTTATCTTCACGAGCTACTGTGAAAGCATCGATTAACTCCATAACAGTTTTAGGACGGAACGCGTTACGTACCTGTGGGCGATTAATAGTAATCTTTGCAATGCCATTATATGTTTCGTAAATTACATCTTCATAATTACGATCCAATACTTTCCAATCAAATTTGCTCATGGACTTAACCTTTCTTCTGTAAAAAATCTAACACCGCTTGTTCAAATATTTGCGGTTTTTCTATATGCACATTATGCCCCGCCCCTTCGACGATGACATGCTTAAAGTTTGGCAACTTGCCAAATACATCTCTTCCTATTGTAGTATATTTTGTATCTAATGCGCCACTCACATATAGGCCTTTACATGATAATTTTTCTAATTGATCACCGACATAGGTCATAACACCTTGGCCGGACCCACGAAGGGTACACGCTAATGCGTACGGACTATTATGGGCACGACGTAAATGAATTAATTCAGTGACCGCGGGTAAAAGCTGCTTTTGACTTTCAAAAATAGGAGCCTCCGCCCAACGGGAAGCAAACCAAGAACCATCGTTATGTTCGATTTGGTGAGCTAATTCTTCATCGGCCTTGCGTCGTTCTGCTCGTTCAGCCTCCGAAGCAATCCCTACAGAGCCACTTTCAAGAATAAGCCCTTTGATTTCACTTTCATATTCCAAAGCATAAGAAAGGGCAATGCGGGCCCCCATGGAATAACCCATGAGGTAATAGCTGTCGCCAACCATATGATAAATAACCGTATGCAAGTCCTCTATCATTCGAGGAATCGTGTAAGCCTGTTCCTCAGTAGGAATATCTGAATCACCATGACCAATCAAATCGATACGGACCACGCGATAGCCGGGAAGATTAATAGCATCCCAAGTGTAGCTCGATTCAGAGAAACCGTGGAGACACACGATAGGTTCCCCATCGCCAACTATAGTCAAACCGTAGCGGTATTCCCCTAAGTCAAAGTACATGCGCTGAGCTGGATTACACAAAGCATTATCTACAATACTGCAAAAATACTGACTCATAGTAATGCCTCCATATCAACTGAAACCTTCGTATATTTCTTATGCAATTCTCTGCTATATTCCCTATTTGTAGGAATTTCAATGATATGAACGCCTGTTTCTTGGCTAACATTAGCCAATACAGAACTCAACTCATCGGGGCTGGAGATTTTAGCATAGCCACAACCATAGAGTTTGGCAGCCCCACTGTAATCTAAGCCTTGTGATGTAGAGAACAAGTAATCAAAATGCTTTGTCCCCTTTTGCGGTAAATATTCAAAAATACCGCCGCCATCATTATTATGCAAAATAATAGTTAAGTTTAAATTATGGGTTTTCGCTACCGCCAAGCCATTCAAATCGTGGAACAAGGATAAATCCCCTGTTACTAGATACGTAGGTTTACCATTCGCTGCTAGTCCAAGAGCCGTAGAAATAGTGCCATCAATACCATTGACACCTCGATTACCGTAAAGAACCGCCTTAGATTCTCCACTGAACCAGAAGTAATCAAAATCGCGAATCGTCATACTATTGGCAACAAAAACCTGTCCATCTTCAGGGATGTGTTCTTGCAACTCGCGTATGGTTCGACCTTCAAAGCAATGAGGCTCATCGATAGCTGTACTTAGTTGCTTTTTACCCTCTTGATCTAGCCGTTGCCATATTTTTAAGTACTCATCAGAGTTATTGTTTTTTCCGTACAAATGGGTAAAGACATCAATGCTAGCTTGCACATGCATGGTAGTTTTACCTGTTGGATTCATGGAGTCCATGGTAGGATTTACCTCGATATACTCCACATCAGTCCAACTAGCGATCATCTGTTGTACACGTTTCGATACAACAATTTGACCAAACTGAATCACACAATCTGGTTTTAGCTCACGCCAAAGAGCTTGCCCTGCTAATAATGCATCATACGTAGAGATAACAACATTACTAGCATCGACACACTCCTTGCTACTTTGATTACCTTCCGAGTTATAACATCGTCTTACATTAGACAAAGGGTCCGCCAAAATAGGGGCTTGTAAAGCCTCCCCAAAGGATCGAATCGTATTAGTTTCATCTATATCGATCTGTGGGCCTGCTAGGATAAGGATACGCTCATATCTTTCAAGTAAATTATTAGTCTTTTCTTTACTAATAGGACTATCAGCAATATCAGTAGCAGTATTAATATGAGTCAAATCATTTTCATGGCGACAGTCAAATACACTACCATAGTTTGGTTTAACCACTTTAAAGGAGCTACGTCCAGCCTCAAAATGGTTACGACTTAATTCCGGTACCAATGGTTCAAAGAGAGGCACATTAATATGGACTGGCCCTTTTTTCGTATCCATCGCTTTCATATACGCTTTACGAGCCACTTGGCGAGGATATGTATAGTAATGAGATTCTTGAGGCACAGCTAATTCTTCATAGTAGTTTACAGCAGTACCAAAAATTTTGTGCTGATCTACAGTTTGAGGAGCCCCTACATGCAATAGTGTATGAGGTCTATCGGCAGACAGTACAATGAGTGGAACCCCGCTATATTGAGCTTCCAAAACAGCTGGCAAATAATGGGCCACAGCAGAACCAGAAGTACATACGAGTACAGTTGGTTCCTTATGAGCCTTTGCAATGCCAAGAGCCATAAAACTAGCAGAGCGCTCATCTATATTCATATAGGTTTCAAATCCTTCATGCTCCTTGAACAGCATAGCCATCGTCGTAGAACGAGAACCAGGGCTAAACACCGCATGACGGACGCCGAGTTGGTAGAACTCGTCTACCAAGGCAGCAATATATTCATTCATTATATTCCCTTTCAAACACCCCTAGAGGTACGGAAACAATTATAAAGCATCAAGAATGGTGCGCATTTTATTATTAGTTTCAGCGTATTCTTCATCCGCATCAGAATCAGCTACAACGCCACATCCTGCATAGGCATACAATACATTATCCATGATAAGAGCAGATCGTATAGCAACTACAACGATGCCGTCCCCCATATCCTTCATAAAGCCAAAAGGCGCTGCGTACATACCGCGCTCATGGGATTCATACTCTTGTAATAAGGCTAGCGCCTTTTCTCGAGGTTCACCACCAAGGGCTGGTGTAGGGTGTAACAATTTGGCCCATTCCACAAGAGATTTTGTACTATCCTTTGCAGTAATTATGGTACGCAAATGATAGAGGTGAGATAACTCCATAATGCCAGTTTCCCCCACCGTAACATCTGGAGTGATTTGTTTCATCGTATTCACGATACGATTGCGAACAATATTATGTTCTATAAGATTTTTCTCACTGGTTAGTAATTGCTCCTCTGTCCACGCATTAGGACCATCCTTTGGGGCGGTCCCAGCTAAGGCATAGCTTAATATTTCACTGCCGCGGTGGCGCACTAAAATTTCTGGCGATGCCCCTACAAAGGTACGTCCATCCTTTTCATAGCCAAAGATAAAACAATTGGGATTATTATCGACTAAATTAGCTAAAATACTTGACACATTATATGGTGTTTCGCTAGTGAATTCTACCTCACGAGAGGAAACGACCTTAGTCATCTCACCGCTATTGATACCATCAGATATAGCAATCATCAAACGGTTCCAATCCGCCTTATCATCGCTAGTTTCCTTGAAGTTATGGCGTACGCGAGGCACCTCAAAATCCTCGATAGGTACGCTTTCACCAGCATGTAGATAGAAGGACTCTCCATTTTCTACGATGTAATAATGGGTAAAAGCAATCATTTCATGGCCCATATTAGACCATTTAGGGTCTTTTACAGTATCAAAAAAAGTATCCCCATAAAATACATACGCATAATTATGGCGATCGTCATCATCTTTAACCGTCGCTAGACGTTTAGCGCCTACAACGATGCGGTCACTTTGGCGATCCACCCAAAACACGCGTTCTTCATTGGGGAAATTCATCCAAAATGATACCGGACTATTCAGTTTTAACGGTTCTTTGTTATATTTCATAGTTGTATGTCGCTATACGAAAAATAGACTATAGTAAAAACACCTAATATGTAGAAGATGTACTTCTACATATTAGGCGCCATCAATAGGTTTCAAAATGTTGAGATGAGCCTAACGCCATCACACGTCGATGGGCCCTCTTTATATCTACATTATTATAACATAGGTAACCATTAAAAGGTAGAAAATAAAAACCTCTACACCACATGCGCTATACATAAATGTAGAGGTTTTTATATTTTTGAAATGCTATTGTACTATTTAAATACATGTTTACATGATTTAAAAGACCTTTAGTTTATTTGAAAGCTTTCGCCCCAATATCTGTACGATATTGCATGCCCTCAAAATCGATGTGTTCTATACGTCCATAAGCTCTATCGAGCGCTGTTCTAAGGTCTTTACCAAGTCCCACAACACCTAAAACACGGCCGCCATTTGTGACATATTCTTCACCTACTAGTTTCGTGCCAGAGTGGAATACGATGGTTGTATCATGTTGTTTAATATCACCATGAATCACATCACCCTTCGAGGATGTTTCAGGATATCCTTTAGAAGCAAGAATGACACAAGCTGCCGAGGAGTCTTTCCATTTCACCATATCAGCTGTTAATGTACCTGTGGCACAAGCCATCATGATTTGACCTAAATCGCTATCAAGTAATGGCAATACAACTTGTGTTTCTGGATCGCCAAAGCGTGCATTAAATTCTACAACCTTAGGACCTTGAGGCGTAATCATAAGGCCTGCATAGAGACAACCTACATAAGGCATACCCTCTTTTTGCATAGCCGCCACCATAGGTTCTAAGATTGTTTTCATCGCTTCATCACGCAATGTATCGGTAAGCACTGGCGCTGGTGCATAGGTCCCCATGCCACCAGTATTAGGGCCTTTATCACCATCAAAGATGCGTTTATGATCTTGAGAAGCAATCATAGGCACTACAGTCTTGCCGTCTACAAAGGCAAGTAAGCTAGCCTCTTCGCCTTCCATAAATTCTTCGATAACGACAGTGCTGCCTGCATCACCAAAGCGATTACCACTAAGCATGTCTTCTACAGCTGCATTTGCTTCTTCCATGGTCATAGCCACCACAACGCCCTTACCAGCCGCCAAGCCGTCAGCTTTCACCACGATAGGAGCACCCGTTTGAGCGATAAATTCTTTTGCTTCATCCACATTGTGGAATACACCATAGGCAGCCGTTGGAATGTTGTATTTTTTCATAAGATCTTTGGCAAACACCTTAGATCCTTCTAATTGAGCCGCTGCTTTAGATGGGCCAAACACAGGAATGCCCGCCTTATTAAGTACGTCTGCTAGTCCTGCTACAAGAGGAGCCTCTGGGCCAACCACAACTAAATCAACATGATTATCTTTCAAGAAGCTAATTAAATGATCGCTTTGTTGCCAATCAATGCCAACTAGCTCTGCACAATCTGACATGGCCGCACTGCCAGGAATGGCATATACCTTTGTTACGCTAGGGCTGATGGACAATCGCCATGCCAATGCATGTTCGCGGCCGCCGTTACCGATTACACATACTTTCATAAGTCCTCCATCGACGCCTAAACGCCATCAATACATCATATGTAAGCACCTATATCCTCTATAATCATCATTACACATCAATGATTACGAGCTAGTGCTCGACTATAATCCTCAATCAGGCTAAACAAATTAATGTTTAAAGTGACGAATGCTTGTAAATACCATGGCAATGCCCGCTTCGTCGGCAGCCTTGATAGATTCTTCGTCTCGAATAGAGCCACCCGGTTGAATAATGGCTGCAATACCATGTTTTGCCGCCGTTTCTACAGTATCCCCAAATGGGAAGAACGCATCAGATGCTAATACAGCGCCTTTCGCGGCTTGACCGGCTTGTTCAAGGGCAATCTTTGCAGACCCAACGCGGTTCATTTGACCAGCCCCAACACCGAGGGTACGTTTTTCATTAGAAATCAAAATAGCGTTGGATTTTACGTGTTTTACAAGCTTCCAAGCAAATTCAAGGGCTTTCCATTGTTCCTCTGTGGGCTGTACCTTCGTAACTACTTTATAGTGAGCACGCTCTTCTTGGATATCATCTTCTGTTTGCACCAATAGACCACCAGAAACTTTTTTCACTGTTACTTGGCCAGACTCAGGTTTAGATAACTCGATGAGGCGAATATTTTTCTTCGCTTCAAGGATATCTAATGCTTCTTTTGTGAAAGCAGGTGCCATAATAACTTCTAAGAAGATTTTACTCATTTCTCCTGCAGTAGCAGCATCGACTTCACGGTTTAAAGCCACGATACCACCAAAGGCAGATACGGAGTCTGCTTCGTAAGCATTTACATAAGCATCATGCAATGTAGCTGCTGTTGCAGCACCACATGGGTTTGTATGCTTAATAATACATGCTGCAGGGTTCGTAAATTCCCACACCATATTCCAAGCTGCTTCCATATCTACGATATTGTTATAGGAAAGCTCTTTGCCATGGAGTTGTTTCAAGGCCCCCATACCATGAGCTGTACCGATTTCTTTGTAGAATGCCGCTTTTTGATGCGGATTTTCCCCATAGCGAAGGTCTGTTACCTTTTCATAAGCACTTAAATATTCTGGAGGTGTAGGACCTTCGTTTAAGATACCGCTCATGTAGTTAGCAATAGCTACGTCATAAGCTGCAGTATGAGCAAAAGCTTCTTTCGCTAGACCAAATCGATATTCCTTAGTCAATTCCCCATGTTCTTTTAGCATTGTTAAGATTTCATCGTAATGGTTTGGATTTACTACAATACCTACATACGCATGGTTCTTCGCAGCAGAACGCACCATGGTAGGACCGCCAATATCGATATTTTCAATGGCTTCCTCTAAGGATACATTTGGTTTTGCAATGGTTTCACGGAATGGATAGAGATTGACAACCACAAGGTCGATTGGTTCAATATCATGATCTGCCATAGCTTTTTGATGTTCCGTATTATCGCGGATTGCCAAAATACCACCATGAACCTTTGGATGTAATGTCTTAACGCGGCCGTCCATCATTTCAGGAAAACCAGTCAACGTCTCAACCGCTTTGGCTGCAATGCCTGCATCGGTTATGGCTTTAAGGGTCCCACCTGTGGAATAAATGGTTACTCCTAATTCAACTAAACCTTTTGCAAAGTCTACAATACCTGTTTTATCAGAAACACTAAGTAATGCATTTTTAATCATCTAACGTCTTCCTTTGCTTACACATCAATCTTTAATATATACAACACGCCCTTTTATTGTGAGTTTGTCATCACAAAACAGTCGTAACGCCGCTTTATACGTTTTATGTTCGACAGGTAATAATCTATCACTCAAGGTATCCTCTGTATCATCGGGTAATACAGGAACCGTATTCTGCATAATGATTGGGCCCGTATCCATTCCCGCATCAACAAAGTGTACCGTACACCCTGTAATTTTTACGCCTCCGTCAATGGCTTGTTGATGACCATGAAGGCCTGGAAATGATGGTAACAGAGCAGGATGAATATTTAATATACGATGTTCGTATCGCTCTATCAAAGGAGCACCGACAATACGCATATAGCCTGCCAAGACGATACCATCAACCTTATAAGGCCCTAAAGCATCTAGTTGAGCCTGTTCAAAGCTAGCTTTAGAATCATAGTCGCTACGTTCCATAACAATAAGTGGAATATTCCAAGATTTAGAGCGTTCCACAATTCCTGCTGTGCCATGATCTGTAATGATTACAACAAATTCACCATTAATATAGCCTTCTTTCATGGCCTTATACAGTGCTTCCCCATTAGAGCCACGACCACTAGCAAAGAGGGCTAATCTCTTTTTAGAATTACGCATCGAACTCAGCCCCTTTAAGGACAACAGGACCATCACCACTTACTATGCGGCCAATTTCATATACCGTTTCACCACGACTAGAAAGGTTTTCTTTAACTGTTTCTACATCCTTTTGATCAACGATAACAATCATACCAATGCCCATGTTGAACGTACGGTACATTTCAGGCCAGGCAACATTGCCCCATTCTTGTAGTTTTGTAAATACAGGAAGTCGTGGCCATGTAGTGACATCTACCTCTGCAGTAACGCCTTTTGGCAATACGCGTGGAATATTTTCATAGAAGCCACCGCCGGTAATATGAACCATACCCTTTACGAGTTCTTGTTCAATCAATGGCAATACAGCTTTAGGGTATAAACGAGTAGGCGTCAATAATTCTTCGCCTAAAGTTTTACCAAATTCTGGAATTTTTGTATCCATAGATAATTGTTTATGGTCAAATACAATTTTACGAACCAAGGAGAAGCCATTAGAATGTACACCAGACGATGGAAGACCTAAAATTACGTCGCCAGCTTTGATACTTTCACCAGTAATCAATTTAGGACGATCAACAATCCCCACTGCAAAGCCCGCTACATCGTAGTCATCATTATCGTAGAATCCCGCCATTTCTGCAGTTTCACCGCCTAGTAAAGCACATCCGGACTCTTCACAAGCCTTTGCCACACCGCGCACAATATCTGCTACTTTCACAGGATCAAGTTTACCAACTGCAATGTAATCGAGGAAGAATAAAGGCGTTGCCCCTTGCACAAGAATATCGTTAACACTCATGGCTACGCAGTCTTGACCAATGGTATCATGTTTATCCATCATGATAGCTAAACGTAATTTGGTACCTACCCCATCTGTACCGGATACGAGCATAGGGTCAGACATAGAGTGACCAGCTAAGGAATAGAGGCCCCCAAAACCACCTAAATCACCTACAACACCAGGTGTATAAGTGCGTTTTACGGATTCTTTCATCAATTCTACTGCGCGATTACCTGCATCAATATCAACGCCTGCATCACGATAGGTTAAACTAGTTTTATTCGAGCACATATTTGACCCCTTCCTCTTGTTCCGCAGGAACCTCTACACTGTAATCACCATTAAAGCAAGCAAAACATAAATCATTAGGCGCTATATCAGATACAGCACGACATAAGCCTTCACGAGATAAATAATGTAATTTGTCAGCATGAATATAATCTTTTATTTCATCTACTGTATGTGTAGCAGCAATTAGCTCTTTACGCACCGACGTATCAATACCATAGTGACAGGAATACTCAATTGTTGGTGAGCTTACACACATGTACACCTCTTTAGCGCCTGCTTCCTTTAGCATTTTAACGATAATACCACTCGTAGTACCGCGTACGATAGAATCATCGATAAGGACAATCCGTTTGCCCCCTACAATGTGAGGCAATGCATTAAGCTTCATACGAACAGCTAATTCCCGTTCCTCTTGATTTGGCTTGATAAAGGTACGACCGCTATATCGGTTTTTCACTAAGCCTTCTGCAAATGGTATGCCCGATGCACGAGCATAGCCTAGTGCAGCTGTAGTGCCAGAGTCAGGAATAGACATGACGATATCTGCATCGTATTTAGTTTCGTTATATAATTCACGCCCCATATTAAGACGAGATTGATATACCGATTGACCATCAATATGGCTATCACCGCGGGCAAAATAGATATATTCAAAAACACAAAGCTTTTTGTCAATTTTCTCTGGTTCTGCATAGATAACACTACGTACACCAGAGTCATCGATAATTACCATTTCGCCTGGATCGATGTGACGGATAAACTCAGCTTTTATAGCATCTAAGGCACAGCTTTCACTAGAAAGGACATAGCCATTTGCAGTTTTGCCTAAACAAAGAGGTCTAAAGCCTTGGGGATCACGCACACCTACCAAGGAGTCGTTTGTGGTAATAACTAGAGAAAAGGCTCCTTCAATTTGACGGGCTGCATCGGCAATGCGTTCCTCTTGTGTCTCAGCTTTAGAGCGAGCAATGAGGTTTACGATAACCTCAGAATCCATAGTCGTTTGGAATATAGATCCATCTGCTTCAAGGCGTTTGCGAATAGCTAAAGCATTCGTTAAATTACCGTTATGAGCCACTGCAATTTGACCGCCTTGGTAATGAATTACTAACGGTTGGATATTGCGTGGATTGTTGGAACCTGTTGTAGAGTACCGCACATGACCAGTCCCCATATGGCTTGGTAAGGATGGTAGTTCTTTAATGGCCTCAGTCAACAAGCCCATACCTTTTTTTAGTTCTACATCATGACCATCGGTAACGGCAATGCCCGCGCTTTCTTGACCACGGTGTTGGAGCGCAAAGAGTCCCCAATATACATAGCGTGCTACATCAATGGTTCTATCATAGACACCGAATACACCACACTCTTCATGCCATTTATCAAAAACTGGATCGTAGTTCATTGTGCCCCCTTAGGCGCGTTCGCCAGTAAGACGGAATAACATTTCCTTGTACGCTTCTTCAATATTGCCAAGATCTCGACGGAAACGGTCTTTGTCGAGTTTTTCACCTGTTGTAGCATCCCAGAAACGGCATGTATCAGGAGAGATTTCATCGCCTAATAATACTTCACCATTATGTGTGCCAAATTCTAATTTAAAATCTACAAGGGTTACATTTTTGGTAGCCAAGAATTTTTTCAAAATATCGTTTACTTTTAACGTAATAGTAGAGATTACATCAAGTTGTTCTTGAGTAGCCCAGCCAAGTGCTGTGATTTGGGATTCATTAGCAAATGGATCACCTAATTCATCATTTTTGTAGCAGAATTCAAGAATTGGATGTTTAAGAGGAGTACCTTCTTCAATGCCAAAGCGTTTAGCCATAGAACCAGCTGCAATGTTACGAACGATAACTTCTAAAGGAATGATATTCAATGTAAGTACTGTTTGGTTACGATCATCTTCACGACGAACGAAGTGAGTAGGAACCCCTTCTTTTTTCAATAATTCAAAGAAGAAGGAAGAGATTTTATTGTTCAATACGCCTTTGCCAAGGATGGTATCATGTTTCTCACCGTTAAATGCAGTAGCATCATCTTTGTAATGAACGATGTACTCGTCTTTGTTATCTGTTTGATATACTTGTTTTGCTTTACCTTCGTACAATAATGTTAATGTTTCCAAGTCGATGTTAGCCATGATGTGTCTCCTTTATCATAATGAATGATACAAACTATATAATGAATATCTAATAAAAGAATTGAGCTTACTTTATGAGCAATGTAATCTGTAACGAGTTATAAGATTATAGTTTAATAGCGCCTTGTAGCTCTGCATTATCTGCTAGGACTTTTTCGGCCATATCTTTACGATACTGTACATATTGTTCTTTCAATTCTTTGTTGAAAGCTGCTCCAATTTGTACGGCAAAGAGTGCTGCATTTTTAGCACCATCTACAGCCATTGTTGCTACTGGCATACCAGATGGCATTTGAACAATAGCAAGCAAGGAATCGATACCTTTTAAAGCTGTTGCATTAAGAGGAATACCAATAACAGGTAATGTGGTAAAGCTAGCGACTACGCCAGGTAGATGAGCTGCTGCACCAGCACCTGCGATAAAAGCGATAGCCCCTTCGTCTTCAAGTCTTGTAACAAAGTCTTTTACAGCTTCAGGTGTACGGTGAGCTGAAGCGATTACCATTTCATAAGGAATGTTGAATTCATCAAGTACGGCAGATGCCTTTTTCATTGTGTCTAGGTCAGACTTGCTGCCCATAATAATACCGACCTTCATAGATCCTCCTAATAAAAAAGCCCAGCCAAAACAGACTGGGTCAAATGCGCACAAATAGCCTCCGTAGACTTGCTTTGAGTTTGTTGATTTGCATAGTTCACGGTGCTACCTCCTTCTTGTACACAAATTGTAACACCTAACTTTTACAAAATCAACACTATTTTCGAATATTTTTTAATTAATTATTTTTATTATTCGTTATATTCCGAACTATTTGAAAGAATTAAATTTAATTATATCGACGTTATTCAAAATATATGATTAAAAATATATACTCTTTTTTACAAAACTACACATCCTATTAAACTTAGGTCTTTAGAGGTATTAATGTATATTTTACAAAAAATAAAAAGAAGGTATCCCACCTTTAGAGATAGGATACCCTCTTTCAATTAATTTCCGAACATTACGACCCTTAATCTGTATTTGTTATTAATTAGTGTGTGCTACTTTCAAAAGCTGCTTTCAACTCGCCTACAGCTTCAGGGACATAGTCTACGATAGAAGACATCAATGCATACATTAATGCTGGTTCAAACGCATCGTCACCACACATGTATACACAGTCTAAATATAGACTGGAATCTTGTTCATCAATATATAGTTTATAGTTTTTGTATGTCGCATTGTCGCGGTTAATCAACGCATTCAAGGCATTCATATTTTGTGCGGTTACCTTTTCAGGGCCCAACACCAAACGAATAACACTGTAAATACTGTTATCAAGAATAACAAATAACGGCATATCCCACAACGGGGATTTAATGTAAGAACGGTATACAACAGTACCGTCTTCATCCTCAAAATCCTTACGTTCAAAGGATGTGATTTCTTCGTCTTTTAAAAACTTATCAAATAATAATGCTTTAGGATTCATAACAACCTCTATTTAGCTAAACCAGCTACTTTAAGAATGCCTTTATGTACAGCATCTAAATGTGGTTGAACGACTTCAAGCAATAAATTAACTACTACTGTAGGATCAAATTGCTCAGTCAAACCAGGAACAGACACATCCATATAGATGTTTTTATCTTCATTGCTCACATAGTATTTAGATACTTTATAATCTTGATTCAATGTGTTAAGTTCTTTCAACACAGCAGGAATCACTTTTTCATCAATAGATGTTGTTGTGATAGCAATACGTGCATAGGAGAATGCAGAATCATCCACAACGATGAATACAGGCAAGCTATGCTCATGAACATCCAAACGGCCGTGGTAAACGACTGTATGAAGGTCATCTGTCATTTCTTCCTTTGTAAACCAAGAGTTACCGCCTTTATTTAGATCAGCAACGAGTAAGTCAAATTTTTCTGCTTTTTGATTCATAATTCCCTCTACAAATAATCAGACTATTAGTCTTCGATAAATACACAACCATTGTCTTTAAATTCTTTAATACGAACTAAAGATTCAACACGATACCCTGCATTTTCAAGGCGTTCACGACCAGGTTGGAAGGATTTTTCGATAGCGATCGCCATACCAACCACTTCATCACCAGCGTCTTCTACCAATTTAGCAAGTCCCATAGCAGCCTCACCAGATGCCAAGAAGTCATCGATGATCAACACTTTTTCACCGGCTGGCAAGAATTTTTTAGAAATAGTAATATCGTAGTTTTCCTCTTTTGTATAAGAGTACACAACACTATGATATACATCATCTACCATAAGAATAGATTTTTTCTTACGCGCAAATACTAATGGCACATCAAGTTCAAGAGCAGCCATCAACGCCAATGCAATGCCAGATGCTTCAATAGTAACAATACGTTGTACACCTGCATCACGGTAACGATCGGCGATTTCTTTACCGATTGCTTTAAACAATTGTGGATCGATTTGATGATTCAAGAAACCATCTACTTTTAGCACGCGATTATTGAGGACAATCCCCTCTTCACGAATGCGTTGTTTTAATAATTCCATGTGCTCTTACCTCCGCAGCATAACTATCTTTAAATTTTAACGTAAATAACCCCTTAGGGTCAACCTATATCAAGTAAAAGACTTAACAATACAGCTAGAAAAAAGCTCTCTTTAAGGCTTAAAAACTTTCCACACTAAATTATAAAATTCAGTAGGTTTATAACAATATAATATAGCACAGATAACAGTACTCTAAAATATAAAAAGACACACTTTCTGAAAATTCTCATAAAGTGTGTCTCATTATTATAAAACCTTATCGCGTGTGCTTTCACGATTAACGAGTAAGGATGTGAAGCGTGCAGCGCCTTCAGATTGAGGTACCAAACGAGAACGGACAAGTACAATGTCACGCGTTGGCACCGGAATATCTGTATCTATACGTACCACTGTACCTTCTTGCATCTTTTGTTGCACTACATGGTTAGGCAACATGGAAATACCCATGTTAATTTCTACAAGATCAAGCAACACATCGACGCTACCTAATTCGAAGCGAGGTTTACGGCATGCACCATGAGTTACTTCATCGAAGAATGTACGGCTCGCAGAGCCTTTATGCAAGAGCAAAATAGGCTCATTAAGAAGACGGCCTTGATCAAAGAAGCCTGCCCCTTTATAGTCAGGACCACCAACAAATACATCTTGAATTGTAGCCAATGTAGTTACCTCTAGTTGAGGATTATCACGCAAGCCTTCATAATCATTTACCACCGCTAACTGCGCTTCTTTGTTGAGTACTAACTCTACACAATCAGGGGATGGTCGGTTGATGATATGTAGTCCGATTTCGCTTTCTTGCAATTGCCATTTATGGAAATAAGGTAATAAGAAATGGCGACATAATGTGTCTGTAGCAGCAAGATTTAAACTTTCATAAGCTTGGCTAACACGTTCTTGCAATTGAGTTACCCCATTATCAAGAATGGAAAAAGCCTTCGCTACTGTATCAAACAATTCTTTGCCTTCTGGCGTGAACCCTACAGATTTTGTAGTGCGCACAAAAAGAGGCATATTAAGTTCACCTTCTAATTGCTTAATACTTTGGCTGATGGCGGATTGAGAAACGCCTAACTCTTTTGCGGCACGGGAAAAGGATAAATATAAGCCTACCCCTAAAAAGGTTCTATATAAATCTGCAGATACTGCCATTTTATTCACCTCTGTTATATACTAATAGTAGTGTCTTACTTTTAAATATACATATCATTTACTATATTATAAGTATGGACTCTCAATATATAATGAATATGTAGAAATCTTCATGAAAGTTAGGTCTTATGACCTTCATGAACCTTTCATATTTATTAGTATTTCTAATCTTTTCATAAGTAAGATTATCTTTACTTATAAGTCTAGACCGACTATACTTAATTTGTCAATATCCCATAGGGAATTATATACATTACAGGAGGCTACAATGGCTATACAACGATTATTCGTAACAAAACGAGAATCTTTCAACCAAGAAGCACAACGCATGTTACAAACCTTACAACAGGAATTATCTATGCCTGCTACAGGGGTAACCATCTACGAGCGTTATGATATCGAACATGTAGATGCAAAAGATTTAGAGGCTGCAAAAAACCTTATCTTCTCCGAGCCTCCTGTAGATACAGTCTTAGAAGAAATCCCAGCTGCACAAGGTTTCGTTTTCGCTGTTGAATATGTACCAGGTCAATACGATCAACGTGCTGACAGTGCTGAGCAATGTATTTCCATGCTCACTCTTACATCTGGCCACATCGTTCGATGTGCTCGTGTATTCGCCATCGAAGGTACTTTCACAAAAGAACAAGAAGAGGCCATTAAAGCGTACTACATTAACCCAGTAGATTCCCGCGAAGCGAGTCTTGAATTACCAACTACATTGGCCCTTGAATTAGAAGATCCTAAACCAGTGGCAACAATCGACGGTTTTACAGACATGAGCGATGCTGATTTAGAAACTCTCATCGATAGCTATGGTCTCGCTATGACATTGGCAGACCTCAAATTAATTAAGCAACAATATGCAGAAGTAGAACACCGCAATCCTACCATTACAGAAATTCGCCTCTTCGACACCTATTGGTCCGACCACTGCCGCCACACTACATTTATGACGGAATTAACGGATATTACCATTGAGGATAGTCGTTTCACAGGTGCAGTAAAAGAAGCCCTTGAAGAATACATGGAAGGCCGTGCTGAACTATATACAACTAAGAAAAAGGCTCGCTCCCTCATGGACATGGCAACACTAGCAGTTAAAGAATTGCGTCATGCAGGCGGTTTAACAAATCTTGATGAATCCGATGAAATCAATGCATGTACAATCATTATTCCTGTTGATGTAAACGGCAAAACTGAAGAATGGTTGTTATTATTTAAAAACGAAACTCATAACCACCCTACTGAAATCGAACCATTTGGTGGCGCTGCAACGTGCTTAGGTGGCTGTATCCGCGATCCATTGAGCGGTCGTGCTTATGTATACCAAGCTATGCGCGTTACAGGCGCTGGCGACCCTCATACTAGCCTTGAAGATACATTAGAAGGCAAATTACCACAAAAGAAAATTACCCAAGAAGCTGCTCGTGGCTACTCCTCTTACGGCAACCAAATCGGCCTTGCTACAGGTGAAGTAAAAGAATATTACCATCCTGGTTATGTGGCTAAACGCATGGAAATCGGTGCGGTTATTGGCGCTGCACCTCGTAATCAAGTACGTCGTGAAGTACCAGTCGCAGGCGATGTAGTAGTATTACTAGGCGGCAAAACTGGCCGCGATGGCTGTGGTGGCGCTACTGGTTCCTCTAAAGAACATACCGTAGAGTCCCTTTCCACATGTGGCGCAGAGGTTCAAAAAGGCAACGCCCTTACAGAACGTAAAATTCAACGTCTCTTCCGTCGCGGTGAAGTAACAACGCTTATTAAACGTTGTAATGACTTTGGAGCAGGCGGTGTATCCGTTGCTATCGGTGAATTAACAGATGGTGTAACAATCAATCTTGATTTAGTTCCTAAAAAATACGCTGGCCTTGACGGTACAGAGCTAGCCATTTCTGAATCTCAAGAACGTATGGCTTGCGTCATCGCCGCAGCTGATGTAGATGCGTTCAAAGCCTACTGCGACGAAGAAAATTTAGAATGTACAATTGTAGCTGATGTAACTGATACAAATCGCCTTATCATGAACTGGAATGGCGAAACAATCGTAGATATCAGCCGCGACTTCTTAAATACAAATGGTGCAAGTCAACAGCAGGAAGCTATTGTAACAGCTCCAACGGATCGTTCTTACTTCTTACGTGGTTCTTCTAGTGCAGAGAACTTCAAAGAGAAATGGCTTGCAGCCGTATCCGATTTAAATACAGCCTCTCAACAAGGCTTAGCAGAACGCTTTGATAGTACAGTTGGTGCTAATACAGTACTCATGCCATTCGGTGGCAAGTTCCAAAAAACACCTACTCAAGGCATGGTCGCAAAATTACCTGTATTAAACGGTGAAACTACAACTGCAAGCATCATGACACATGGCTTCGTACCAGAATTATCTGCTTGGAGTCCATACCATGGCGCACAATATGCAGTACTTTTATCTGTAGCTAAACTAGTAGCTCTTGGTGGTCGTCGTGAAGATGCATACTTAACATTACAAGAATACTTTGAACGCCTCAATTCTAAAGAATCTTGGGGCAAGCCTGTAGCAGCCCTTCTCGGTGCCTATAAAGCTCAAAAAGAACTTGAAATCGGCGCTATTGGTGGCAAAGATTCTATGAGCGGTACTTTTATGGACCTTACAGTTCCTCCTACCCTCGTATCCTTTGCAGTTGGTACAGCCCATGTAGATAACATTGTAAGCCAAGACCTTAAAGGTGTAGATCATCGCCTTGTATTCTTCGATGTACCTCGTATGTACGATGACACTCCTGATTGGGATCGATTTAAAGAAAACTGTGAAGTTTTACAAGAACAAATTGAAAAAGGTCGCGTTTACTCCGCTTATGTCGTTGACCAAGGTGGCATTCCTGAAGCAGTTACCAAAATGGCGCTCGGCAACAACATTGGTGTTAAATTCGATAAATATGCGGAACGTGCTATCTTCCAACCAGCTCTTGGTGCATTTATCGTAGAGGTAGATATTAAAGCGGTTAACTATCTCTTAGAATTACCAGGTCTTAAAGTAATAGGTGTAACACAAGCAAATCCTGTTATTGAATGGGCCGATCAATCTGTATCCCTTAAGGAAATTCAAGCAGCTTATGAAGCTCCATTAAATGATATCTTCCCTATGCGTGCGCCAAATGGTGTTGGTGAAGCGGTAGCATACATCCACGATCAACATGCTAAACCTCGCAGCGCATCCTTAGGGGCTAAACCTAAAGTGCTCATCCCTGTATTCCCTGGTACAAACTGCGAATTTGACTCTGCTCGTGCCTTTGAACGTGCTGGGGCAGAAACAGATATCGTAATCATTCGCAATCAAACACCAGAACAATTAAAAGAATCTATCGATGTAATTAAAACAAAATTAGCTGAATCCCAAATTCTTATGTTCCCTGGTGGCTTCAGTGCTGGTGATGAACCAGATGGTTCTGGCAAATTCATGGCTACCCTCTTCCGCAATCCATACCTTGCAGAAGGTTTAGAAAACCTCTTGTACAAACAAGATGGCCTTGTACTTGGTATTTGTAATGGTTTCCAAGCCCTTATCAAATTAGGCTTGTTGCCAGGTGGTCATATCGAAACATTAACCGCTGATCATCCTACATTGACATACAACACAATCGGTCGTCACTTATCTCGTATGGTTAACACTAAAGTTATTTCTACTAAATCCCCTTGGATGAGTGATGCTAAAGCAGGCGAAATTTACACTGTGCCAATTTCTCACGGCGAAGGTCGCTTCATCGCTTCCCCTCAACAAGTATTGGAATTCAATAAAACTGGTCAAATTGCTACACAATATGTAGACTTTGATGGTATTGCTTCCATGGATAGCCGCTTCAATCCAAACCAATCTGTAGCTGCTATCGAAGGCATTTATAGTCCAGATGGTCGCGTATTCGGTAAGATGGCTCACTCCGAACGCTGCGGTGCTGGTATCAGTAAAAATATTCCTGGTTTATTAGAAATGCCAATCTTTACATCTGGTGTAAAATACTTTAAATAATTTATGACTATTCTTTCATGTGAAAGCCTACTCCTTGGGGTAGGCTTTTCAATATTGATTTTTTTCGAAAATATTAGTATTATAAGTTGATGATATATTTACGAACATGAGAATTCGTGTAAACCTATACATAACAAATGTGAGTTAAGAAAGGATTTTATTATGCATTGTGCTCAGAAAATGACCCATAATATCTACTGGATTGGTAGTAATGACTGGACTACAGAACGTTTTGAAAACTTATTCCCTATTCCAAATGGTGTTAGCTATAACAGCTATTTCATTGATGATGAAAAAACTTGTGTTGTTGACTCTGTAGATGCGGAAATTCGCGAAGAATACTTTGATAACTTGACTCATCTATTAAATGGTCGCGACCTTGATTACATCATCGTAAATCATATGGAACCAGACCATTGCCAAACATTGTTGGAAACATTGGAACGCTATCCAAACTGTAAAATGGTTGGTAACGCTACAACATTCCGCATGTTTGAACAATTCTACAATTCTCCAAAACCTGATCAATACTACACAGTAAAAGAAGGCGACGAAATTTGCCTTGGTAAACATACACTTGTTTCCTACACTATGCCTATGGTTCACTGGCCAGAAGTAACTTGTACATATGAAAAATCTACTGGTACATTATTCTCTGCAGATGCTTTCGGTACATTCGGTACAGTTAACGGTAACATCTTTGCAGACCAAACTGATTACGTTGCTACCTACGAAGATGAAGCTCGTCGTTACTACACAAATATAGTTGGTAAATACGGTCCTCAAGTACAAAATGCAATCCGTAAAGTTTCTGGTCTTGACATCAAGCGTATTGCTCCACTTCATGGTCCTATCTGGCGTACACCTGAAACTATCGATTATATCTTGCGCAAATACTTGCACTGGTCCAGCTACACAGCTTGTAAAAAAGGTGTTGTTATTGCCTTCGGTTCTATGTATGGTAACACTCGTGCTATTGCACAACAATTGGCTAAGCAATTGTCCAAACGCGGCGTCACAGATATCAAAATCTACGATGTTTCCAAAACTAATGCTTCCTACATCATCGCTGATGCTTGGAAATACACTAACTTGGTAACAATTGCACCTACATACAATTTGAACCTATACCTTACTATGGAAAACTTCATTCATGAATTGAAAGCACTTAACTTCCAAAACCATAAGGTATCCATCATTGGTAACCACTCTTGGGCATCTGCTGCAATGAAAACAATGGTAGCACACTTCGAAAACGACTTCAAAGATATTGAAATCGTATCTGAACCACTTGATATCAAATCCTCTTTGAAAGAAGAAGATCTTCCAAAAATCGAAAAAATGGCAGATGATATCAAAGCATCCATCGATGCAGCTGAAATCAAAGAAGTATTATAATACACAAAGTAAAGGCCGCCTTTTTAGGCGGTCTTTTTTTCTTAGGCTTCAACTATACATATCTTACGTTTTAACAGCATTTCGCATAACATTTTTACAATTTAATTATTACTACTAACAGTAGAAACTTAGCTAAATTTTTGGAGTTTAAAAGTCTTATGAAAGTCTAAGATTTTCACGATTTTTTTCTTGACATAAATCTAACTTTTTCATATACTATACAAGTACCTGTTACACAACAGAATACATGGAGAGGTGTCCGAGCGGCTGAAGGAGCATGATTGGAAATCATGTGTGCGGTTATCCCGTACCCAGGGTTCAAATCCCTGTCTCTCCGCCATAGTAAAAGCAGTGCTTATGCACTGCTTTTTTATTATATAAAACCAATAAAACATCAGCTAATAGAAAAAGGCTATCGAATCAACATCGATAGCCTTTTTAGTTTATATCATTAGTTTATATTACTATTTATGGATTTTTTTAGCTATATCTCTAATAATTTCAGGTGTTGTTCTACAACAACCACCTATGATATCTGCCCCAGCATTACGCCATACATCAACATAATCTACAAATGATGCAGGGTCGCCATACCAGGTCTTAGTTTCACTATCATAGCTTTCACCAAGATTTGGATATACAGCAATTGGTTTATCCGTAACAGTACGAATATCCTTGATCAAGGACTCTACATACTCTGGTTTCGTACAATTGATGCCAATACCAGTTATAGGTCTAACCTTGTCGATCATTTCTGCACATTTAATGATTGTTTCACCACTAGAAACATGATGTCCATCTTTACAAGAAAAGGCAATCCATCCTGGAATCCCTCTCGATGTGTATGGGTCAGACATGGCGCGAGCTATGGCAATAGCTTCGTCATAAGATGGGATAGTTTCAAAGGATAAGATATCCGGATTTTCTTCACAAAATAATGCTAACCGAGGAATATGGAATACTTCGAGATATTCAGTTTGCACATCAGGATATCCACGGTACTCAGATCCATCCGCCAAAAATGCACCATATGGCCCTACAGAAGCCGCCACTAATGGTTTAGGCAATGCGCCTTCAGAAAAATATCTAACCCCATCTGGAGTCTCTTCACCAAGTGTAATCCCCCGCAATGTAAGTGCTCCAGTCGCCTTAGCCTCTAAAAACTCATTGCGAGCTTGTACAGCTAAACGAACGGATAATTTAACGAGCTCTATGGCCTCTTCCGTACCATAACCTAATCCTTTAAAGCCAGCTACTGTTGCTTGATATCCAGAACTTTGAATGATATCTGCCCCGGCTGCCAAGTACGAGATATGTATTTTTTTGATGATATCCGGTTGGTCCATAAGAATCTTAGCAGACCATAATTTATGCTGAAGATTACAGCCATAACGCTCTAACTCTGATCCTAAGCCACCATCCAAAACGAGGGCGCCCTTCTCTTTAATTATATCTAAAAATGCACGTCGTTTAGCCATCATATCACCCATTCTATACTACCTCATATCATTTGAGGTTTACTAAACGTATTATAACAAATAATACGCTTTGGTACTATCTACAAACTATTTTAAATCCTCTGCTGGTGGCTCTTTACCAAACCATTTTTTATAAATCTCTGCATATTTGCCATTGGCTTTAATCTTAGCCAAGCCATCGTTAACTTTATTAAGAAGCTCCGTATTGCCCTTCTTCACAGCAATACCAAGAGGTGCCGCATCATAGTCCTCTCCAGTGACCTTTGCGATACCTTTGCCCTTACTATTAACATAATATTCGTTGACCGGTGTATCGTTAATAACTACATCTACACCTCTATTTTGCAATTCTAAGAATGCATCTACGATGAGATTAAATTGGCGCACATCGGCATTAGGAATCTTACTAGCAATTTCTGCACCAGTAGAACCAATGGATACACCAATGCGCTTTCCTTCTAAGTCCTTAAAACTATTGATATTCGTGTTATCGATATTTACAACAAGGCCATTACCTGCAATATAGTATGGTTTACTAAAGTCTACAGACTTAGCACGATCCTCGGAAATAGTCATATCCGAAATAGCAATATCGATGGTATTACTTTGCAATGCTGGTAAAAGTGCATCAAAGTTCAAGTTTTGAACATCTGCTTCAATCCCCTCTTCCTGTGCAATGGCATTGATAATATCTACATCAAAACCTGCTAATTTGCCGCTGTCTTTATCTTTAAAACCAAATGGTGCATAGGTCGCATCAGTACCAACGCGCCATATCTTTTGACTAGTACCTGTATTACCACAGCCAGCTATAAATAAACTACTAGCGATGGTAAAAGCCCCTAAAAGAGCTGCTATTTTCTTAAATTTCATAATATATCCTACGCAAACCTTACAATACTATGTAAAGCTTTCTATATACGAATGAATCAATCTATACTTACAGTATGAATATAATAAAAATAATACCTCTAGAGGTATTATAGTATTATGATAACATTCGATATAGTTAGGGTCAATTAATCCGACTATATCAATAGGTATTATATCAACATAGCTTTTAGCTATATCAAAAAGATTATCCATAGCTATAGTAATAAGACTAAAACAAATAAAAAAGACCGCCCTTACCAAGTAATCTAAACTCGGTAAAGGCGGTCATCCCCAGAGTGGAGAATTCCTAGCATTTTATAGAATAGATAGCATTTTTATTTCATTGAAAAACTATCATACTCACATTATTTAGCTTTTTTAGCTTTTACGTACATAGCCACTTTGTACAAGAATACACAGAGTAACAAGTACATTACGATACTGAGGTATGTTGCTTCCGGCGTTTCAACCCAAGCTTCAGCGAATACATTAATACCTGCAATGCGTAGTACCGCACTGAATAGAGAACCAATAGCACCACCGGCTACGAGACCAGATGCAATTGTGCTACCTTTGGAGAAGCGAAGATCTGCCAATTCTTTATCTTTTGTGCTATTTTGTACGAAGTATGCAATCAAACCACCGATAAGTAATGGTGTGTTGATTTCCATTGGCAAGTAAGTACCAAGGGCAAATGCCAATGGTGGAACTTTTACCATCCACAAGATGATTGCGAATAATGCACCTGCCATGTATAGAGGCCATTGAGCACTACCTCCAGTCATCATAGGTTCGATGATAGCAGCCATAGCGTTCGCTTGTGGCGCATTTAATGCATGGTCCCCTACGAAGCCATACGCATCGTTCAAGAGGATCATAACGCCTACAGAAAGTACGGCACAAAGAATGGTACCAACGATTTGCCATTGTTCCATTTTCTTAGGTGTAGCACCTGTCATGTGAGCTACTTTAAGTTCAGACATGAAGTTACCAGCCATACCGATGGTTGTACCAATGAAGGATGCCATCATGAGGACTGCAATCATACCTACTTTACCAGTCATACCTGCTGCTGTTAAGCATACGGCGGAGATGATAATCATAAAGATTGTCATACCAGATACTGGTTCTGTACCTGTATAAGCGATGGAGCTAATACCTACTACAGATAATAGGAAGGACATAATAAGAACGATTAAGAATGCTACGATTGTTTGACCGAAGCTTTCAGCATACATAAAGTGGAAGTATGCTGCAAATAGAACTGTACATAACAAGATGCCAGCGCCAATCCAAGATGTAGGCACGTCGCGTTGTGTACGAAGCAAGTTAACATCTACAGTTTTGGAACTGAAAATATCAAGCACTGCATTTTTAACAACACTAGCTACGACTTTGGACATATTGAGCAAGCCGATGATACCTGCCATGGCAAGCATACCGATACCAATATGGCGAACATAGTCTAAGAATACTTTACGAATTGGAGCTTCTGCAAGTGGAACAGCATGACCATTGATTTGCATGATATGTTCCGGAGCTAAATAGTATACGATTGGAATACATACGAACCAAGAGAAGAAGGAACCAGCTGCGATAATAGCCGCATACCGTAAGCCTGTGAAGTAACCAAGGCCAAGCAACGCAGCATCTGTATCTACAGCAGCATTTAACTTAGTCGAATCTGCTAGAGCAGAACCCCATTTAAATGCAGTAGTACGGATAACCTCTTCCCACCAACCAAGGCTGTTAAGAATAAAGTCATATACAAGAGCGATAAGACCAGAACCAAGCATCAATTTCGCTTTGCTACCTTCATTACTCATTAGTACTTCAGCAGCAGCGCGACCGCTTGGGAACGGATACACATAGTGCATTTCCTCAACAAAGTAGCGACGGAACATAACGCATAATAGAACACCAAGTACGCCACCAAGGATGATAGGAATCGCCATTTGTACAAAGGATACATCTGTAACATTCCAAATGTATAGAGCTGGCAAGAAGAACATCGCACCAGCTAATGTGTTCGTACTAGAACTAGCGATAGCCTGAATGTGAACCGTTTCAGCAAAAGCATTTTGCCGTTTCAAAATAACTGCTGTACCCATAGCAAGTACAGATACTGGAGCAAAGGCATCTACTGTTTGACCAATTTTCAAACATAAATAACCTACAGCCAGTGTAAAAATTGCCGCATAGAATAGGCCCCAGAATACTACATATGAGTTAATCTCTACGTAATCCTTCTTAGGATCCAATACGGGTTCTACGGGCGGAATAGAACGAGTTTCGTCCGACATGGTAAAACCTCCTCACAGAAAATGTACAAACGTATAACTATTCACCTTTATACTAACACGGCACTATATATGGTTCAATGCTTTTCTATGCATTATGCGAATAAAATATCACACATTCCATAAATATTTATTTTGCATTTTCACCGCCCCTGTTCTACAATGAAAGTATATTAAGAATCTTTATTATATACAGTATGTATACCAGTATGTATAACACGTATGTTTACTTACGAGGAGGCTCATTATGGAATCAATGGTCGAACGTTTTGTACGCTATACAAGCATAAATACACGGTCTAATGAGGAAAGTACAACAATTCCTAGTACTCAAACTCAAGTAGACTTTGCTACTAAGGTGCTCGTTCCGGATTTAAAAGCAATCGGTTTAGATGAAGTTATTTACAACCGTGAAAATGGTTTTGTCATTGGCACATTAAATGCTAATACAGATGAAAAAGCACCTGCTATCGGCTTCATTGCTCACATGGATACAGCAGACTACAACGCAGAAAATATTAAGCCTCGCATCGTTGAAAATTACGATGGCAGCGATATTTGCCTTAACGAAGAACATCAAATCTTCACACGTCGTGCAGATTTCCCTAATCTAAAGAATTACATCGGTAAATCCTTAGTTGTCACAGATGGTCTTACGCTCCTCGGCGGCGACGACAAGGCGGGTATCTGTGAAATTATGGAAGCCCTCGCGTACCTCGTAGCTCATCCAGAAATCAAGCACGGAAAAATCATGTGCGCTTTCGGTCCAGACGAAGAAATCGGCACTGGCGCCGATCACTTTGATGTCAAAGAATTCCCTGTTGATTTTGCCTATACAATTGATGGTGAAAGCCTCGGTCAACTTGAATACGAAACATTCAATGCTGCAGGCGGTACAGTGACCCTCAAAGGTGTATCTGTTCATACAGGCACTGCCAAAGGCATTATGATCAACTGTGCTAAATTAGCAATGCAATTCGATTCTCTATTACCAGGTGCTGCAGTTCCTGAACATACATGTGGTCGTCAAGGCTTCTTCATGCTCATGAGCATGGAAACACAAGTAGATACAGGTAAAATGAACTATATTATCCGCGACCATGACAAAGAATTATTCGAAGCGAAAAAAGCATTCTTCTTACAAGCTGGTCAAACATTAAATGAAATCTACGGCCGTGAAGTATGTGAAGTATCTGTAAAAGATCAATATTACAACATGTACGATATCATTAAAGACAATATGGAATGCGTTAACGTAGCCAAAGCTGCTATGGAAAAAGCCGGTATCACTCCTATTTGTGACCCTATCCGCGGTGGTACAGACGGTTCTAAAATTTCCTTCATGGGCATCCCTACTCCTAATATCTTTACGGGCGTAGAAAATCTACATGGTCGTCACGAATTCGCATGTATTGATGACATGAAAAAAGCCGTAGAAGTTATCGTAAACATCGTTAATATTGAGAAATAATAGGTTACAATGTAACTGATCATACACCTATACTACTAGATGCCATTTGAAGGATATTTAAATTCAAAACGAGTATTCTAGAACACAATGGAATTCTAATATACCTTAACAACAAAAAAGGACTATACGAGATATCTCGTATAGTCCTTTTAATTTAGTTGTAAAATCTGCCTGCTAGAACCAGTCTGAATTCACCACCATCAATAACTTACATTCTATGCAAGTTTACCATTGCGTTTACGATTTCTAATTTGTTCTTCTTCAGCACGAGCTTTCAAAGAAAGATCTTTTTCAGTGCCTACATAACGACCATATAAGAAATAGTACGCAACGAAGGCAAGAAGCGCTACTACAACAGTAACGTGGAACATGCTTGTATAGCCTACCACCTCTTTAATGGCACCTAAGATGTATGGACCAAAACCTAAGCCCATATCTAAAGCAATGAAGTATGTAGATGTAGCAACACCAATACGGTGAACCGGTACGATTTTAACAGTTACGGCTTGACCGTTTGACATAAATGTACCGTAACCAAGGCCAACAAACACAGCAGATAAGAGTATAAGCCATGTAGAGTGAGCAATGGACAATAAGAAAATACCAAGTGCTAAAGATATGAAGCAAGGGTAAAGAACGAAGTTTTCCCCTTTCATATCAAATACAATACCAAGTAATGGTCTTGTTATTGTAATAACTACAGCATACACAACAAAGAAGAATGTACCTGCTAAGATAAGATTTAAATCTTTTGTATAGGCTGCCATAAAACCGATAACACCAGAATATGCAAAACCTACTAGTATAGAAACAAGACTAATAGAATTCATACGTGGTTCGATATAGTCAGAGATTTTAATGCCTTTATGTTCTTCAGAATCAATATCGAGCTTAGGTTCATCAAATTTCATGATAACGGAACCAATACCACAAAGGATGATAAGAGCAACACAGAAGGCAATGATAAAGTCATAGCCAAGGCTATGTAGCATTAAAATCCCTAAGAACGGACCTACCGCAGCGGCAAGAGATGTAGATAAACCATAGTAGTTAATCCCTTCACCACGACGTGACATAGGAATAATAGCCGCTACGATTGTACTTGTAGCTGTAGATGTAATACCGTATGCAAAACCATTTAAGAAACGAACACTATCGAGCATCAATAAATTAGGTGTATAGAAGTACATGGCTGTTGAAACCAAATAAATTAACAAACCAAGGTACAACATCTTACGACAGCCTAAGATGCTGATAAAACGTCCTGCTAACAAACGAGCAACAACGGTACCAATAATATAAATACCAACGGCCAAGCCAGCTTGACTTGCTGTAGCATGAAGATTATCCTTTGCTACTACCGCAATAATAACGATTAATAAATAATAAATCAAAAATACTAAGAAATTAATCAAAGTATCGAGGACAAAGGATCTTGTCCATAAGGCCTCTTTAGCCTTATCCATAATATCAACTCCATTTTCTTAAACTATTGTCAACCATTTGCGACAACGATTAATTATAAACCTCTCATTCTAGAAATCAAGAACTAAAATGTTATACAGCTCATTACTTTTATTTATAACAAGATATGTGTAATCAATCATAATATAGATATATCCATTTTTATAGCTCACATTAATTTTTGATAATAAAAACACCTTTGATCGTTTATATTATATCCCCGAAGATACGATATAACATCAAAGGTGTTATTTATAACTATTTAGTTAATGACTTTTCTATATAGCTGATACATCTATATGCTTTACATATCTACCTATATTATTTCGTTTTTAATCCACACGCCTTAAAGAAGTTTTTATAAGCTTCAGCCTTTTTAGCAAGACTCAAAGGATACGCACGAGATGTAGATGGTAATCGCGTTAACGTCAATTCACGTCCGTTAAACACAAAGGGAATTGTCTCCCCTGTTTTAGGCAATTTAACCTTTTCTGGTAAAAGACTCAACAAAATTTCTGTGGCCTTACCACCTGTGGTACCGATATGTTTACAGTCGGGAATTTGGTCCAAAACCTCTGCCAATGGTACAGGTTCAACAACCTTAAGAAATGCATCTGATGCATTCCCCTTTTCGCGTATAGCTTTTAATACAGTAGGACAAGAAGCAATCCCTGCTTCAGATAAGAACGCTTTAATCTTATCCGCATCAAAGGCTTTTTCCTCCCCTTTTCTAAAGTGTTCCTTGTCCTCAAAGAATACTAAGCCATACACGCGCCACATATCATTTTGAAAGTTAGGATAATGAAATTCCATAGATCGCTTTTCGGAAGTTGGTGGGAATGTCCCCATCATCATCACCGTCGTATTCTTTGGTAAGAACGGTGGAAATGGTCTAGTTTCAATTGTTTCTGCCACAGAGCATCAACCCCTTTCACAATCTAGTATGAACTCAACTTTCAGCATAATATATGAACTATATCACAAAACTAAATTCTATTAGATACTAGGTAAAACACTAAAAATATTAATAAAACGATAAAGAAATAAGTAAACTACTAGTCCTTATTGACCGATTGGTTGAGATACTAATGTATTAATATGATCAAAGCCTACTGGTGTAGGAGATACGAGATACAAGCATACAACAGCAGCTACAGCAAAACCAATCGCTAAGAAGGAGAAGCTGCCATGACGTGGAAACTCATACATACCAAAGAGACGAATACCAATAGCCGCACCAATAGCGGTAATCAAGGATGGTATGGAGAAGATATTGTAAACACCAAATACCACCATAAGACCAGCGTATCCACCTACTACGGTAATCATTGGTAACATGCGGTCCATTGGATTTGGAATGGAACGTGTAAGCGCTGCTGGATAATAAGAGGCTTCTACACCAAACATACCCAAGAACAAATTGAAGTCAGCCCAAATTGTTTCCCATGCACCTCTAAAGGCATCTCGATGGTTGCCTACGTACCAAGCAAAGCCCGTAATAATTAAGATGGCTAAACCAGCACAGATGAAATAGTATTCACTAGGAATTTTAGGGCCCGCATAAGCACCTACAGCAGTTACAACAGCACTTAAAACGGATGTAACAATAACGCGATGCAAGCGAGGTCGTTTATTTTCTGGAATGCGTTTGTATACAGTAGCTAACAATTCTAGGACAAAGCAGGCCATAAAGATGGCAATCCCTGCAGCTGGTACAAAGAACGCAGCAACTAAACTCAAAATAAATGGAATACATAAGCGCCATTTAGGGAATAATACAAGGTCTTTATAATCTAATCGAACGTCTTGTGTCTCCATTGTAAAGTTGTTGTACACCACAAATAGCAGCATAAAGGCGATAACATCAATCGCGTTAGCTCCCCAAATCAATAGTGTTGGTACTATGATCATCGACAGTGCCACCCCAGATACACGGGATAAACCAGCGGCCGCTATGCCAAGTAAGAAAAACGGTATTAAAGCAGATATAATTTCAAGCATAATATTCCTCCCATCATTGTATAAATTTAAGTATATAGTATCTACCGCACTACATCAAGGAGAGATATATTTTTTCATGGCTAGTCGTTTTCTTACGGCAGAAGCAGAGCAGCCCATCATCTGTGCAATTTTGGCAACACCATACCCTTGAGCACGTAAGTTTTTTATCCTATTTTCGTCTAATTCTAATATATTTGAACGAATTTCTATACCTTGCTCCCGTAAATACATGGCCACTGTTGACCCTCGTATACCGTAAGCTAAACCTATATCATCCGTACTCATATGATGATGAATATACAAGTAAGCCATCTCGTCCACCTTTCGAGATGGTTTTACTTTAAGCGTTGTACACATTCCCATATGACGCAATACATGATGTACTTTCCATCGGGATATGCCATACATGCGTGCAATTGAGTCTGACGTATTTCCACTTTTATAGGCCCTACAAATACGCACCGGATCGATAGCTACATTCTTGGTCGAACGCTGACAAGCTAGTCCATATTCTTTCATCCGACTTGCCATCGTCGTAATCGATACATCATAACGCTTCGCTAAAGAATGTAATGACCACTTACCTGACTCATATAGAGCTTGTACATGAACCATATTTATATCCTTCTTCAACGGTCTTCGCTCAATATCATATGCCTTCATACGCCGCATAATAGTATCTACACTACACTGAAAATACTCTGCCACCTCGCGAACACTCCACTGTTTCTCTACATATAATTGTTCCAGTAACTGTTTAGGTATAACGCGCACATTACGATACATACTATCACCTTTCCTTGTAGACGAACTCCTTTCCCTATTATTGTGAAAGTTCCATCAAAAAAAGACAATAAAAAAGAGGTTCCTAATAGTCACATAGGTGACCAATAGGAACCTCTTTCCATATGTAATTATATGCACCACATAGGATATGTGCCGTTATAATTGCTATACAACATCTATCCCCGAATAACGATGATCATGAATCACCAATAATCCAGTAGACGTTATGACCAATATTTTGATAGCCATATTTTCTAATGACTAATAAACGTATTGGCTACCCCAACTTAACGATATCTGCGTTCAAGAGCCTTAGGCTTACTCAAGATAATAGACCATTTCATGCCTTCTTTTAGAGCATGATTTGATATACGTTTATGACTTGATGTATGAACACTGGTCGAAGTGATTGGCGAAGTCGTTACCATATTCGTATCAAGGAGTACCTTTCCTTCTTTAGAAGCCTTATCTCGCTTGAATTCGGCCAATCGTTCACTTAAGGTTGGCCCTGTAACAGACTCTCTACTTAAACGAGTTGTACTCGTACTAAAGCCAGTTGATTTACTTGAAGTTTTCTTGGATGAAACATGAGTACCTTGTTGCGTTGTAGACGCTTCATCGTAATGATGCTCGGAAGCTAAAACTGTTTGAGCTTTATCATTACTTGGATGCACTTCAACATGTTTTTCAGATGTCTCCGTATCATCATATTGAAACAGTCTTCCGCCCTTTTTTCGTAAAGGGGCCTCAGGATGCTGATTCTCAATCGGTCTATTTTTAAAAATATCTCGATAAAAATCATCATCATACAACAAATCCTCAGGTGAAGGTTCTACAGGCTTTTTCTCTATGGAGATACCATATTCACGCTCCATATCCTCCCAAGTCTGACCTGAACTTTCATGGTCCTCATACTCTTCAGCCTCTTCAGTATTCTTGCTTTTTATAATCGAAAAAGCAATGTAAGCGATGATACCTAGAACAAATATAGGATTATTCGAAAAGATGGATAGCACGGAAGACAAAATAGAGTCCATAGCTACTCCTATTCACTATCTGCTAAGTTTTCACGCATTTTAGTGTCTGCAATAATATTGTTCATATTGTAGTAATCCATAACGCCAAGATTACCGTTTCTGAAAGCTTCTGCCAATGCTTTAGGAACTTCAGCTTGTGCTTCCACAACCTTAGCTTGCATGTCTTGTGTTTTTGCACGCATTTCTTGTTCTGTAGCAACAGCCATTGCACGGCGTTCTTCCGCACGAGCTTGAGCAATTTTCTTGTCCGCTTCCGCTTGATCTGTTTGCAATTGAGCACCGATGTTACGTCCTACGTCTACGTCAGCAATATCGATGGACAAGATTTCGAATGCAGTACCCGCATCAAGACCTTTACCCAATACAGTACGAGAGATGTGATCTGGATTTTCTAGTACATCTGTATGCTCTTCAGAGGAACCTACAGTTGTTACGATACCTTCACCAACACGGGCGATGATTGTCGCTTCACCAGCACCACCAACGAGACGGTCAATATTAGCACGTACAGTTACACGAGCACGAACCTTGAGTTCGATACCGTTTTTTGCTACTGCAGAGATAATTGGTGTTTCAATCACTTTAGGATTAACGGACATTTGAACCGCTTCCAATACATCGCGACCTGCAAGGTCGATAGCTGCAGAACGTTCAAATGTCAAAGGAATAGATGCGCGCTCAGCGGCAATCAATGCATCTACGACGCGGTCAACGTCACCACCTGCAAGGTAATGCGCTTCTAGCTGATTTACGTTTACATCAAGGCCTGCTTTATTAGCTTTAATCAAAGGCATTACGATTTGGGATGGATTTACACGGCGCAAGCGCATACCTACGAGTGTAAAGATACCAACATTAACGCCCGCTGCAAGAGCAGATACCCAAAGGCCTAATGGCACAACATACAAGAACACCATAATCCCAATCAGAAGAATAGGAATCAAAAGTAAAATACCTACATCCATAATAACCTCCATTATATACGACGATGTGGTGAAAGCTTAATCACGCTTTCTAACAATATTGCGACCGCCTACAACACGCAGTACCACAATCGGTGAACCGGCATCGATGAAGTCCCCTTCGGTCACAACATCCACCAAATTACTATCAATTTTAGCAATACCTGCAGGGCGCAGTGTAGTATGAGCTACGCCTTCTTTACCGACTAAGTCATCTAATACATCATTAGATACATAGCCAGCTTTTGTCGTAGATCGTTGCCCTAAGGTAAACAATTTGCCTATCCAAGTCTTTTCAAAGTGATTAAAGAACACGATGATAAGGACAATTAACAAGGCTGTTAATCCTAGGACAGCATATAGCGCCACCGTACCTTCTCCAAGGGCTACATACACACCCCAAAGGAATGCACAATAACCGATGAGCCCTAAAATACCGCCCGGTACAACGAGTTCTACCGCCATCAGGGCGATCCCTATAGCCATCCATACTAAAAACTCCATAGGCCCTCCTCTCTTTAATTAATTTTATACAACTTATATATTCATTATACAATATAAATAATAAATTATAAAGATAACCCTTATCATATAAATCTATTTCATATCAAATAGTCTTACATCCTAAACCTATTCGGTTCACAAGTATTAAACGATGATATGTATAAGATAATAAAAACGACTACTTTCACAGGATCATACCTGATTCAGTAGTCGTTATTTATAAAGTATATTAGTTTAAAGCTTTACTATTGTCAGTCATCATCGTAAGATGCTATTTCATCAATAGGTTTGACTATAATTATACTTCTGTTTTTTTCAATTGGTCATTACCAACGCCTGTTTTTTGAAGAATCAATAGGATGATACTCATTGCCATGCCTACTACAGTCGCAAGGCCCATGCCTTTCAACACAACAGGACCTACAGCAAGTTCAGCACCGCTAAGGCCTACAACAAGGATAACAGATGTTAAGATCATGTTCACAGGATTTGTATAATCTACCTTGCGTTCTACAAGCATGCGCAAACCGGATGCTGCAATGATACCGAACAAGAGAATGGATACACCCCCCATAACCGGTACTGGGATAGCATGGATAAGAGCAGCTACTTTACCTACAAAGGAGATAATCATAGCAAGAACAGCAGCACCGCCGATAACCCATACACTGAAGCAACGGGTGATAGCGAGTACACCGATGTTTTCACCATATGTCGTATTTGGTGTAGCACCAAAGAAACCAGATAAAATATTCGCAAGACCATCACCGAGCAAAGAACGTTGTAAGCCTGGTTCTTTCATCAAGTCTTTGGATACGATGTTACTAGTTACAACCAAGTGACCTACATGTTCTGCAAATACTACAAAGAGTGCTGGCATAATCATGATGATTGCATTGATATCAAATACAGGCATGCCATAGAACTGCGGTAAGGAGAACCAAGGTGCAGCCTCTACGCTAGAGAAATCAACAACACCCATAAAGGCGGATAATATATAGCCGGAAACAACGCCAATCAAAACAGGGATAACTGCTAAGAAACCACGGAACACAACAGTACCAAGCAAGGTAACAACTAAGGAAAACATAGAAATAAATACAGCTTGGCTGTGGCTCATGCCCAAATCTTGATTACCAATAAGGCCAGACATGCTCATCGCTACTGGTGCCAATTCCAAACCAATAATAGCAACGATAGCACCCATGGCAGCCGGTGGGAATAACTTATCAATCCAACGCGTACCAATATAGCGAACTAGAACAGATAAAATCACAAAGGATAAACCAAATACAACGAAGGCACCTTTAGCTGCCTCATAACCGAGGCCGGCAGATAATACACCAGCTACAGGAGCAATGAAAGCAAAGCTAGAACCGAGGTATGCAGGGATTTTACCTTTACATACGAATAGGTATAGCAATGTACCGATACCATTCATAAATAAAGCTGTTGCAGGATCTACCTTTAACAAATATGGTACTAATACAGTAGAGCCAAACATAGCAAATAAATGTTGGAAACTAAGTGGCAACATACGCCCCCAAGACGGGCGCTCTTGAATATCAATATAATCCTTCATTTTTTCCTCTCACCACAATAACAACACTAGGTTCCAACGCTATACCCGGTATGATATAGCATTGGATTTTACACATATATGTTACTCTTATGAAACATAAGAATTACACATCAATTTTTAGGTCTCGGACGTCTACGCGTTGGTCTTCTAGGCTCTCTAGGTCTAAACGGACCAGGCATTTCAGTCTTGTCTGTTTCTTGAGTCGCCTTAGGTTTGAAGCGACTTTGTGTCTCTTCACGCAAGGATGGTAAATCCTCAGCCGTACCAACTTGTTTTACACCTTCTACATTACGGCGACCAACACTGGCTAACAAGCCTATGGCCATAAAGTTCATTAACAATGAAGAACCGCCATAACTAATAAATGGCAAAGGCACACCTGTTACCGGCATAATCCCGCAAACCATGGCAATATTAAATAATGCTTGTCCACTGATGAGCAAGGTTATGCCCATAGCTAACCATCTGCCAAATTCATCACGAGATTTATTAGCAATGCGGAAACCAAAGTATGTAAAGGCCGCTACCAAGAGAACGACAAAGACAGCACCGACAAAGCCCATTTCTTGAGCCCACACGGCAAATGCAAAATCTGTATGAGCCTCTGGCAAGTAAAAGTACTTAGATGTACCTTGCATAAAGCCTTCCCCAAGAATACCACCAGAACCTACGGCCAAAAGACCTTGTACAGTTTGATAGCCCATATCTTGAGCATGCGGCCAAGGATCGAACCATGACTGAATCCGTTCCCAACGATATGGCGACATACGAGCTGCAATGAAGCCGATCACACCAGCTACGGCAAAGGCACCACCAAAGAATCGCCCATCAAAGCCTGCTAAGTAAATTAGTATGAAGGAGAACCCAAAGATTAGTACAGTAGTCCCCATATCTGGTTGCAAGATGGTTAGAATCGCAAAGATTATAGGCCAAACTAACATTGGCAACATATAACCTACCCGTTCTCCCACATAACCTTGTAAATTCGTTAGTGGGTTATTATATCGCGGTTTGCCCCATTTTCTCATGGTGCTTAACTTAGCCGATGTCCATATTATGGCCGCTAACTTGGCAAATTCTGAAGGCTGTATAGATACGAGGCCGATAACAATCCACCGACGCGCACCATTAATAACGGAACCTATTAAAAGAACTAAGACCATGCCTATGAGTGTTGCAATCATGATACGTTGCAACATATGTGGTTTCTGTAACTTTCTATAATCATAACGATATAACACAACGCCAACAGCCATAGAAAATAACAAATAGCCCATATGCTTAGTAAAGTACCCCAACAGCCCTGTATTTTCGTAAATAGAGCTTATATAGGTGGCACTGAAGATATTTACACTACCTATAATCGTGATGAGCAATATAGGTAAGAGCATACCTTGTAAATCATTTTTAAAGAGTGAGCCCCACCGACTATCCCCCTTATTCGGTGTTTCCATATTAAGCCTCCTTTTGTACTTTTGGCTTAATTGCTTCTAAGCGGAAAATAGGTTGCCCTTTAGCACTGAACTTCTCTTCATACTCAGTTTTTACATTTGGAAGGTCTGTGCTATGTAAGTCATAGGTTACATTCTTAAGTTCCCATCCACATTCTTTGAATTCTTCAAGAGAGAACATAAATAAACCTTCGTTATCAGTTTTAAAGTGAACCTCGCCACCATCTTTTAAAAGACGGGCATATCGATCGAGGAATGTATGGTATGTGAGGCGACGCTTAGCATGTTTCGCCTTAGGCCATGGATCACAGAAGTTGATATAAAAACGATCTACTTCACCAGGCGCTACAACCTCTTCAATGCCAGCGATATCAAAGAGAGATACCTTAGCATTATCACGCTCTGCTTCAAAAATCTTTTGAGCCGCATAATAAATTACGCCAATTTGCACTTCAAAACCTACAAAGTTAGCATCTGGATACGCTTCAGACATGCCTGCAATAAAACGTCCCTTACCTGTTCCAAGTTCCATATATAATGGACGTTCAGGATGGGCAAATAACTCACGCCATTTGCCCTTGTACTGTTCTTGACCAGACAAAATGATATGAGAGTCATATTCGTGGATAGCTTCATCAATCCACGGTTTTCTACGAAGGCGCATACTTTCTCCTTACATCTATGTTAACGATTAATTATATCTATTATTACAGGTCATATACCTATCTTATTAATTATAGAAAAGGGGGAGTTAAACGTCAATTACATTTCCCTTATCAACCATATAAAAAAGACCTACTTCCAAAGAAGTAGGTCTTTATATTCTTAGAAAATCAAAGATTCAAGATTTTCAATTTGATATTTGCTGAGGCCTAGCTCAGATAAACTCTTTTCAGATGCAGCGAATAGATTATTTTTACCTACACGCGTACCTAAAGCTGCGGCAGCGACCAATTCACGGTCCAACTTACCAAGGCGAGAGCGATTACGATTTTGCGGTTTTGGTTTCTTCATACGGAACGTATTGTATTGAACCGCTTCTTTTGTATCCTCATTTTTAGCCTTAGCCAAAGCAGCCCCATTAGTGCCATTCCCCAATAAAGCACTAAGTCCTGTTTGCTTTGGAACCATTTTTTCGTAATCAGCGCCAAACTCAGGACGCTCCTCACGTAATTGATCAAATGTAGCTAATGCTGCATTCATTTGCTTTAAACCAGCAGCAGAGTAAAGTTGACGAATCGCAATACTCACCTCTTGCGGTGTCAACGTACCTCGCTCAATAGCAGAGGCGATTGTACTTTTCAATGCACCTTGATCACCGGATGCCGTATAGCGACCGATATCAACCAAGTCTTTTTGACGTGCATTGAGTTCTTTAGGCGTATATATGTTTATCTCAGATATAGACGGTGCCTGCTTAGAAGGCTGTTCTCCCGCCCCATTAGCCTCAGACATATAGCCACCGGCGACGATGGCCACGGCTAATGTTAAGGTTAATACTTTTTTCAACGTCTTACAATCTCCCTTTTCATTAATACTTACTTATATAATACTGTGATATTTTTGTACATTAACAACAAACTTGTTCTACTGTAATACATACTGTAGATAATATTATATAATACTTCATCTAATTTTTATAGTCCTATTCGAAAAAAATCTATAATCTTTTAACAAATTTTATATTTTTATAAAATATAGAACAAAAAGCAATGCAGTAGAAACAGGGCAAAACCATATTTCTACTGCATTTGTAGATAAAATTATTTATTTAATATTTTATCAAACTAAACGGATAAAATTTGTTTTGCATCAGCCACAATTTGCTCTAAAGAAACACCATTTTCTCGTAACAATTCTGTTGCATCATAACGATCGTGGAATTCTTTAGCAATACCATAGTTTTTAACGCGCACATCAGATGGACCATAGAAACTAGCGATACGTTGCCCCCAACCGCCTTCAACTACACCATCTTCCAAAGTAAATACTACGGAATGATTTGCTTTCAATTCTTCCAGTAATGCTTCATCAAGACCAGAAGCAAATTTAGGGTTAACTACGGTTGCGTTAATACCGTCTTTAGCCAATTCATCAGCCACTTGGTTAGCTAGATGATAGAAATTACCAAGACCTAACAAGGCAATGCGTTCACCACGACGAGTCACTTCAGATTTATTTAAAATACTGTAATCAGTCGTATCAGCTTCACCAGTAGATATAAATTCACCTACAGGAACACGAATTGCCACAGGATACTCATGTTGATGCACAGCATATTCAGTCATAGCCAATAGTTCTTCATTACTAGTAGGTGCTAAGTATACTAAATTAGGAATGCTAGTAAGCATAGGTATATCAAAGAACCCTAAATGCGTGACATCGTTCATTCCATATACAGATGCCATATGATTGATGATGACTGCACTGTTATTATTGACGCAAAGATCTTGAACCAATTGGTCATAAGCGCGTTGTAAGAAGGTACTATCTACACTGAACACTGGCTTAGCACCATTTTTAGCGATACCAGAACTCATTGCAATAGCATGTTCTTCCGCAATGCCTACGTCGATATATTGTTTACCAGCTTCGTTACGCCATTCAGCGTTAAAGCCGAAGCCACCTGGTGTCCCTGCATTAATAGCTACCACTGTTGGATCTACTTTAATTTGTTCCATCAAATAGTCCGCAATTGTACCAGCATAGGTCGGACCATGATGTTCCTTTTTGAGTTTACCTGTTTCTAAATCAAAAGGCATTGTCCAGTGGAAGGCCTCTTTATTTTGCTCTGCAATGGCATAACCCTTACCCTTTTGAGTAACGATGTGTAAAACGATTGGATGATCAATGTCTTTTACATCCTTGAATACATTGATCAATGTTTCTAAATCATTACCCTTTGCTACAAAACGATAGTCTAAACCAAGGGCCTTAAAAATATTATTAGAGCTTTCACCATTAGTCTGGCGTAATTCACGAAGGCCACGATACAAACCACCATGGTTTTCTGCAATGGATTGGTCATTATCGTTAACGATAATAATCATATTACTATCTAATGTGGCCGCATAATCTAGACCTTCAAAGGCTTCCCCACCAGATAAAGAACCATCACCAATGATAGCAATAATATTTTCAGAGTCGCCCTTTAAATTTCGAGCAGTAGCCAGGCCAGATGCTAAGGAGATAGATGTGGACGTATGACCAATGTTAAAGAAATCATGCTCACTTTCAGTAGGATCTGTATAGCCCGTTACATCATCATAATAATCGTGATCTAAGAACGCCAATGCACGACCGGTAACCATCTTATGTACATAGGACTGATGAGATACGTCATATACGATTTTATCTACAGGAGAGTTAAATACATAGTGTAAGGCCATAATTATTTCTGCTGCCCCCATAGGTGGACCAAAATGACCACCGTGCTCAGAGACCTTTGTCATGAGAGCTTGACGAGCCTGTGCTGTTAAATCTGTTAATTCAGCAATGGATAAGCCTTTTAAATCGGCTGGGGATTTTATATCAATTAAGTTCATGGTAATTCTTTCTATACATTATATTTACTTCAGCCACAATCACCATACATAACCAAGTATAATGATTGTAAATATTGTCACTCAAAATAACTAGTGTTATACTTCAAGTATGTTTATAGTATAAAACTTAAAGTTAGGTTTAAGTCAATACAATTTATATTTATGGTTTTTATATCTGTCTATAACTTACATATATAAAAGGAGGTCCTATGACATATACTGTTGGCGAAATCGCAAAAAAACTAAATGTGGCACCTTCTACATTGCGTTACTATGATAAAGAAGGTCTATTGCCCTTCGTAGAACGTTCTGCTGGTGGTATCCGTGTATTCCATGACACAGATATGGATTGGTTAGAATTGATTGAATGCATGAAGCATACCGGTATGCCTATTAAGGAAATCAAACATTTTATCGACTACTGCGTCGAAGGCGATAGTCGCATTAATGAAAGATTATCTATTATCAAAAATCAACGAGATCGCGTATTAGTAGAAATCGAACACCTACAAGCACGCTTGTCCATGCTAGAATTTAAAACATGGTTTTATGAACAAGCTCAGGCAAAGGGAACTACTAGTTTTTATGAAAGCTTAACACCTGATGACGTTCCTGTAGAATATCATAAGTATTTCGAACGCAAATGGCGCGCCGATAAAGAAGCCGCTGAAAAAGGTGAAGCACCTAAAAAATATAAAGCTGTATAACAAAGAGGAGCTATCCAACGGATAGCTCCTCTTTTTGCGTTACATAATGATTATAGAACCGCTTAGATTAGCGACGCTAAAAGGCTCTAATGTTTATTTATTGGGACTTTCAAATATAGTTCTATACCCATCATCAGTGACAGCAACGATTTGCTCAATCTCCTCTGTAGGATCATCTGTAAACGTAAAGTTTTCACCAGCATCAAAAGATGCACTCGTTCCACAAGAGGAACTTAAATCGCGCGGCACTGGACGTAGTTCTATATTGGTTACTCCTTCAGGGGCCTCCCGTTTAAAACGGATGGCTCCAAAGTGAGAGTAAAAAGTAGCAATATATTTCATAGTTACTCATTTCTAGCCTATGCATTTACACGTTTTGTATTAACTACAGCAATAATAAGTGCCACTACAAAGCCAACACCAACTGCGATTTGACCATTTAATGTAGGGCCTGCACCAGAAGCTGCTAAACCGAAATTATGAGCAAATGCCGCACCAGCCGCAAGACCAAGCACTGTTACAGCAGAGTCAGAATTACCTTCACCAGTCATGATCAATTGACGTAATGGGCAACCACCAAGCAACACGCTACAGAAACCTGCAAGCGCCATACCTAGGAAGTTCCACAATCCATCTGTATGTGCAATCGGTTGGTTTTCAAAACCAAGATGGAAATTACCAAAACTAATATTTACAACAAATACACCTACAAGCACTGCAAGGTACCCAAAAATAAGAACAGATTTTTTAAACAAGAATAAATCGCGGAAGCCACCAACTGTACAAAGTCGGCTAACTTGAGATAAGCCACCTACTACAAGGCCAGCCGCCAAAGAAATGAGCCATGGAGCATGCATAGCGCCAGGACCTTTTTGGCTAAAGAAGATAAATGCTGGTGCTGTTACAACAAGTACGAGCAAACCAACTTGAATAGCAGGCATCATAGCAGATTCTAATTTGCTCAACGCATAGGTACGTTGTAAAGAATAGCCTTTTTTCAAGAATATAGTACCAAATCCAATACCACCTGCAAAACCAGCAATGCCGAACAACGCATTCAAGTCACCGCCGCCAAGTCTTAAAATCATACGAATCGGACAACCGAGGAACATCAAAGCACCAATCATAACAAAGAAGCCGAGAATAAATCGAATAATTGGAGAGGAACCACCTTTACTTTGGTGTTCACCACGAATCATGGACAATACATAAGCCCCTAATATAAGACCAATAATTTCTGGACGAATGTACTGTACTGGTGCGGCACGATGTAGGCCTAGGCCACCGACAGTATCGCGAACAAAGCAAGCAATACAGAAGCCCATATTGCCCGGATTGCCAGCTAGTACGAGGAAGCCTGCAATAGCGCCAATAATAAGGCCTGCAATAATTAAATTTCGTTTTTCATGAGACCCACTCATAATAAACTCCTTTCAAACAAACTACACTACAAATATATGAGTATATACTCGTATCCTATCAAGCATATGACTCATGATATAATAACCATAAATACACCTTGTTATTCATGGAGATTACCTATGAACTATATCTATTTAGATAATGCCAGTACCACCTTTCCTAAAGCACCTAATGTGGCTAACGCCATGTCAAACTATATAACGAACTACGGTATCAATATTAACCGTGGCTCCTACTCCCTCGCCTACGATGTAGAGGATATTATCTATACAACGAGACAACGACTCAATACCTTATTCAACGGTCATGATCCATCTCACGTCACCTTTACACAGAATGTGACAATGAGCTTAAACATGGTCATCAAGGGCCTGTTGAAAGCCGGTGATCATGTAATCGTTAGCTCTATGGAGCACAACGCAGTCATGAGACCACTTACTCAACTACTTGATCAAGGTATTACCTTTGATATAATACCTTGTGACAAAACTGGCTCCATCCAACTTGAATGCATAGAAGCACTCATTCGCCCAAATACAGTGGCTATGATTATCAATCACGCATCCAATGTATGTGGTACCGTACAACCTATTGAATCAATTGGTGCCATCTGCAAGGCTCACAATCTACACTTCATTGTAGATGCAGCTCAAACGGCAGGCGTCATCCCTATTGATGTGAAAGCATGTCATATAGACGCACTCTGCTTTACAGGTCATAAAGGATTATTAGGACCTCAAGGTATTGGTGGCATTATATTTACCAAAGAAATGGCTCAAACCTTAACACCTCTTATTGCTGGCGGTACAGGAAGCTTTTCACATTTAGAAACGATGCCTACCAACATGCCCGACACCTTTGAAGCAGGCACGTTAAATCTACCTGGCATCATCGGTCTCAATGAAGGAGTTTCCTACATCGAATCGGCCGGCATGGAGAATATCCACAATCACGAGCTAGCTTTGACAAAAGCCTTCCTCGAAGGCTTACGTTCAATAACTGGAGTTAACATCATCGGCAAACAAGATATTCAGGATCGAACAGCCGTCGTATCCATCACAATTGATGATATGGATGCTGCCAGTATTGCATATGAACTAGAGTCAAAGTATCACATCATGACACGCGTCGGACTACACTGCGCTCCACGAGCACACCAAACACTGGGTACCTATCCAGAAGGAACCGTACGCTTCTCCCTTGGCTACGCTAACACACTTGAAGATGTAGATATGGCATTATCTGCACTACATAGAATCCTTAAAAATACTAAATAATACATAATCGTTAAGGCTATATACTTCGGTATATAGCCTTTTATACTTCTACGCTTCACACAAACGACCTATCGCATCAGCTCTACAGCGCTTACAATGTGTCATCTGCGGCACATAGTGACCAATAAATTGACGCATATTATCAATCTCTTCTGCAGTCGGTCCTCGATGGTTTTCAAAGGCCGTGTCATGAACTGGAATCATGGCAATGCAATTCATCAAATCGACGCCCCACGCTTCCGCTTGTTTAGCAATGGCTGGTACATGATTCATATTTACATCAGGTACTACTACAGTATTGATCTTAACGATGATGTTCTTTTCCTTTAATTTACGAATACTTTCAGCCTGACGCTCTAATAAAATACGGGCCCCATCGATTCCTTTGTAGATATTCCCCTCATAGCGAACCATGGAGTATACATTTTTTGCAACCTCTGGATCAATAGCATTAGCCGTAATCGTAACATGAGTAATCCCTAAATCAGCGATTTCATCGATATAATCAGGCACTGCCAAGCCATTACTAGATAAACAGAGCATGACATGAGGAAAATCGTTTTTTACGAGGCGGAATGTTTCCAGTGTCTTATCCGCATCGCACATAGGATCTCCAGGCCCTGCAATACCTACTACAGAAATATCCTTACGTGCATCAAACACCTTATGCACAAAGGCTGCTGCCTCTTGTGGTGTATATACATGCTGCGTCACGCCCGGTCTATTTTCATTCGCGCAATCATACTTACGATTACAATAATTACATTGAATGTTACAATTTGGTGCTACTGGCAAATGTAAACGGCCCCAATTAGCGGCAGCATCCTTGTTGTAACATGGATGATTTTGTAGGAAACTTTGTCCTTGATTTTCTTTCATAATTAACCTTTCCGACCAAATCTAATAGCATCTTTATGGCATACATGTAAGCAATCACCACAGTTGGTGCAATTCATTTCATTTGGTCGTGTGCCCATTTCGCAAACACGTAGACATGCATCACAATCGTCACAATCACTAGTTTTATATACTTTAAAAATGGAAATTTTACGTAATAATTCCATTACCCCACCAAATGGACATACAAAGCGACACCAAGCATTGGCGATGATAAGGGAACCAGCAATAATAGAGACGACCGTTATAGTTCGAGCCGCCCAATACCATTCGGAGAACTGCATAGATAAAATGACAGCATTAAAATATTCATCGCTCGTCCGAATTGGAATCATAATACGAGGATTACCAAATTTGAAGTATACTACGAGCCCTAAAATTATAGTAGCTACCATGCCGAGTTGAAGGAATCGCATGTAATGTTTACGATTTCTTAATGGTCCCATAGATATTTTTCCTAGCATTTGGTTAACCCACCCACTTGGGCAGAACCAACTACAGAATGCTCGACCAAAGAATACGACCATAATTGGCAGAATAATCCACCAAGCATAGAAATATGTGGTAATACGGCCCCAGCAGGTAATCATGGAACAGCTTTCACAGTTTACAAATGGCACGATATAAGGGCATCGGAATATACCATAATATACCCATTTCCCCATAATAAAGAGGAATATAAACTGTACGATACGACGCCAAAGCGTTAAATTCTTAGGGGCTTGTTTACCAGATATACCAGAACTGCCTTGGGCCCCACAGGATGTAGATGACGGACAATGACTACACATCTTTCACACCAAACCTTTCTATCAAATCGAGACCTCTCGCACTATGAACGGATGTAAATCCATGATTTTCTAAGATTTGTTGCCCTTCTTGGGAGCGTGTAAATTCAATATAGTCCGCAGCCAATGCACGATCTTGTACATATTTCATCGTATTAATAGTGAAAGTAAGCGGTGCAGGCGGCACAAATTGTGGTGGTATAGAGAAGTATTCAATACGATCCTTGAATCGATCATGAGTAGTAAGGCGTTTTTCAATAATGGATACATCTGCTTTACCTTCTACAAGGTCGCACATCATAGAAATAACACAAGCATTTTCGGCAATCATGTTTTTCATAATGCCATCGGTTAATCCAGAGAGCTTCATAATCCCTTTTACAGAGGCACTACCAGGAGGTGATGCACCTAATGGCAACATAACGCGTACGCCGGGCTCTGCCATATCCTTCAAGTCCCGAATACCTGCGGGATTTCCCTTTGGGGTAACAATGACGTAATCCGTAAAACATAATGGTTCAAAAGCAATGCTTACGCCCTTTTTGCGCATATTTTTCGCTAGATCCAAACCACGAGCCCCAAAGACTTCGGTGCGACTCTTTTCAGCCAATAAGGATTTACCAATAGCCCCTGCAAAGGCACCGGTGTACTGAATATTGTGCCCTGTGTGCATCGTGTAGACTTGGTTTAAATCTAGAAATGCTTCCGATAACCCACCACAAGTCCATACTTGCAATGAATCAGATTGTGTTGGCTTATAGGCTCCGCGTATAAATGATGGTACCGCTGATGCGGCCGCTAATGCTAAAGCTCCACCAATAAACTGGCGACGGGATATATCCTTTTTCAAAAATCCCATGTACTTACCACCTTTCACTGAACTTTACAGTACTAAGCATATACTCACATTATAGTATAAAAACCATAAGCTTTTCTGATTATATGCATAAGTTTGATTAATTCGATTATACAGATTAATCATATAGGCTCTATTTTTAAAGGTATTATTATAAATTTTAATCATATATTTCTACATCTATTATATTGAATATTTATTAAATTCAGTAAATATAATAATCCCTGAGAATCAAAGGAATATAAAAAAGGATTATGCGCCAAACGCATAATCCCTATCCATAAAAGCAAAAAGGCGGCACAACCAAATGGTTGTACCGCCTTGATTCATCAATTATTCAGCAGTGAATGGCAATAAAGCAATTGCACGTGCACGTTTGATAGATGTAGTCAATTTGCGTTGATGTTTTGCGCAAGTACCGGAAATACGACGAGGTAAGATTTTGCCGCGTTCAGTCGTAAAACGACGAAGTTTAGCAACGTCTTTATAGTCGATTTGATCGATATGGTCTGCACAGAAAACGCATACTTTTCTTCTTGGCTTTCTGCCTCTATCTCTTCTCATTGCGAATCCTCCTTTTCGAATTAGTAGGAGTCCCTGACACTAGAACGGGATGTTTTCGTCATCGCCGCCTGTACTGAAACTATCAAAATTGGACCCACCTTCGAAAGAATTAGTATTCATATCAAGGGATTGGCCCACAAAGTTCGCTACTACTTCAGTAACGTACCGTTTTTGACCGTCCTGAGTCTCGTAAGAACGAGTTTGCAAACGACCTTCTACAAAGCAACGACTGCCTTTACGAAGATTGCCTGCCGCTTCACCAAGTTTACCCCAAGCAACGCAGTTGATGAAAGCAGTTTGTTCTTTCGTCTCATTTGTTGTGGAATCAATATAGGTGTTTGTGGCAGCTACTGTGAAAGTTGCTACCGCACGACCAGTTTTGGTATAGCGTACTTCAGGATCACGAGCTAAATTACCTAGAATTTGTACAGAGTTCATGTTTTCCTCCAGGCTTTAATTATGCTTCGTGTTTAACAATTAGATGTCTTAGGACTTCATCGTTGATTTTCAATACACGATCGATTTCTTTGATTTCAGCAGGTGCTGCTTCAAAGTTGATCAATACATAGAAACCGTCAGTGAATTTCTTCACAGCGTAAGCAAGACGACGCTTGCCCCAACGATCTACCTTTTCTACTGTGCCGCCTACACGAGCAATTAAAGCTTCTACTTTTTCAATAACAGCGTTAGTTGCTTCCTCTTCAGCTGGTTTCACAATAAACATGACTTCGTATTTGTTCATACAAAATCACCTCCTCTTTCGGACTAATGCCCCTATCGACACATAGGGGTAGGAAGTGCTTACCATCAATAAGCCTTACTATTATAACCTAAAAAAAGAATGAAAGCAAGAGTTCAAATTTAAACCCTTGCTTTCACCAATATTATATACGATTATATTTTTCATCTTCAGGAAAGGCGATAATGGCGCAAATAATAACAAATAATGTAATGACCCCCATCATAGGATCCGCCGTATCATTTGGTAAGAAGGTAAGAATCAACGATGATACAATCCCACTACCATATTGCATAGCCCCTAATAATGCTGCCCCAGAGCCAGCCATTCTACCTGCTCTATCTAATGCTAATGCATTCGTTACAGCTGCAATGATGCCGTTCATAGAGAAGAATAAAAAACAACCAATAACGATTAACCACAGTGAATGGTAGCCTAAGACAATTAGTCCCATTACAACAGATACACAAATAGCAGCAAATAATGTGGCATATCGCAATAATCTATCGAGACGTATAGCACTTACAATACGGCGATTGATGGCGCTTAGTAACATAACACCAATAATATTAACAGAAAAGAGATAACCAAAGTACTCTTTTGGTACCTCATAGACATCAATATATACATAAGGCGAACCTGTTAAAAACGCATAGATAGCAATATAAAAGGAACTGACACATAGCGTATACTTCATAAAGCCTTTATTGCGCAATAAAATCCAATAATTATTATAGGTATGAGCTATAGACTTTTTACTACGTTTCTCTACAGGATGTGTTTCAGGAATGACTAATACGGCAACGAGCATCAAAATGCCGATAGCAACTAATAACCAAAAGATTGAATGCCAAGTATACCACACGAGTAGATGCCCTGCTAGCATCGGCCCTGCAATAGGCGCTATAGCCATAACAATAGCCAAGGTAGATAACATTTTTGCGGCCTCAGTCCGACCGTATAAGTCGCGAATCATAGCCCGTGATAACATAGGCCCTACGCAGGCACCAAAGGCCTGGAATACGCGCCAAGCTAGTAATTCCAGCATAGATGAACTCAAGGCACAGCCTACTGAGCCGATGATAAATAAGACTATCCCCATAATCAGCGGCTTCTTACGACCAATTTTATCGCTAACCGCTCCCCAAAAAAGCTGAGCTAGCGCAAAACCTATTAAGAAACCAGTCAACGTTAATTCTGCATCACCATTGAGATCACGCCCCATCTCTGGCATGGCAGGCAAATAAATATCTGTCGACAACGACGTAAACGCCATCAAAGCACTTAATATAGAAGTAAAAAGCCATCCTTTATTGCTAATCGTCAGCATAAAGACACCACTTTCATATAAAATTGCACGATAATATGTATTTATTTAAATTATATCAAAAACAAAGTTAATCCTATATAGTTTTGATATTTTTCAACAAAAAAGCGTAGTAAAACACTACGCAAGAATTGGTCTATAGCCAAATGTCAATTCTATTTTTCCTAAAATTACATTGATATACTAATGCTAAGAGTCATCACGTGAGTTAGGCCCATCACCGAAAGGTGGTGATACTATGAGCAAATTCGAAAAGTACTACTTAATTCTTTTTGTAATTTCCATAGCAATATCACTCTTTGCACTATTAAAGTAATGTAAAGATAAAAGCCTAACGCAACAGAGTATACAAAATACTCGCACGCTAGGCAATCATAAGAAAACATTTATAAGATGAGCCTAACGCAACCACACGTTGATGGCTCTCTTTTTATTTATTATACATCAAAAGCGAAATTTCTAAAAGGAATTATAAAATAAATGGCTCGTTATCATTAACAGTATACACATTTCTATGAGGTACTAATTCCTCTAATCTATCAGGATTATCAGTATGAACCGGAATAATTACATCAGGATTCACTAAGTCTATAAACTTGAGTAAATCAGTCTTCGAAACATGACCACTTGCATGGGATATATAAGATGGATATGTATCTAGTAAATTCTTCAATGCTGGATTCTCCTCAATATATCCTGTCCACATAGAATAAATGATACGTACATCATCCTTAGGAAACTCTTTAATGTGAGAAATAAAATATTCAGTTCCTCTTATTAAGGATACAAATCCGTTATCCATATAATATTTAGGATACGGTCCTTTACTAAGAACTAATGGGCTATCATGTCTACGATACAAAGAACTTTCATAATATACATTATTTATAACAGTATCTAATATTCTTTTCTGATACGTATCACAAATTAGTACTTTATCAGTGGGCATATTCTGCCAAATCCCCATAATACGATCAATATTCGTAGATGAACACATAACAAATACATATTTCCCATCTTGAATATATGAAGAAATATCATCTAATACGTCTACTTCAGATATATGATCATCAGCATCTCTAGATAATGAGGTTCCTTCTGTAATCAATACATCAACCTTACCTATATAGGTCTTGACTAACTTTTCTAATACATGATGGCGTAATCCATGCAGTCTAAAATCACCTGTATATAAGACACGTTTACCTTCTGCTTCAATGACAAACATATAACTATCAGCAGCACTATGGTCGATAACAAGAGGTCTAATATGTATATTTCCAATAGTAAAAGCTTCGCCTCCACGAAATGTATTTGCACCTAATAATCTTAAGTATAAGTTTTTATCTTGATATTCAGCAGCTATCATAGCCACTTCTTTACTTAATTCTCCCATATAGAATGGGATTTCTGGAAGTACAGAGGTTAGTTGTCCTAAGTGATCCATATGATAATGAGAGATTATAATACCATCACAATCCGGCATCCTTTTTGTAACGCCGTCTATATCCAGATTTATAGGTGTATACTTTTCATCTAAACTTAATTCATTACCAAAATCCAGCATAATGCGAGTAGTTGCTGTACTAATTTCTATGGCACTACCACCAATTTGATGAGTACCACGATGGATAATTATATTCATACTTAACCTTTACGAGAAATAGTTAGCAATGTTTCTGCTCGATATAATCGATCAAATTTTCTAGACCAACCTTTTATATTTGTTGGATAAGAAGATTTACTATCTGTATCAGCACGTAATACAACAAATCGAATTTGTTTCAACTTAGGCTCTTGTTCTAAGATTCTGTCACACAAAGTTCGTAAAGAATTACGTTTATCGGAATTAAGTAAATCTTGACACTCTTTATGCTGCTGGCTTTCAACTGTTTTAGACGGATAATTTGCTTTCTTTGTTTTATCTGCTTTATCTTTATTCGGCAAATCTATCCGTAGCATTAAATTTAAGTTTTCTCCGCCATCGTCTTTAGCCCGAGACTTCTCATCAAATAAAATTACTAATTCAGCGTTCTTAGTATGTTTATAATCCTTTAATGCTCTCAATTCAGTTATACCGTTATGATCTTGAGCAGATTCTATCTGATTCAAATCAAATAATTTGTAATATGTATACGCCTCTAAAACACATCGCAGTAAAGTTTCATCGCTCCCAGATGGACGATATTTCAATTCAATTATTGAATAACATTTATCTTTGGAGTTATAACCTAAAAGATCTATTTTGCCATACGAATCACTTAAACTTGCTTTCAGCGGTGTTTGATAATCAAAAATATAACCTAAATCCTTAACGTCACGTTGATAGAATAATAGTTTTGCTAAGATTTCTTCTTTTCGATTACTGCTCTGCAACTTATTTATATCCACACTTTCAGAATGATTATGACCTGTATCAAAATGTTTAGGTCTTAAAGGTTCTAATTCGAGCCATGTTTTAATGTAACCTTTTGATACAAGTGTATCTGCAATAACTTCGCTATATCGAGTATTATTGACTTTTGATTTACCTGTTACATGCCCTTTGTAGTTAATAATAGGTGCTTTATAAAAGTTTGCCGCAAATTTTTGCACCTCTGTAAGCTTTACGTTCTTGTCTTTAGAGCCTTGTTTAACACTAAATATTGTTTCAAAGTCTTTTAATTTATCGCTCCTACTAATTTCTTTGCAAATATTGTTATAAAACTGCTTACAATCAGACATCTCTATTCTCCCTTATCAATAATTTCCCCAATATTAAGAATAACTAGCTTATATGTGATATCCGTTAGATTTATACTATAAATTAATTATATCAGCAAGAATTTTATGAGTAAATGATGAAACGCCCACCTCAAATCAATAATAACTAAAGTTAATGTAAATTTATTATGCTTTTACTATACTATTCACTACGAGTAATAAATTCCCCATATTATAATCTTTTATATTAAAAGTACTTATACTGTTTAGATTAAAGAAAAATTCTATAGAAAATCCTTGCGTCATTATTCTATATAATTTACTATATATAGAGAAATCTGATTATAAAAAGGAGTCATCATGGCTAATATTAATGAAAACTATTTAAACCTACAAGGTTCTTATTTATTTGCTAATATCGCTAAAAAGGTTGCAGATTATCAAGCAGCGCATCCAGATGCAGACATCATTCGTCTTGGTATCGGTGATGTTACATTACCACTTGTTCCAGCAATTATCGATGCTATGAGCAAAGCAGTTCAAGAAATGGGTAAAGCTGAAACATTCCGCGGTTATGGCCCTGAACAAGGTTATGACTTCTTACGTCAAGCTATTGTTGATGGCGACTACAAACCATTAGGCGTAGACATTGCGATTGATGAAGTATTCGTTTCCGATGGTGCAAAATCTGATGTTGGTAATATCCAAGAGTTATTCAGCGAAGATAACATCATCGCTATCACGGATCCAGTGTACCCAGTATACTTAGACTCTAACGTAATGGGCGGTCGTACTGGCGAAGCAGTAGACGGCATCTTCCAAAAGGTTGTATACCTCCCTACTTACGCAGAAAACAACTTCTCTCCAGAATTCCCTTCTGAACGTGTAGATATCGTATATCTTTGCTCCCCTAACAACCCAACTGGTACTGTTTTAAGCCGTGCTCGTTTAGCAGAATGGATCAAATGGTGTAAAGATAATGATGCAATTTTAATGTTCGACTCCGCTTATGAAGCTTTCATCAGCACAGAAGACACTGTAAAATCCATCTACGAAATCGAAGGTGCTCGTGAAGTAGCTATCGAGTTCCGTTCCTTCTCCAAAACTGCAGGTTTCACTGGTACACGTTGTGCTTACGCAGTTGTACCTAAAGAAGTGACTGGTAAAACTAAATCTGGTGAACGCCAAGCACTAAACCCTATGTGGAACCGTCGCCAATGCACTAAATTCAATGGTGTTCCTTACATCATCCAACGCAGTGCTGAAGCAGTATACACAAAAGAAGGCCGCGAACAAACTCGCGCTAACATTGCATACTACAAAGAAAACGCTCGTATTATCAAAGAAGGTCTTGAATCTATCGGCCTTACTGTATACGGCGGCGTTGACGCTCCATACATTTGGCTAAAAACTCCTGGTAATATGACTAGCTGGGAATTATTCGACATCTTGCTCGAACAAGTTCAAATCGTATCTACACCAGGCTCTGGCTTTGGTCCTCACGGCGAAGGCTACCTTCGTTTAACAGCTTTCGGTAGCCGTGAAAATACAATTCGCGCCGTTGAAAGAATTAAAACATTAAAATTCTAATAGGATAATTAGCATACAGCTTATCCCCTATAGAATCTAAAAAGACAACGAGACCGATTGTACACCTATATTAGGAGTATAATCGGTCCTTTTTATGTTAGTTAAACGTTATGATCTATCTCAGCATCAATATGATAGATAGTATTATATATTTAATTTTATTTGATTCTATAGAAAAATATTAATAACTATCATTTTATGCTATAATGATTATGTTAATAATTAAATTTCTCGATTTATATAGGAGGCTAATATGAGCAAAATTCGTATTGGTATCGTTGGCTACGGCAACTTAGGTCGTGGCGTTGAAGCATCCGTAAAATTACAACCTGATATGGAGCTTGTTGGTGTATTCTCTCGCCGTAAAGGCTTAGAAACAGTTTCTGGTGTTCCTACATATACTATGGAAGATCTACCAAACTTCAAAGGTAAAATCGATGTTATGGTTCTTTGCGGTGGTTCTGCAACAGACCTTATCGAACAAACTCCAATGGTAACTAAATACTTCAACTGTATCGATTCCTTCGATACACATGCACGTATTCCTGAGCATTTTGCTAATGTAGACAAAGTAGCTAAAGAAGCTAAAACTGCTACATTGATTTCTTGCGGTTGGGACCCAGGCATGTTCTCTTTGCAACGTGTATATGCTGAAAGCATCTTGCCTCAAGGTAAATCTTATACATTCTGGGGCCGTGGCGTTTCCCAAGGTCACTCCGATGCTATCCGTCGTATTGATGGTGTTCTTGATGCTCGTCAATACACTGTTCCTAAAGAACAATACCTTGAAGCTATCCGTAATGGTGAAACTCCAGACGTTGATGGCTACAAAGGTCACCTTCGTGAGTGCTATGTAGTGGCTGCTCCTGATGCGGACAAAGCTAAAATTGAAAACGAAATCAAAACTATGGAAAACTACTTCGTAGGTTATGAAACTGTAGTAAACTTCATTTCTCAAGAAGAACTTGATCGCGACCATAAAGGTATTCCACATGGTGGCTTCGTTCTTCGCTCTGGTGAAAGCACTGACGGCACACGTCATGTTGTTGAGTATTCCTTAAAACTTGACTCCAACCCTGAATTCACTGGCTCTGCACTTGTTGCTTATGCACGTGGTATCTACCGCCTTGCTAAACACGGCGGCACAGGTTGCTACACAGTATTCGACATTCCACCAGCTTGGATTTCCACTCATTCTGCTGAAGAATTACGAGCTCACTCTCTATAAGACACAAAATAAAATCCCACACTAGTGTGTGGGATTTTATCTACTTCTATGGTATACTACTTAGAAGAAGTGAGGCGTAGATGTTTTCCGGCGTCAGCTCTCACATCTCTTACTAGTTTGAAAATGTGGCCTGACGACAAAAGGGTCCTTTTCAAAGCCCTGCTACATAAAAGCTAACCTGAGTTAGAAGTCAATTATCTTGCTGCTATGATAATGGTAGCAACTAACATACCAAAAGCTATCATTAAAGATAAAACTTCGTAGGTCTTCATGCTATCACCGCCAATCCTCGAGAAATTGGCAAGACCTGACACATCTAGAGGCCTCGACATCAATATATAATTTGTCGATTTCTATGTAAAGGGATTTAGTGACACTACTAGTCACCAATGTGACTAATGGTGTCACTTTTTTAGTACAAATTTATAGCATCTATATGATATAATATTTATTTGATAGAGTTTCTACGGAAGCTTTCACAAAGAACGAAATCAATTAGTTAATAAAAGGTGGTACCATGAGCACAAATTTAGAAGTAGGCATCGTAGGCCTTCCAAATGTTGGTAAAAGTACATTATTCAACGCCATTACTAAAGCGGGCGCTGAAGCTGCCAACTATCCATTCTGTACAATTGAGCCAAACGTAGGTGTCGTTGATGTTCCAGATAATCGTTTAGCTGTATTGGCTGAAATGTTTGGTTCTAAACGCATCCTTCCTGCTGCTATGCGCTTCGTAGATATTGCAGGCCTTGTAGAAGGTGCGTCCAAAGGCGAAGGTTTAGGTAATAAATTCCTTAGCCATATCCGCCAAGTAGACGCTATTGCTCAAGTCATTCGTTGTTTCGATGACCCTAACATCACTCACGTTTCTGGCTCTATCGATCCAATTCGTGATATTGAAATCATCAACACTGAGCTCTGCCTTGCAGACCTTGAATCCGTGGAAAAACGTAAACAACGTATTGAAAAAATCGCTAAATCTGGTGACAAAGATGCGCGTGCTGAGTTACCATTACTAGAACGCATCATCGAAGGTCTAGGTGAAGCAAAACCAGTTCGTGCACAAGGTCTCGAAGAAGAAGAATTAGAAATGATCAAAGAGTTGACATTGCTTACAGCAAAACCATCTCTTTATGTAGCTAACATTTCTGAAGATGAAGTATCTGATTACTCTTCCAATGAATATGTAAAACGTGTTGAGGAATATGCGAAAAACGAAGGCGCTGGCATCGTTGTTGTTTCTGCTCGCATCGAATCTGAAATTGCTGAATTATCTGAAGAAGAATCTGCTGCATTCCTTGAAGATCTTGGCCTTGAAGAATCTGGCTTAACTAAACTTATCAAAGCAAGTTATGCACTCTTAGGTCTTATCAACTATTTCACTGCTGGTGAAATGGAAGCTCGTGCTTGGACAATTGTAAATGGCACAAAAGCGCCTCAAGCAGCTGGTAAAATTCACTCCGATATCGAAAAAGGCTTTATCCGTGCTGAAATCGTATCCTTCGATGACTTACAAGCTTGCGGTAGCCAAAATGCGGCTAAAGAAAAAGGCCTTGTACGCCTTGAAGGTAAAGACTACGTTATGAAAGACGGCGACGTTACACACTTCCGCTTCAACGTATAACACAAATTAATAACAAAAAACCAGTAAATCGATCGATTTACTGGTTTTTTTAATGCTACAAAATAGCTTTTATTTAATTTTATTTATCATCATTGCCCAATGCATTTTTAAGTCCACTAATAGCACCTTCTACAGCATCTTTAGCATCATCTGCAGTCTTTTTGATATCATTAACAACACTATCAGCAGCATCTTTTACTTTTGCTACTGTATTCTCAACGGCGCCTTCTGCTTGCATTTGTTTGTCATCAGTTAATTTACCTGCATTTTCTTTTACTGCACCTTTAACTTGATCTAATTTATCTTCTAATGCCATAATTATGACTCCTTCCTATTCAATCAAAATATTCATAAATCCTTTCAAATAATACAGCATTTATAAATATTTTAGAATTTGTGTATATTTATAATATATCATTCAACTCTAAAGATTAAATGAAGAATTTCGATTTAGTTCTACATATATGATCTACTCAACTACTGTTACAATTTCATCTAAGGTACGACGTGTTTTATTACGATGTGGCTCTTCATCACGATAACCAAAAGCAGCCATTACAGCAATGCCAAAGTGCTTCGTATCAAAGAGTCCTAATTCATCCCCTAAAAGTGCAGTCATATCGTCTTGGTTAAAGCCTTCTAATGGACAAGAATCTAAACCTTCATAAGCAGCCATCGTCATCATATTTGCCATAACGATATACGCTTGTTTAGAAGCCCAGTCAAAGGCAGCGCGTTCAGATTCAAATGTTTTATAATCGCTTGTAGTGAATTGGGCATATTTTTCACGATATGCTGCATCAATTTCTGCAGGTAATTGTTTAACTTCCTCTTGAATATGACGAACATAAGGGGAATCAAATTCTAAGTCTACCTTTTTGCGTGTTAAGAACACTACAAAATGACTTGCTTCAAGACCTGCTTGAATGCCCCAGCCATGAGCTTTCATTTTTTCACGAATTTCAGGGTTTTGGATGACTAACAATTCATAAGGTTCAAAACCAAGGGATGTTGGTGCCAAGCGAGCTGCTGTTAAAATTGCATTCCAGTCTTCTTCAGAGATTTTCTTCTTGCTATCAAACTTCTTACATGCATAACGATATGTCATAGCATATTCTAAATCTTTACGATCCAATTTAGGAGCCGTTAATTTTACATTTTCTATTTCATATTTGCTCATATATACCTCCATAAGTGATAAAAATATCATATGCTTATACTACCATAATATCCATACTAATCATATGAAATGCATCATAAAACACAAAAGACTAGACATAGTCTAGTCTTTATATGGTACAGCCAGCTCCCCTTTTTCATACCAAAAAAGTCCTGACGTACTAATCTTATGTTCTTTTAAAATAGTCTGAACCTGCTCAACAATACTCGGATCTATTTGCACCGATAAACCACACATATCGTACAGCTCTGGAGGTGTGGCCATCAATTGATGAGGCACCTCTAATTCTGTTAATATCTTGTCTGCTTTATCCCCAAAATAATAGGATGTAAAAACAACAAGTAACTTTTTATTTTCCAATGCCTCACCTCCTACCACAATCGATACGATTAGATTTCTTTCACCTAAACGATTAATACTCGAAATAAAAAATCTAATCTCAACTAGTAACGCTAAATCAATATATCAAAATAAAATGCTAACATTATAGCTTAACAATATTATCGCTAAGGATAGCATCTGTAATAGCGTACATATTTGTAATGCTACCTACGCCAACATTTTCTTTTTCACCATAGAAATCTAGGCAAATGCCACAAGCAGCAATTTCAACACCTGCATCAGCTAGTTTTTTAATATTTTCCAAATGAACAGAATCGTTAGTTACCATCTTAACACTGCTATTAATAAAATAGATCTTAGATGGTTTCACATCGGCTTCTACCATGCACACCCAGAAGGTTTTCATCAAGTTTCTACCGAGCTCTTCGCTACCTTCACCAAGATAGTCCTTTGTCATCAAGATGACACGGTTACCATAGTCCATCGGTTCGCAACTCACTTCTGATACGGGATTCGCATTTGGCGTCATGGTGAGATAGAAATCCTTACCATCTTGGCGAATAGCCACACCATAACCACGAGACTTACCAAATTTTTCTACATTATCACGACTAACCTCATTATCTACAATAGTAGTAATGACAGCGCTTGGATTCGCATCGCTTACCTTCTTAGTTTCAATTACAGGTTTTGGACACAAGCTACCACGTACGTCTACAGTTAATTCATTTGTATTACTCATCATACACCTCTAAATTATATACATTATAAATCTTGTAAAAGTATCAACTAACAGCTAACAGCTAACAGCTAACAGCTAACAGCTAACAGCTAACAATAGTTTAATTCTATATCTATGCCAATAGTAGCGAAATTATTATTTATGATTTTATTCTGTGACGCGTACGGCCAGACCGCTGAAACTTTCAACAGCACCAATAATAGCAGCACAGTCGATGCCAGCCGCATGTAACGCCTCAACTAGTTGATCACCTTCACTGGCAGGAACAGAGAATAGTAAACCACCAGAGGTTTGTGGATCAAACAGAATATCCATCCATACTGGATCCAAAGTTTCATCAACTTGTACATCAGTTATGGCCTTGCGATTACCATACGATGCAGCAGGTACCAAGCCCATTTGAGCTGCTTCGATGACATCATCAAAGAGTGGAATGTCATATGCTTTAATATGAATGGTCACATCGGAAGCACTCGCCATTTCTACAGAATGCCCCATAAGGCTAAAGCCAGTTACATCCGTACATGCATGAACGGTAAAGTTATGTGCTACCTCTGCGCCTACACGATTTAATGTACTCATACTATTGACAGCTTGCTCGGTACCTACGGGGAACAAATCGCCTTTTAGAGCATTATTCATAATGCCTGTACCAATTCGCTTAGTTAATACTAGTACATCTCCTACTTGAGCGCCTTTATTTTTCCAAATTCGATTTGGATGCACTTGTCCTGTCACAGACATACCAAAGATAGGTTCTTTATTTTCAATGCTGTGGCCACCAACGATAGCCGCACCAGATTCAGCTACAATGGATCCTGCCCCATTTAATACATCTGTTAATACACCTTGTTCAACAAGAGGCACCGGGAACCCCACAATGTTCATAGCCGTTAACGGTATTCCGCCCATAGCATACACATCACTCAACGCATTAGCCGCAGCAATCTTCCCAAATAAAACAGGATCATTAACCATAGGCGTAAAGAAATCCAATGTTTGTACTAATGCTAATGTATCTGAAAGTTTATATACGCCTGCGTCATCAGCACCCGTCATATCTGCTAATACATGTTCATTAGTAACAGGAGTCACCGCTTTTAATACGCGATTTAATATATGAGGCCCAATCTTACATGCACAGCCCCCACTTGTTACGTAATCAGTGAGTCGTACCATACGTCCCCCTTATTCATTCTCTGGCAATCTAGACACGATTTTCTTAACTGCCTTTTCAAATTTTGGGCGCGGCATCAACAGTTGATGACCACAGCCATTACATACAATGAGGAAATCTGTGCCAATCCGTTTGACTTCCCATTCATCACTGCCGCAAGGATGTGACTTTTTCATCTTTACCACATCGCCTACGTAATATCTAACAAATGCCATAGCGCCTCCTTTTACAACGTTCAGTATTTATATACTTATTATACAAGAAATACAGAGTTCTATAAATATATCATAATTCTATAGTTATATAGTCATTTTATGGGTAGTTATTAGTACATTTAACGAAAAGGTTATCAATATCTAATCAATAATGATTTTTCATTTAGTTATCATTCTCAATATCAAAATCGGCTATTTTTACAAATCCTATACTATTCAGTCTTTAAGAAACCGCATTTTTACTACATTGATAATATTTATCATTTAGAAAATTTTCGAAATAAATTTTACAAAAACACTTGCATTTCTCATTTAGTATGTTACAATATAGTCAACAATGATTATTCGTTAAGTATACGGATAGCACATTGTATATAAAACTGTTAAGACGGCAAGTGCCGAAAAACACAAATCAGTAAGTACTATTTTAAAAGTTAGGCAAGTGTCTATTTAATCTAAGAATAAGTTTTCTTACTAAGGCGAAGTCGCCCACGAAAATTGTAGAATAAGTATTCTATTATTTGCATTCACAACCAAGTGGTTATGAATATATAGTTAAGTAACAAATTTGAAATTTATCGTAAGTACAAAGGAGTATTAAAATGGCAGAATTAAAAGGTTCTAACACTGAAAAAAATCTTCAAGCAGCATTCGCTGGCGAATCCCAAGCATTCCAAAAATATACTTTCTACGCAGCAGCAGCTCGTAAAGCTGGCATGAACGAAATCGCTGATTATTTCGAAGAAACAGCTCACAACGAATCTGCACATGCTAAATTGTGGTTCAAAGCTCTTCATGGTGGCGATGTATCTTCCGATATCGAAGCTAACCTTCGTGATGCAGCAGCTGGTGAAAACTACGAACACACTACAATGTACAAAGAATTCGCTGACGAAGCTGAAAAAGAAGGCTTTGCTAAAATCGCTTACCAAATGCGCGAAGTTGGTAAAATCGAAGCTCGTCATGAAGCTCGTTACCTTGCATTAGCAGCTCAAGTATCTGGTAACAAAGTATTCCGCAACGACGAACCAGTTGCTTGGATCTGTGCTAACTGCGGTTACGTACATGTTGGTGAAGAAGCTCCAAAACTTTGCCCAGTATGTGCTCACCCACAAGCTTTCTTCCACCGTTTCGTGGAATCCATCTAATCTGTAAGTACGACACTAACTAAACTAACAACCTGTAAGTACAGATTTATATTAAACATACCTGTAAGTACAATATATTCTTACAGTAAGTACTAACAACTTCCTTAACAAAAAAGACGATGACTTAAGTCATCGTCTTTTTTTGTGTTCTATTTGCTATTAAGGTTGTGCTCTATCTACTAAATGCTTAAACTGTTGGGCTGCTTCATAAGGATTATCTGCATGGGCTATAGCAGATATGATGGCAACACCACAGGCTCCTGCTTCTAGTATAGGTTTTGCATTATCTAAGGTAATGCCCCCTATACCAACACATGGTAGTGTTAAGCCTTCTGCTTGAAGTTCACTAATTCGATTTGGTCCGCATGGTTCTTGTGCATCAGGTTTACTACTTGTGGCGTACATAGGACCTACACCTACACAATCAGCGTAGACTACATCCGTCTTATGTAATTCCTCTATAGAGTGAATAGAGATACCAACGGCCTTATGGCCTACAAGATTACGTACCTCTTCAAGGCGCATATCCTCCTGCCCTACATGAACGCCATCGGCATTAACTGCCACTGCTAGGTCTACATCATCATTGATAATATAGAGTACATTGTACTTCGCACAGATTTGTTGTAATTGTTGAGCTAATTCTAATTTCTGTTGTCCTTCTAAGGTGCCCATGCCCTTTTCTCTGAATTGGAAACAGGTCACACCACCTCGACAAGCCTCTTCTACGACACTTAGCAAGCGATTTTCATTAAGACCTACATCTTGAGTGCCACCAATAAAATATACTTGTAATTGATCTGGCACAACTACAGGACCTATACGGTTTTCAGCCATAAGCACCGCATCATCTAGTGTATATAAAGCATCCATAAATGCCGTACTAAAGCTACCAGGTTTTACACCGCTCACCTGTACTGCACTTTCACCGGCCAAGCCATAGTAAGCCAATGCATAAGCGAGAAATTCACCGATAGATACGCTATCTTTACATGGATAATAGGCACTAAAGAAGGCTGCTAGTACGGCGCCTAATAAACAGCCTGTGCCTGTCACAGCTGTCATGACAGAGTGTCCATGTGGTACTGCAAATACCCGAATTCCATCGGAAATATAATCCTCTTCTCCCGTTGTTACTACCGGGCAGTTAATAAGGCGTGCTAGACGATAGGCAATAACAGCACTATCCTCAACTTGCGCCCCATCTACACCTTTGCCGGTAGTAGAATTATTAGCCGTATCATCGGGACTTAAAGCATCATAAATAGCTTTGATTTCACTTTGGTTACCTCGTAATAAAGAGATATTACCAGTCTTAATTAAATCTAAGACTACCGACAATCGGTAAGCTCCCGCATGACACCCTACTGGATCTAGTACAACTGGCACCTCATGTGTCTTCGCTAGTTTTATGGCTTCTTTATAGTAACTAACCTTATCTGGCGTAAGCGTTCCAATATTGATGAGTAAAGCCGATGCATGAACGATGAGGTCTTTTAAATCTTCACTGCATTCGCTCATCACAGGCGATGCACCAATGGCTAGTAAACCATTGGCCGTAAAGGTACGTACCACATCATTAGTAATGCAAATAACAAGAGGATTTCTCTGACGCAAGGTCTCTAATATATTTAGTTCAGGCCAAGTTCGGCCTTTCATATAAGGGTTTTCATAGGTCATACAAATATCTCCTCTAGTTATCTTTTAATAGCTCATCCATCGTTTCAGGTCCATTCGCCAATAAACCATAGGCCATATGATTAACAGGGCCACAGCCGTGTCCTAGCGCTGGATTGTGCTTAATAGCAAGAGCGATATAATTCTTCGCAATACCAATGGCATCCATTACGTCACGCCCTTTAGCGAGCTCCGCCGTAATAACGGCAGAGAAGGTACAGCCCGTACCATGCGTGTGCACCGTATCGTATTTAGGGCTCGTCCACGTGCGTACACTACCATCTTTGGTGAAAGCATAATCTGTTGCATCTTCGCCGATGTGACCACCCTTAATGATTACCACTTTAGGGCCTAAGTCCTGTAAGATACGATTAGCCGCTGTTGTTATATCGCTTTCACAATTAATAGCCATGTCAGCTAAAACCTCAGCCTCACTGCGATTAGGGGTGATAACCGTAGCGGTAGGAATGAGTTTAGATTTTAAGAAATTCACAGCCTCATCTGCTACAAGTCGGTCACCGCTGGTGGCAATCATAACAGGATCCATTACGTACGGAATATCCTTGCTCACATAAGGATAAATGAGGTCCATCATTTCCGGTAAAGCAATCATGCCCGTCTTAACAGCTTGAGGAGGAATGTCAGAATACACATCGTGTAACTGTTTCTCTATGCTTTCTAAGGATAGATGTTCTACGTGGTGAACGCCCGTTGTATTTTGGGCTACTACAGAGGTAACAATAGCCATACCGTATACATTTCGGCTTTGGAAGGATTTCAAATCAGCCATAATGCCAGCACCACCGCTCGGGTCAGTACCAGCAATTGTTAGTGCAGTATGTAGTTTCATTATGCCTCCTTGTGTAATAGATGACGACGAGATAAGATTTGTAATACTACGAAGCCTATGCAAGCACCTGCCACAGAGCTCATGGAGAAGGATGTAATCAAGGTCAATAACGCCAACGGTTTCCCTAATAGGAAGTTAGCAATGGGATAGCTCACAAGAGCACCAATGAGACCTGTACCGATGATCTCACCTAGAGCTGCTGCCCAGATGGCATTGTATTTCTTATATAAATACGCAGATAGCCAAGCGCCAATCATGCTACCAGGAAAGGCCAATGGAGAGCCTAGTGCTAATACATTACGTAAACAAGATGTACTAAAAGCAGCGCCTACGGAAAATCTCGGCCCAACTATAACGGCTAAGATCACATTAATCATATGTTGAAACGGAAAAATACGAGCCGGCCCAACGGGAATAGATGTTGTGGATAACACGACACCTAAGGCTACACATATGCTAGCAATAATCAGTTTTTTCATAATACCTCCAAATATATAAAAACGAGACCACTCCAAATGGAATGGTCTCGTAATAGTTTAGTATTATGTTTCACTCCACTTCCCTACGCCAGTATTATCCGGATCAGGTCTAGGGTTTTGAATGGTCAATCTCAGCAAAAGCACCCCTAGTGGCAATATATTTTTATACTCTAGTTATAACATTATTATACAATCCATGCAACAAAAGAATTGACGGTTCACTTATAGACGCCTATAATAAAGCCATAACGGGGTGCTCACACGAGTGGGCTGAGAGTAAGCTAATGCTTTAACCCATAACCTGATTTGGATAATGCCAACGTAGGGAACATAGAGGATTAATAGCCGAGTTCCTGTGAACTCGGCTTTTTCTATGACTTCCTGGCTAGGAGGACGTATGAAAGACACACACATTACACAACCACAGTTCGCCATGATATGGTTTGGTGCCGCGCTATCCATAGCGGAGATTATGACGGGAACCTATCTGGCCCCCTTAGGGCTCACCCAAGGTTTATATGCCATCATACTGGGGCATATCATCGGCGGTATATTGCTCTTTGGAGCTGGCCTCATTGGTGGACGCTTGCGACAAGGCAGTATGAATACTACCGCTTTCAGCTTTGGCCGACTAGGGGCTAAAGGCTTTGCCTTTTTAAATATGCTACAACTCATTGGATGGACTAGCATCATGATCTACGATGCGATGCTCGCCTTACAAGAGCTAGCACCCCTATCGCCTATGATTTGGACCACAGCCATCGGAGCTCTCGTTATTCTATGGCTTTTCATCGGCCTCCACAATACAGGCTATATTCAAGCCATCGTATCTGTTCTATTGCTAGGTCTCACCCTCTACATGGGCGCTCACATGATAGCTCAATGGCCTAGTGAAAGTAGCCTTATAGCTAGTGGAAATATGAGTTTTATAGCAGCTCTTGAACTATCTATTGCTATGCCATTATCTTGGTTGCCTCTCATCAGCGATTATACTCGTGAAAGTAAAAATCCTTTCTCCGCATCACTAACAAGTGCTGCAGTTTACACAGTAACAAGTATTGTTATGTATACCTTAGGTCTTAGCGCCGCTATCTTTGGCGGTGGCGACTCCATCATTACCATCATGATGAACGCAGGCCTCGGCCTTGCAGGACTTATCGTTATTATCTTCTCTACCGTTACTACAACCTTTATGGACGCTTACTCTGCAGGCGTATCTAGTACGACGATCTATAGCGGAGCCTCCAGTAAAGGCGTAGCCGTTATCGTAACTATCGTCGGCACCATTGCGGCTATCCTATATCCAATGGATGATATTACAGACTTCCTATACCTCATTGGATCTGTATTTGCTCCAATGATTGCCATCCTATTAGCTGATTATTTTATCAATCATCAACAAGTACAAACACTATCGGCTTATCTAGTAAGAGGTCTCATTTGGGCTGTATCCGTTGGCTTATACCACTATATGTTACATAGTGAAAGCACTATCGGTGCTACACTACCATCCTTTGCTATGGCATTTATCGTTACCGCTATTGTGGGATTTATAAGTAAAACAGCGCATGCATCAACAGAAATTAAGTAACATTAGCAAATAACATCTATTATAAACGTACTAATTCAATACTAAAGATAAGGCTAAATACACTGCTATCAACTATCTAAAAAGAAAACACCTTCACAATCCACTAGTAGGATTATGAAGGTGTTTTTTATTATCTTAAATTTTACAGTTATTCAGATATCGTAATGAGCCCGTTTTCACAGGTCCAATGTCTATCCCCTACAGCTTCTACTTCGCTTTCATCATGTGTCACCCATACGCAAGGTACATCCCATTCTCGAATGATGGAAACGAGGTCTTCACGCACTTGTTTTCGTAAGTTCCAATCAAGTGCAGATAAAGGCTCATCAAGGAGCAGAATAGTCGGTTTTGAGTAGAGCGCACGGCCTAGTGCAACCCGCTGTTGCTCACCACCAGATAAGCTACCAGCCTTGGTATTACGATATTTCTCCAAACCCAAACGTTGTAACAATGTATCACACATGTCAGGGGTGCCTCGTTTGCTATAGGTAATATTATGTTCTACAGACAAATGAGGAAATACAATATTGCCTTGCGGCATATAGCCTACTTGCCGTTTTTGAGCAGGCACCCATATCTTTTTACCTCGATCAACCCACGTCGTATCATCATATTGAATACTACCAGTGGTTGGTTTTACGAGCCCTGCAATACATTTGATAAAGGTACTTTTACCACTACCAGATTGACCAGTCAGAACAGTAATTCCAGAAGGAAGCACCCCATCAGCTTTCACAGTCACAGAAGGTCTAGCTACAGTAAAGGAAAATGTAATCATAGAACCTCCTAGTTATTCTCTGTATGGCGGAACAAGGACCCCTTCGTAATGAGGTGAATGCCGCTCAACAATGCCAATGTAAGTACACAAATATATACAACAAGCTCAAAGGCATCCATGTACTGCCCTGCCTCTACGTAGGAGTAAATAGCTAACGGCATAGTACGGGTTACCTTCGGAATATTACCAGCGATTAAGATGGTAGCACCAAATTCCCCCATGGCACGGCAGAACGCCAAGATGCTACCTGTTAAAATACCTTTCCACGCAAGAGGCACAGATATGGTAAAGAATATACGCAATTCTGAAGCGCCCAATGTACGCGCTACATCCTCCATATTATGATCGACGGACTGCAAGGCAGAGCGCACTGTTTGATAAAATAGGGGGAATGCAATGACTGAAGATGCAACGACTGCACCAGAAGCGGCAAAAACTACACTCATACCGTGAGCTTCGAGCCACGCACCAAAAGCATATCCTGGAGTAAACACCATGAGAAGTGCAAAACCAACAACCACTGGTGGCAACACAAGGGGCAATGTAATTAGGGCATCTAAAATAGCCATACCGCCCCACTTACAACGATTCATCCAATAACAAGCACCTAAGCCTATAACAATAACGATGATAAGAGCAATGCTCGCCACCCATAAGGATAGCCAAAATGGACTCATGACACGCCCCCTTTCTATCAATAAGACTAAAATCAGTAATAATAAAAATACATCTAGTTTTAAAATGATTTACTTATTTGCATCATATAGCATATGAAAATGTATGTCTAACATATTCATAATAATATCTATATTGTATCATAAGAAAACGCTAGCCCTGAAAGCTAGCGTTTAACTCTTATTTAGAAGGAGAGAAACCGTATTTTTCTAATACTTTTTGGCCTTCTGGGCTCATTACATATTGGTAAAAGTCTTTTGCCAATGCGTTGTCATATTTTTTAATGATACCGATTGGATAGATGACTGGATCATGGGAATCAGCCGGTGTTACAGCAGAAATTTGAACCGCATCACCTGCAGCAATAGCATCTGTTTTATAGATAAAGCCAGCATCACCAGCACCTTGGCTAATGGATGCTGTTACAGCTTTTACGTCTTTAGCATATACTACATTTGGTTCAACTTGTTCCCAAACACCTAATTTTGTTAATACTTGTTTACCATAATTACCAGCTGGCACTGTTTCAGGATTACCTAAAACGATACGTTTAACAGAAGCAATTTGATTTAATTCAATTTTAGGTTGGCCTTTTGGAACTACAAGAACTAATTCATTAGTTACAAATGGTTTAACATCTGTTACAAGGTCTTTGTCTTGCAACATTTTCATATTCTTTTCGTCAGCAGAGATGAATAAGCTAGCTGGTGCGCCTTGTTCAATTTGTTGGCGCAATGTGCCAGAACCAGCAAAGTTAATAGCAATTTGGTCGTCTGATAAGTTATGACTCTTTTTGTAGGACTCTGCCAATTCAGTAAGAGCACCTTTCAAGCTCGCTGCCGCTTGTACAGTAATCTTTTCAGATGTGCTTGGTTTAGCAGAATCTGCTGCTTTGTTTGTGTCACTACCACACCCCACTAACAAGGCCAGCATGAAAACGCTCATTAATACTAATAGAATTCGTTTCATAATTCCTCCTGTGCATCCCTTTGGACTCCACACTGTGAAAGCTATGGTTACTCACCGTAGAGACACGTTCAAAGAACAAACTAAATATACAATATATTCACATTATACTATATATTTGTTAATTAATATGTATGTAAAAACTCACATTTTGCATATATATTTCTGATGAATACCATAAGAAATCATAATGGATAAAACTTTTAAGCCCCGAACAATACATACTATGGTATGATAATACTATACATTAAATCCATACTAAATTAATAAGAAACTCTAGGTGAGATAATGAATATATTCGAGCTAATAGGACATATATTTATGAACTCTATGATTCCTATTTTTATACTGATAGGCGTAGGGTTTATATTGGATAGAAAATTTAAACTAGATTTATATACGCTGAGTAAACTAAACTTCTACATATTATTGCCTACCTTTGTATTTAGGGCTATGTATGAAGCTAAATTTACATCAGGTACGTTAGAAATCGTATTTTGTGCACTAGTTGTACTCATACTGAACTCTATCCTTTCAGGTGTAGTCGGCAAAATACAAGGTTATGATGTAGCAAAAATCGCCACATTAAAGAACTGCGTTATGTTTAACAATGTCGGCAATATGGGCATCGCCCTTGCCATCTTTGTATTTACCAATGTGCCTTACGTCATCGATGGCGCAACCCCCTATGCTGATTTAGGTCTTGTCAGCGTCGTATCCATTATGATTATACAGACCATTACAAGTAATACCTATGGTTTCTACCAAGCTGGTGCTGGGCGTTTGAGCACAAAGGATGCGTTAAGCGTAGTCTTCCATATGCCTATGGTATATGCTATACCGCTTGCATTACTTTGCCAGCTCTTACCATTTGATTTACACGGTCTATTCTTCTTTGCCCCTCTTAAAATCTTTGCTAATGCCTTTGTAGGCGTTGCTATGATCGCTTTAGGGGTGCAGATTAACAGAACGCCATTAAACTTCTTTAAGGCGGATGTTATGCTCGCTACATCCTTACGTCTCGTCTTAAGTCCTCTCATTGCTGCAGTTATTACTATATTATTTATAATTTTCTATGGTCCTATGCACCCGATTGCAGCGCAAACGATTGTCATCACCTATAGCGTACCAACAGCCATCAATATGGCCCTTATTGCTATCGAGATGAAAAACAATCCAGAATACGCTACGCAAATTGTAATGGGTACAACCATACTATCAGCAGTAACTATGCCACTATTTATTACGATAGCCTATTACCTCTTCCCTTTATATTAATACTAGTATACCTATACAAAAAGGAGCCGTATAAACGGCTCCTTTTCTTATATTTTAACTTTATATATCTTTAGAGGATATATATATATCATGAGTACTTTTGTATATCCCCAATCAAGTTAGACAAATAGTATGCAATACGGCTATATGACTATTGATGAGATACGTGTTCCATACCCATTCTTACGAGACCTTCTACGTGATCATCGTTTAGAGAGTAGTATGCAGTTTTACCTTCCTTGCGATAGGTCACAAGTCTTGCTTGACGGAGTACACGCAATTGGTGAGAAATAGCGGATTGTCCCATCCCCATTGTTTCTGCAATGTGATTTACACACATTTCGTTTTCTAATAATAATTCTACTATTTTAAGGCGTGTAGGGTCACCCAGGATTTTAAACAGTTCTGCTAGCTTTAGCAATGATTCTTGTTTGTCGCTCATATAGTCCCCCATTTTATAAACCATTATCTATGTTTATTTATTGTTCTCATGTAACTTAATTTCGTTCTTATTTGTAAACCTAAATGGCATACATACAAATATTATATCATTTTTACGCTATAAAAAAGAGACTTTGTTACAACAAAGTCTCTTTTTGTATCATATCTGTACAGGATATGAATTATTTAATGATCAATACAGGGCAAGTGGAGTGACTAGTTACATAGCTACTTACGCTACCCATGAATAAGCCTTTCAATGGGCCAAGGCCACGGCTACCCATTACGATAAGGTCAGCATTATATTTTTTAGCTACTGCTAATAATGCAGGACCAGGGGAACCAACTTCGAATACGCTTTTAACTTTTACGCCTGTAGGAATTTCTTTTACTACATCGTTAAGAATTTCTTTACCAGTTTCTTCCATATCTTCTGCAATTTGTTCAGATACGTAACCACCGGAAATTGGTGTTTGATCGAAATTGGAAATAGCAGACACGATATTTGCAACGTGAACAATAATCAATTCAGCATGGTTGCGGTCCGCTACAGCGAGAGCATGTTCCAACGCACGTTTAGCATTTTCAGAACCATCAGTAGGTACGACAATAGTTTTGTAGGTAACCATAATAACCCCTCCTATTTCTAATCCCTCAAAGGGGATATGATCAAAGATCGTTTAGCCTATAGTATTATATTCTAGACCATCAAGGAAAACTCCTCTTTTTCTAGAGGATTTCTTTTATTATAGCACAAATTATACAGATTTATACAAATAAAAGAATATTATGTGTATATTATAAAACTTGTGATGATTGGTTAGTATTCAATGTAGTAGTCAATTTGAATCCATCCAGCACATCGATGAGCTCCGGTGTGCTAAGGCTAGTTCCTGCTGGGCCAATCATACGAGCCACGGCTACATTGCCTTCATTACCTAAGATAATAGTAGCGGCAAAGGATACTGGTGCAGCTGCAGATGTATCAGCCGTATTAGGATTCTTCATATGACCTGCCAAGTAGAACATTACATTACCATCGATAATATGTGTTTCATAACGAGTAATGGTTGCCTTATTCACCTCAACCAATTGTTTAAGGTAATAATCACCTAGCATTTGTTTGCCCATCATTGTAGGCATGCCTGTGCTAACCGCTTGTACGGGGATTGTAAAGGATTCAATATCAAGGCGCACATTATGCTTAGCGAAAGCAATTTTACCCTTTTCATTTAGACGGGTAAAACCTTTTGGATAGGCAAATTTAATACCTTCAGCTACGCTGATATCACTTGTGCCAGAGATAAACTGCTTAACACCTTTGATTGTACTAGAACCAGACTTATTTAGTAATTCAAAGGATGGAATTGTATGTTCCATCAAGCCTTGTTCCATAAATTCCCCTTGAATAGGAGCATAGGTGCTCGCCAAATTGTAGCGATGCGTTGGATCCTTATCCATGATGAATTCCGCTTCAAATACAGATTGAACAGGCTCTGTAGATGTCATTTCAGCATACGATTTTGGTGTTGTCTTATCCCAACGTGCTGATATAGCCCCTTTCTTGTTAAAGAAGCCCCCAACGATATCGTTATTTTCAAAGACATTACTATGCTGACGCCAGATGCTCAAGTACTCTTCATCAGACATGCCCTTGATTGGCACACCATACCAAGTCGTATTCCATTCCTTTTGAGATACCCCGTCTTGCGGTGTATTATTGCGTTTTGTGAAAGACACAGTATAGGAATCATCTTGTGTTGGACCTGCTAGGTTGAAAGAATAGCCTTGAATATGCTCACTTTCACTACGCACATCCATATCTAGCTTAACACCATCGGCTACACGCCATGGAATCGTAAAGGTATAGCCATTTTTATAGTCCTTAACTACTGTGTTCATCGTAGTCGCATACGATTTATACTGATCTGGCAAAATAGAGGCAGAGTCTTTTTGGGAATCTACGATTGCCATCGGAGTTCCAGGTGTGCCTTGCAAGCCTTCTGCCATAATAGAGGTCGTGCTCATAGCCATGACAGCTAACGTAGCAGCAATAAAACGTAACTTCATAAGACCTCCTATAACATGTTCTCCAAGAACGCTTTCGTTCTATCGTTCTGTGGATTGTTGAAAATTTGTTCTGGTGTACCTTCCTCTTGGATAACACCATCCGCCATAAAGATGACACGATCAGATACTTCACGAGCAAAGTTCATTTCATGAGTTACGATAATCATCGTCATATGATCATCAGCCAACTGTTTAATAGTCTTAAGAACCTCACCAGTTAATTCTGGGTCAAGGGCAGATGTAGGCTCATCAAAGAGCATGATTTCAGGATTCATCGCCAATGCGCGAGCGATGGCCACGCGTTGTTGTTGACCGCCAGACAAACGGGATGGATACATATCGCGCTTTTCCCATAAGCCAACTTTATTAAGTAATCGCTCTGCAATCGGTAAAATTTCATCATCTTTCATACCTTTTACCATGCGCGGCGCGATCATAATGTTATCAAGCACCGTCATATGAGGGAATAAATTGAAAGATTGGAATACCATGCCCATGCGTAATAATAAGTCATGTTGTGTTTCTTGGCTAGCATAGTTTACAGTGCCATTAGCATCTGTACTAGCAAGGACAGTACCATCTACAGTAATAGAACCACCATCAATGGTTTCCAATTGACCTAAGCAGCGTAAAAATGTAGATTTACCAGACCCAGATGGGCCGATGATAGAAACGATTTCCCCTCTATCCATTTTGAGCGATACATCGCGCAATACAGTTTGATTGTTAAAGCGTTTTTCAATACGCTCCATATTTACAAATGTCATAAGTACCTCTTACATCGTCGTATAAATAAATAGCTGTAATTTCAAATCGGCTATAGCCCTTAAAAACAACTAAGTCCATATCTACGACACACTACTACAGAATAGATTAATCTTCATATACAGCAAATCGTCTTTCTAAGTAGTTGAAGATATTTGTCAAAATAAAGGTAAAGATCAAGTAGAACAAAGCTGCCACTAAGAAGGCAGAGATATCAAAGTCACGTTGTACGATAGATTTTGTAATACGCAAGATATCATTCATAGCCAATACGTATACAAGAGACGTATCTTTCAACAAGTTAATTGTTTCGTTCGCAAGCGGAGGCAATACGCGTTTAAACATTTGTGGCAAGATGATTTTACGCATTGTTTGAGCATAAGTAAAACCAAGAACCTTTGCCCCTTCGTACTGACCACGAGAAATGGATTGAATACCACCACGGAAAATTTCACATAAATACGCTGCGTAGTTCAACACGAATGTAAGTACTGCAGCTGTAGCATCATCCATTTGGACTGCTCCATCTGTAATGATAGGCAATGCATAATATACGAATAAAATTTGTAACATTAATGGTGTGCCGCGCATCAAATATACGAAGGCTTCAACAATTTTATCGAGCACTGTAAATTTTGATAGACGTACCAAAGCAAGTAAGATACCGCCAGGGATGGATAAAATCCATACAATACAGAATAGCGATACGGTTACCTTTAAACCATCAGCGATGGTTGGGATAATCTGCAATAAATAATCTAACATGGAATACTCCTTCAAAACACGACTAGAGAAGAGGCTTCTGGCCTCTTCTCTAGTGTACATTTCGTTCTTTAATTATCTGTTGTACAAACTGACCATAGTACTATTAGTATATCACGAATTGTACTATTTAGCATCGCTCTTATCTAGGTCTGCGCTAGAGCCCAACCATTTTTCAACGATTTTATCAGCAGTACCATCTTTTTTCATTTCAGCTAAGATACCATTGATTTTATCACGTAATGCAGTGTCATCTTTACGGAAGCCAACAGCAAAGTTATCAACACCGTAATCAGTACCTTCTACGATTTTGTATTTACCAGGTTCTTTTGTCATAAGGTAACGAGCGATAACACCATCTGCGATAACTGCATCAACACGTCCAATACCAAGATCCATGAAAGCACTTACGAAATCAGCATAAGATTTAATTTCTTTCACAGTTTTACCGCTTGGATCGTTTTGCAATGCAGATTCACCAGTACTTGCTTGTTGAACACCTACTACTTTGCCTGCAAGATCTGCTTTAGATTTAATGGATTCATCTTCATTACGAACAACGATGTATTGTTTATCCTTCATATATGTGTTGGAGAACAAGATATTCTTCTCACGTTCAGGAGAAACTGTTAAGCCATTCCATAAAGCGTCGATTTTTTTAGATTTCAACTCAGCTTCTTTACTAGACCAGTCGATAGCTTTGAATTCCACATCCATGCCAGCGCGTTTAGCTGCTTCTTTAGCCATATCGATATCAAGACCTACGATTTCGCCTTTATCATCTTTAAAGCCCATTGGAGGGAAGCTATCATCTAAGCCGATAACGATTTTCTTAGGTAATTCTGTATTAGCAGTTTTAGTATCACTACCACAACCCGTTACAAATACCATCATAGATACTGCTGCAAGGCCAACGGCCATCATTTTTTTCCAATTCATAACTATCCTCCACGGTGTATTACACCTTTAACTACTTGCTAATATATGCTGTACAGAACTCATGTCTGTACCCGATGATTGTATTATACTTTAGTTCGTTAAAGTTGTAAATAGATAATTTGATGAATTTTAGAATTTTTAGCTCTCTCATGATTCATACAGGATTATAGTACTAAATCCTTTGTATATACACATACATTATGTATCTGAATGCTTGTGAATCGCTTCAATCATGGCCATTTTGTCTTTATACCCTACCTGTGCGAGATCTAATGGTATTACATAAATCCCACCATGACCATTCATAGCCTGCAACTCACGCCAACCTTCAGTAAATCCAATTATATGCTCATAATCGACAAAGACAAAATATTCATCGCCATGAAAAAGGCTGTGAAAGTATTCTTTCACAGAAAAAGGCCTTCGCTTTAACACGAGGCCCTTTTCACAGATAAATGCTTGACTTTCACCTAATCTATGAAGGGTCCACAATATGACGAGCAACAACAGATAATACCATATACGCTCAGCCCAATCGGAGGGCATATATTTTACAATTAAGGCGCAAACCAACAGACCGATGATACGACCGGCCCACTGAATTCCACGATGTATTTCTAAGCTCTGTTGTACGGTACCTGATGAAAAGCGTTCCATCGCCTCTTGTTTCGTCATGGCTTACCTCACAAATTGAAAGTCTACTATATGATTTTATTTACGACACAAGCCCATAGCTTGCTCTACTTTACGATACATTTGACTTGCTTTAGCATGAGCCTTAGCAGCACCTTCATCGAGAATAACATCGAGTTCAGGGCTTACAATCAACTCATTGTAACGTTGTTGGATTGGCTCAAGAGTTGCCACCAATAGGTCTGCAATATCGGATTTGAAAACGCCATAACCTTTACCGGCATACATTTCTTCGATAGCTTCATAGCTGTCTTTTGTGATAGCACGGTAAATGCCCATCAAGTTAGAAATGCCCGGTTTGTTTTCTTTATCGTAACGCACTGCATTATCAGAGTCAGTTTGAGCGCGTTTCAATTTTTTCACGATCAAATCTGGTGCATCCAAAAGGCGAATGGTAGCATTTTGATTATCATCAGATTTACTCATTTTCTTAGTTGGCTCTTGTAAGCTCATAACGCGAGCACCACCTTCGCCTACCTTGATATCAGGTACTACGAAAGTTTCACCGAATCTACGGTTAAAACGCTCTGCCAAATTACGAGTCAACTCAAGATGTTGTTTTTGGTCTTCACCTACAGGAACATAGTTTGTACCATATAACAAGATATCTGCCGCCATCAATGGTGGGTACGTAAGCAATGCTGTAGGAATGGAGTCACCTTGCTTTTGAGACTTGTCTTTATACTGCGTCATACGCTCTAATTCGCCAACATAGCTGATAGATTGCATAACCCAACCGAGTTTAACGTGCTCAGGTACTTCGGATTGTACGAACAATGTTACCTTTTTAGGATCCAGGCCAACCGCTAGGTACAACGCAGCCAAATTACGAGTATTTTGGAATAACTCTTTTGGATCTTGCGGTACAGTGATTGCATGTTGGTTAACGATGCAATAATAACATTCGTCAGTATCTTGATAGTCTAAGAAATTACGTAAAGCCCCCAAATAGTTACCAAGTGTTAACTCACCACTAGGTTGGATGCCGGAAAATATAACTGCCATAATAGTCTCCCTATATTGAAATAAACCAACAGTGCCGAAGCACTGTTGGTTATATATATTATTCTACGGTTACAGATTTAGCCAAGTTACGTGGTTTATCTACATCTGCGCCGCGTGTAATCGCTGCATAATATGCTAATAATTGCAATGGTACAACTGCAAGGATTGGAGCGATGAATTTATTTGCACGAGGAACATAGATTGTATGGTCTACGTGTTTAGATAATTCTTCGTCACCTTTCATGCCGATACCGATTACAACCGCTTCACGAGCTTTTACTTCGCGGATGTTGCTGATCATCTTATCATACACATCTTCTTGTGTAGCCAATGCGATAACAGGTACGCCTTCTTCAATAAGAGCCAATGTACCATGTTTCAACTCGCCACCAGCATATGCTTCAGCATGGATGTAAGAAATTTCTTTCAATTTCAAAGCACCTTCCATCGCTACTGCGTAGTCGATAGCACGGCCTAAGAAGAACGCATCAGATTTGAAGCCATAATGTTTTGCAAAGGCTTTCATATCTTCGTCTACTTCAAAGATTTCATGAATCAATGTAGGCAAGTTTTTAACGCCGCTTAGGATTTCTTCGCCTAACGCTGGATTCATTTTGCCATTTAATTGACCAAGGTATACAGCGAACAACAAGCCAGCTACTAATTGAGTCGTGTACGCTTTTGTGGACGCTACAGAGATTTCAGGGCCTGCCCATGTGTAAACAGTATTGTCTGCTTCACGGGAGATACTGGAACCTACTACGTTAGTAATCGCCAAGGATTTAGCACCATGGCGTTTTGCCTCTTTTAACGCAGCCAATGTATCAGATGTTTCACCAGATTGGCTGATAACGATACATAATGTTTTGTCATCAGTCAATGGATTGCTGTAACGGTACTCGGATGCGATTTCCACACTTACAGGAATGCGCGCCAAGTTTTCAATATATTGTTTTGTTACAAGACCTGCATGGTATGCTGTACCACATGCAACGATAAGGATTTTATTAAAAGCTGCTACATCTTCAGCAGTCCAATTCAATTCATCAAAGATAGCTGTTTTACCATCTTCAGAGATATGTGTACCGAAAGTATCGCGTACAGCTTTAGGTTGATCATGAATTTCTTTCAACATGAAGTGTTCATAACCGCCTTTTTCTGCTGCTTCCGCATTCCAGTTAACATGGAATACTTCTTTATCAACAGGGTTGCCTTCACGGTCAAATACAGATACATTATCACGAGTTACGATAGCTAATTCACCATCGCTCAAAATGTATGTATCGCGTGTGTAGTTAATAATGGCTGGAATATCAGATGCTACAAAGTTTTCGCCTTTGCCAAGACCGATAACCAATGGATTTTCTTTTTTAGTACAAATGATTTTATCTGGCTCATCAGCACAGATGATTTCAAGAGCATACGCACCATCAACACGAGAGAGCATGCGACGTACTGTGCCTACGAAATCGCCATCATACATATCTTCTAATAAATGAGCTACTACTTCTGTATCAGTTTCAGATTTGAAATGGTACCCTTTTTTAATGAGCTCTTCTTTTAAAGGCATGTAATTTTCAATAATACCGTTGTGTACAACAGCAAATTTACCATCTTCAGATGCATGAGGATGGGCGTTCATATCAGATGGGCGACCATGAGTAGCCCAACGAGTATGACCAATACCTATAGTCCCTTCATTAGGATCTGCTTTTACAATCGCCTCAAGATTAGCAAGGCGGCCAACCTTCTTTTGAATTTTAATCACATTTTCAGGGCCGATAACAGCAATACCTGCAGAGTCATAACCACGGTATTCTAATTTCGCCATACCGTCCAACAAGAAATCAGATGCTTGATTAAAGCCAATGTATCCTACGATACCGCACATAAGTATATCCTCCTATAACTGGGGGTATTTCTAGCCCCAGCCAACAACTAAGGCTAACAAATTACTATTCTAACTTAACGTTCTAAGTTAATATTCAAATTATGTATCAAATAGTATTTGAATACAATTCATTCAGATACACTTTGTCCCCATCGTTACCGATGAGCTTTTTAATATCTGTTACGACATGAATATGCCGGAAGAGCATCCGCTGATGATTCGATTACTCTTCACCTCGTCTACCCTAACGACTGCCTTCGCGGGTACTTGCGCTATTCGCCTTTACGAATTAGGGAACTCCTTTCTATAAGATACGGCAGATCTTAACAGTATACATCATATACCAATCTATATTATACGTGATAAGTAATGGTGAAAGCAAGATATCCTCATCGACATATCTAAACATCACAGTTAATATTTGTTTATAAATCCCATGTATCATTCATACTATTTTCACAGATAATTACTATACTTCTTACAATCTTAATTTTACACAATTCGATTTTATCGCGCAATAAATATTTGGAGGTTATTATATATGACACATTCACGTAACTATAAAACTTTAAGACGTTTCATCGTTCCCGCTTTAGCGGGTGGCGCCCTCGCAGCACTCGCATTCGCCCCTACCTTTGGTGCAGAACCAATACAAGCTAATGTTCTAACACAAAGCATATCTGCCCCTAAGGCTGATGTGCCTAACGCTAATACACCTAAAAACGATGTACCTAGACCAGATGATGTAAAGACAGGAGAAATTAATGAACCAACGCCTCATAAGGAAGCTAATCCTAGTACTTTCACAGGCACATCTGTTATTAGTGAAAATAAAACATTAGAACACCAACGATTCGACAATACTACAAGCGATCAAAATGCTTTCATCGGAAAAAACAAAGCCACTATCACCATCGATAGCAGCGTATTTAATAAACAGGGTAACACCACAAATGATGACAACAGTAATTTCCGCGGACAAAATGCAGTAGTGCTCGGCATCGAAGGCAGTCAAACGAGCATTAAAAATAGTAATATTACATCTAATAGTATTGGCTCTAATGCGGTATTTGCCACTGGCGAAGGCTCTGTTATTAATATAGAAAATACAAATATTCACACTAAGGGCGACTCCTCTCGCGGCTTAGATGCGACCTACAAAGGCACTGTAAATGGTAAAAATTTAACCATCACCACTGAAGGGGCTCACTCTGCTACGCTTGCTACAGACCGTGGCGAAGGCACCATTAATGCAGAAGCAGCCAAGCTAACAACCTATGGTGCGGGTAGCCCTGTTATCTACTCCACCGGCAATATTACAGCAAACAGTATCAACGGCGTAGCTAACAAGAGTGAAATAGGCGTCGTAGAAGGTAAAAACTCCATTACCCTTACGAACTCTAATGTTACAGGCTACCACGATAATGGCTTCATGCTATACCAAAGTTTCTCCGGTGATGCTGAAAGCGGTATTGCTCGTTTAAAAGCAGAAAATAACACACTTACAACTCATGGTACAGGCGCTTTCATCTATGTAAACAACACTACAGCCGAAGTAGACCTTACAGGCAACGCAATTGTAATGCCAAATACTACCACACTCGTGAAAGCCGCAGCAGACTCCCGCTGGGGTAAAGATGGTGAAAACGGTGGTCACCTCACACTTCGCGCATCCAACCAAGAACTTAACGGTAACATCGTAGCCGACTCCATCAGCACTGTCGCACTAGACATGACTAATGGATCCAGCCTCGTAGGCGCTGTAAACACAGACAACACAGCTAAAGAAATTACAATGAAACTCAGCAAAGACTCTACCTGGACACTCACAGGCGACAGCTATGTAAAATCCTTAACAAACGAAGACACAACAAACAGTAACATTCACTTAAATGGATACAAACTCGTTGTGGCTGATAAATAATAACAAAAGCACTACTCTGAATGATTACAATTCAAAGTAGTGCTTTTTCAGTTCATTTCTCGCTATATCGCTATAATAACATAAATTACATCCTATATATGTACCTATAGTAACAGCAACACAGTTCTTAACTATATATAAGATGAATTGCATCATCTCGTCTATCCTCCCCCTCATATGCGAAATAACTCTTAATGAGTAGAAATGGTATAATGCAGAAATATTTGCGCCATAGTGACGGTTCCATTCGGTAACCATCCTAGATAAATATAAAATAAATACCCTCCTATATATGTTCCTGCAGCGACTTTACGTAGGACGGAGCAAAGGGACATATATAGGAGGGGATACTTTTAATATCAAATTGTAGAATGGAACCAAACGGAGTAGTATCAAACTACTCATTAAGAGTTAGTCCGCCAACCCTTGTTCTCTACCGATAATATCGGCAATTTCTTGACATAGTGCTTGTAGTTCTTCTTGGTTAGGACCTTCAGCCATTACGCGAATAAGTGGTTCCGTACCAGATGCACGAACGAGAACGCGGCCTTCATCACCAAGTTCACCTTCTGCTGTCACAATAGCTGCTTTGATAATATCATTGTCTTCCCAACCTGTTTTTGTAGCAACGCGAACGTTGATAAGAACTTGAGGATACTTAGTCATAATGCTAGCCAACTCAGAAAGTGGTTGATTTTTTTCTTTCATAAGAGCCGCCACTTGAACAGCTGTTAACATGCCATCACCAGTTGTATTGTGATCTAAGAAGATTACGTGACCAGATTGCTCACCACCAACGGAGAGGTCATGTTCACGCATGTATTCCAATACATAACGGTCACCAACAGCAGTAGAAACTGTTTTCATTCCTAGTTCTTCTGCCGCTTTATGGAACCCAATATTACTCATAACAGTACCAACTACAGTATCATCTTTGAGTTTGCCTTCTTCTTTCAATTTAAGAGCACACAATAGCATGATTTGGTCACCATCAAGAACTTGACCTTTTTCGTCTACCAATAAGCAACGGTCCGCATCACCATCGTTAGCAATACCAAGGTCTGCATTATGTTGTTGTACAGCCACTTGTAAGCCTTCGATATGTGTAGAACCACAGTGATCATTGATATTCAAGCCATCTGGATTTACATTGATGTTGATTACTTTAGCGCCAAGACCAGATAAAATTTCAGGACCTACGCTAGATGCAGCACCGTTCGCACCATCATATACGATAGTCAAACCTTCAAGGGATGTATCAATTGTATGGCGAACAAAGTGAGCGTAGAAATGAGCTAAATTGCTATTGTACTCAATGGTACCAATGCCATCACCTGTTGGACGTGGCAATTCATTATCTGCACTTTGACGAACATATTGTTCTAATTGATCTTCTACTTCATCTGGCAATTTATAGCCGTTGCCATCAAAGAATTTAATACCATTATCTGGATATGGATTGTGAGATGCAGAAATAACAGCACCTGCATCAAAGCCTTGTTGACGTACAAGGTAAGCTACTGCTGGAGTTGGGATAACACCGGCAATTACAACATTACCACCAACAGAGCAAATACCGGACGCTAACGCACTTTCAAGCATGGAGCCAGAAATACGCGTATCACGACCAATCAAGAATGTAGGATGGTCTTTTTCTTTACCAAAATATGTAGCCGCTGCACGGCCTAAATGATAGGCTAATTCAGGTGTTAAAAATTCATTAACAACACCACGTACACCATCTGTACCAAATAAACGAGCCATAATTATCCTCCTCTAGGGATTGTGAAAATCACAAGTCCTCATATATTTACTGTTGTGTATTATATCACAATATATACACCACACATATATATAGTATACAGATATACTATTTTACAGTACCAAAATGAACCTATACTGTAGTTTACTTTACCATACATTCTACTACTAACTAGTTAGGTTTTGCATATTTTGCCATGCATATAATGGCAGTTTCTGCCCCATCAAGGGCTGCACTCATAATACCTCCAGCATAGCCTGCACCTTCCCCCATAGGATAAAATCCACCTACAGTTGGAGAAATACGTTCTTCATTACGCCCCATACGAAGCGGCGCAGAGGTGCGTGTTTCAACACCAGTCATACATACCGAAGGATCATCAAATCCATGAATACGTCGTCCCCAATACGGCAATGCCCGTTCTAGCACGGACGTTACGAATGGTGGCAAGCAATCATGTAAATCGCAATTTACTACACCTGGTTCATAGCTATATGTGCTATCTTGTACACCTGTTGCTTGTGAAAGTCCCAAAAACTGACCTACGGTCTGAGCTGGTGCATGAAAGTTAGAGCCACCTAATTCATAAGCTTTACGCTCCCATTCACGTTGGAATGCTACACCATCCAGAGGATGATTACCAAAGTCATCAGGCCCTACATTAACTACGATAGCACTATTCGCAACACCGCTATCACGAGCATATAAACTCATGCCATTAACAACAACGCCCCCATTTTCGGACGCTGATGCTACAACTTGACCACCTGGGCACATACAGAAGCTATACGCTGTACGGCCTGTTTCTTTATCGTGGTACACAAGAGAATATTCTGCGGCTCCAAGGCCCAAGCTAGACGGTTCTACACCATATTGGGACTCATCGATTACAGCTTGATCATGTTCGATACGAACACCGATAGCAAATGGTTTTGCTGTCATTTCTACATTTCGTTTATGCAGCATTTCATACGTATCACGTGCACTATGACCTACACCAGATAAGACAACTGTGGTATCAATGCGCTCGCTACCATTAACTTCAACACCTACGATGCGGTTATTTTCAATAAATAAATCGGTAATCTTAGCACCAAAGCGAACTTCACCACCCCATTTGATGATGCGTTCACGCATAGCTTTTACCATGGTACGCAACTTATCTGTACCTACATGAGGTTTATGTTTATACAAGATTTCTTCTGGAGCGCCGAACTCTACAAAATATTTGGAGATTTCATGCAATCTTGGATGTGTAACGCGGGTTGTCAGTTTACCATCAGAGAAGGTACCTGCACCACCCTCGCCAAATTGTACGTTAGATTCAGGCTTGAATACGCCCTCTTTCCAAAACGTTTCTACATCTTGGCTACGAGTATCAACGTCTTGACCTCGTTCAAAAACGATTGGACGGTACCCTTCACGAGCTAAATAAAAGGCAGCTAGCATCCCAGCCGGACCAAAGCCCATCACTACAGGGCGATGTGCTAAAGGCACATTACCATAAACAATAGGTTCTGGATCCTCTGGAGTAAATACAGATACATCCTTTTGTTTACCTAGTTTTTTCATGATTTGAGCTTCCTTATGAACCTCAACAAACAAGGTATACACAAATACAATATTCGGTTTTTTACGAGCATCTACAGCGCGTCGTACAACGTGAATCGTTTCAATAGCGCCTCGCAATTGGGGATATTTCTTTTCTACAATATCCTTTATATCCGACTTGACCGTAACGGCCACGCGGAGATTTATTATTCTAATCATATCTTTCCTTATTTAAGCTATCCTTTTAGGTTAGCAAATTTCTTTCTTATTTGACCTAAATCCTTCAAATTTAACCTACTAGAAATTGGTCATACAATACTATTATACAATATTACGGTAAAAGCTAATACATAATAAACAGAGTATCCCCATAAAGCATTAAAATAGACCCTAATAGAGTTTAATCTTATCCTCTATTAGGGTCTTATTTTTAATTTAGGTTTTTAGTAATAACAATTTTGGAAATTACTATTACCTCTTTAATCTCATGAACTACGTAGTTTTCTTTTGTATATCTACCTTAACATGTACCGTTGTAACATTACTATTGACACCGCTTGGTAATACTAAGTTGTAATTACCTTGAATGCCCTTCGTTGCACCGGTAAGATCAATTGGTTCTGTTTGAATTTCTGAAACGGAGTCAATCATTTCTTCTCGACCAGTCACAGTCAATTGGGTCGGTGTAACGGATATAGACTTAACCTCATACCCATCAGCTATCGTTCCCACCGTTGGTACTGTAATAGGAACGGCTTTATCTTTACGCAATAAGTTTAGTTCATATTGCGCTTGACCTTGGCTCGGATTGATGTGTACATCTAATACATTACCAGATATATCCCAGGCTTCTAACGTACTAACAGCACTAAAGTTCTTGGTTTGACCAGCGATATTGACCTTCATAACAACCTTATTTACGGCGTTAACAAGCTGTTTACGTCCAGATACAGTTACCTCTTTCGGTACAATGGTTACTGACTTGAGAGCGACATCGTCGGAGAACTTACCAATTGGTACAATCTCAACCGGTATTTTCCGCTCTGCATATTCGTCTACATTAATTGTTATAGTTTCAGGCTTAACCTCAACAAGGCTCATCCCCGCTGGCGGTGTAAATCCAATGGTTACATTATTTTGACCTGGTTTCACACCAGATGCATCAATATATGCACGAAGATTATCTGCCTTTATAGACATAATCATATCTCGAGGGCCCGAAAGGACAATGCGTGCTACATCAGGTGCATCTTCTATAATATAATGTGAATCAAGATTTTGGACTTGAACAGGTACTGTATAGGTTACCTCCATCACAGGGTTCTGATCTCGCATGATAAAGAACCACATGACGATAGCCGCTAGCAATGATAACAACTTAGCTGGCCAATTGCGTTTCAAATGTATCATCATTTTTTTGCCCCCCATTTCCACATACCAGTAATGGTTTGACGAGGGCGTTCCATAAATGTACGCAACGCTTCTTTAATTTGATCTTCCGGTAAATGGCGATAAATATGACCGCCATAGGCGTAGGAAATTGTCCCCGTTTCCTCACTGACTACAACAACGACAGCATCAGTTTGTTCAGACAAACCGATGGCTGCACGGTGACGCGTACCAAGTTCAGTACTCAATGTACGGTCCTCAGTTAGTGGCAACAAACACCCCGCTGCACGAATACGGCCATCTCGGATGATCAGTGCCCCATCATGAAGTGGTGTACTAGGAACGAAAATATTTTTAATTAGTTCACGGCTCAACACAGCATCAATTAAAATGCCTGTATCAACGAAGTCATTGAGGCCCACTTCACGTTCAAAAACGATAAGTGCCCCCGTATGCTCACGAGACATAACGCGAGCCGCCGCCATCACTTCATTGATAGCCATATCCATTTCCTCTTCGTTGACATTCTGCGCCTTACTGAAAATTCGACCACGGCCCAATTGTTCTAACGCACGACGCAATTCTGGTTGGAATACTACAGGTAATGCGAAAAGAAGAACGGTCATACTTTGTTGCAAAATCCAATTGATAACATATAGATTCAGCAAATGACTCAATAAATTTAGAATTGCTAGCATAACGAGACCCTTTAAAAGAGCAACGGCCCGTGTATCTTTAAGCAATTTATATAAGTAATAAATACCTACGGCAACGATTAAGATATCAGCAATATCAAGAAGCCTAAAGGTATGTATAAGTGCGTCAATATGCATAAAATAGCTCCTTATACAAAATAATAAGGTACAGCCAAACCTTTGACTGTACCTTATATTTTAACTCATTTTGAAAGTACTGTAAATTTAGAAACATCTCCTCCATGAGATTTTTGTCATATTAACCTATATTAATTTATAAATACAGATATCATATATATGCATTTCAATGAAATTTGCTTGAAACCTTAGATATTTTGTGTTTCAATCCACACATCCATTTGACCGCCGCAAACCATACCTTCTTTTACAGCTACATCGTCATCTAAAAGAACTTCGATACGACGATGTGCTTCTTTTTTATTCAATGAATCAACAGCGCTTAGACGAATTTCATTTTCAGCACGACCACCACCGATAGTGCCAAAGATGGAGCCATCAGGGAATACAACCATAGAAGTACCTGCTTTACGTGGTGTAGATCCACGAGTATACAAAATAGTAGCAACAGCTAATGTTTCGTTTTTACGTTCACTAAGATATTCAATAAACTCACGATTCATGGCTCACTCTACCTTTCCGCAATGAGCCGCCTTTTTTACCACGCACCACTGCCAAATATTCACTAACAATAGATAATGCAATCTCCTCAGGAGTTTGTGCACCTAAGTCTAAACCAATTGGTGCATATACCATATCTAATTCTTCTTGCGTCCAACCTTGTTCACGCAATACTTCAAATGCATAATGAATGCGCTTTTGACTGCCCATAACACCCATATAGGTTGGCAAATAATCGCGCAATTGTTCTAAGCATACATTATCATACTCATGAGCACGCGTTACAATGATAAAACCATTATACTCATCAAGAGGTAAATCGTTCTTGAAGTTTTCTAACGGCAAGCATTTACGTGTAACACGTTCATCAAAGAATTCAGGGACTACATATTCTGGTCGGTCATCTACAACAGTGACACGACATCCAATGAATAATAATAAATCTGTAATCGCTCGGCTCACATGACCAGCGCCCAATACGAGAACGGACGGATCATTTTCTACCGGTTGTACGAAACATTCTATTTCGCCTACCATACATAGAGAATTAAGTTTTGCCTTGTCTACTGTAAAGCCTTCAATAGCTGTACCATATAGCACGCTACCATCTTCAGCATACACAGTCTTATCCCCTTGACGAGGGCCAGATAAAACAGTAACCATCAAGGTAGTTTCAGTAACCTGTAGACGGTCTTTCATTACATCATAGATTGTTTCCATCTAGATTCCTTTCATAATCCCATGCAGTAACAGCCTCTAATACGCCGCCACCAACAGCTAGGGATTTATCTGAAATACTATAACAATGAGACTCTTCACAACGAGCATCAACATCGGCCAATTTAAAATGGTCCGATACGATGAGTCCACTCTTTAGAATGCCTCTAAGAATACCTGTAATTTTTGCCCGCACTGGCTCTTCATCTACATAACCAATGACCTCATTGGCCTGTACAGAATCACCAATATGACGCTTTGCCGTAAATAGACCAGCCTTTGGAGAATGAATGACACGTTCGTGAGTATAGCCACCCACATTACCAGGAATGCCGGTATTCGGTTGAGCAGAACCATCATAGATGCAACGACCTAAGTAGTGACCGCGCATGGTTTCAATAACAACATCCACATCATGCCCTGCGGTAAATCCAGGCCCCACACCAATGACGAGATCTGCATCATCACGTTTGGTACCAAGATTCTTCTTACTTAAAATACCATCTACAACAATAGCTGGCTTCAATGTATCTAGTAACTCTTCATATGAACTAGTCACAACAGGAATAATACCTTGTGCCAAAGTATCTTTCACTTCACTAAGGGCTACATGACGGGCTACAAAGCGTTCCAAAATCATTTCTCCACGATGAACGGCATTGCCGTAACATACTTCGCGGCGAATCATGGTAGGAATGGCAATTTCGCTAATAACCACGGGATAGCCCGCCCGTTTCAATCTATATACAGCGCCAGAAGCGATATCTCCGCCTCCGCGCATGAGCACTAATGGTTTCATAATGCCTCACTTTCACGATGTTTCAAACGCTCAAAATCATCGGGTGTGTCGATATCGTCACCAATATCGTCACGAATCCATAATTTGATAACATGGTCTTTACCACTACCGCGAATGATAGTTTTACCACCTTGATCCCCTTGAATATGTTGCAATGATTCAAACCAATGTGAACCAAATAAAACAGGATTTCCCGACTGATAATTCGCCCCATAATGCGGGACGACGATAGTTTTCGAATGAAAGTTATCACTAAATGCACTAATAACCTGATGTACAACATTCCCAGTCAATAGTGGTTGATCCCCTACAGAACAAAGAATGCCGTCTAGCGGTATCGGTGAATTTTCTACCAAGTGACGTACTCCTATCGCTATGGACAGGCCTTGTCCACGATTAGGATGTTCATTCTGAACCACTTCAAACCCATAGCTCGTAACTATAGGTTCTAATCTTTCATGATCATCACCAGTAACCGCTACAAAAGGTAGTTTACAGGATTCAGTAGGTCCTACCGAATCATTCCATCCACAATGAAGAGCCCCACAAACCGCATCTAAAACAGTTTTACCACGCCAAGGCAAAAGCTGCTTATTACATCCCATGCGCTTGGATTGACCTCCTACGAGGAGGACAATGCCAATATGCAAAGGACGACGGTCTATGGGGTCTTTCATGGGACTGAAAGCGGTATTAGATTTTGCTTTCACATAAGTCATGAGTACCTACCGACATTGAATAATGCGACGGATTTCACAACTTGCTTTGTATCCATCAGCTAAGATGATAGCGGAAATGTCGCTATCTACAATATGATCAATAAAATCATCAATGATACGATGTTGCACCGTTTCATAACCAGTACAGAACAGAATTTTTTTACCTTTACTGTATTGGAATAAACCTTGTTTATGGAGCACAAGATCAGCCAACATACGTGGCGTTACAATGGCACCCATATCGCGCTTCACAATATCTTGAACGAGCTCGATATTATGTACGTGCTCATCATCAAGCGGCGCGCCTAACATTTGTAAATTCACAAGACCAATCGTAGTCTTTGTGAGAGATGGGATGACTGGCTCAGTCGACTTAGGAGCCTTAAGCCATTTTTCCTTTGCCCCATCTGCTTCCACTACAATTTGCCAGTTCGGATGCAACTTTGCCAAACCATCAATAAAATCACAATCTAAGGAGTCCACTTTTGTTCCTGTAATACCAGAGAACCACGCACCACAATATCCACGCAAAATACGATCAGTACAATATTCATCAGCTTCATTAATATTTCGAGTATAAATCGGTTCATAATGAGCTACTTGAGATTCATAGAGTCGAGTCGTAGTCGTAACTACGATGGGCTGACCTTTCAGCCTTCCATATTCTACTAATTTTGAAAGCACAGTCGTTTTACCGCCTGCCCCAACAAGGGCCACGATTCCCGGCTGAATCAATCGATTCCAATAGGATGTTTGTGATGTCATAAAACCAGGCCTCCTTAGAAAGGAAAAGTAAATAGAAATCTCTATACTTTATATTTCTCGTCCATAGCCATAAATACCTTCTCAGGTGTCATAGGTAATGTACGAACGTCCGCACCAACTGCATTTTTAATAGCATGTTGAATAGCTGGACTAGCCGTATTAATAACAACTTCACCAATAGATTTGGCACCAAATCCGCCTGTTGGTTCATAAGACTCTACAAAGTCTACATGTAACTCACCGATATCTTGACGGGTTGGAATTTTATAAGTCATAAGATTATTAGTCTCTAAGCGACCATTATTAGAATAGCGTACATCTTCATATAACGCCATGCCGATAGCTTGTACTACGCCGCCTTCAACTTGAACGCGAGCCAATTTAGGATTGATAACAGTACCGCAATCGATGCAGGAGTATGTATGAAGCGGAATAACCTTGCCAGTTTGTTTGTCTACTTTTACCTCTGCAATAGTTGCCATGAATGGAGGTGGGGACGTATGACTGCCCCATGTAGCGAAACCAGACAATTGTTCTGCATTAACGCCTACCAATAATTTTGGAGCTAATTGATGGATATCCATAGTTTGAGAACCATCTTTTGTGGTAGCTACAACGCCATCAAAGTCGATGTTTTCTACATCTGTATCGAAGAATTGAGCGAACTTAGCAATAATCTTAGTGCGTAATTCTTCAGCAGCCATTTTCGCCGCCGTACCAGTTACGTATGTTGTACTAGATGCATAGGAACCTGGATCAAATGGTACGATGTCTGTATCGGATTCAACAACAGTCATGTATTCCATAGGACAGCCAATGATTTCACAAGCCATTTGAGTCAATACAGTATTAGCACCCATGCCCATATCGGAAGAGCCCGTATACAATGTGTAGTTACCATCATCGCCAAGACGAATTTCTACAGATGCTACGTCAATGTTAGCAACACCAGAACCTTGTAATGCTAATGCCATGCCAAGGCCACCGCGATAACGTTCGTCAATATCCCAAGAGTGAGGACGCTCATCCCAACGAGCCATTTCTTTTACGCGGTTTACTGTATCTTGGAATAGACCAGAGTCAAGATATTCATCCGGAGCGTATACCAAGCTTTGTTCACCTTGAGCAATCAAGTTCTTTTGACGCAATTCAGCAGGGTCAACGCCCATTTTATCCGCCAAATTATTAACAGCACACTCTAATGGCCATAACGCTTCTGTAGCACCATACCCACGGAATGCACCGCCTGGTGTATGGTTCATGTATACGCCTTCTGTACCGTAGTGGACAGCTGTCGCTTTATTGTATAAAGGAATGGACTTATGCTCACCAGCTGTAGTAGTAGTGAAACAGTGAGTTGCATGAGCACCTGCATCAGTAATGGAGTCCATATCAATTACTTTGATAATTCCATCTTTTGTAGCACCTACACGGATTTTCCATTCACGAGCATGACGTGTAGTGGAGCAAGTCTGTGCTTCCGTGCGATCGTATAAGAGATAGCAAGGTTTCTTCAATGTCCACGCCACAAAAGCTGTCATAATTTCTGTGCAAGCCGTTTGTTTAGAACCGAATCCACCGCCGATACGAGGTTTGATTACGCGAACCTTTGTAGCCGGAATTCCTAATGCACGCGCAATATGACGGCGTACATGGAATACAATTTGTGTAGAAGATACGATAACTACGCGGCCCAATGCATCAATGTAACCATAACTTTGGAATGGTTCCATCGCTGTTTGGCGTGTAGCCTGGTCAAAGTAAGTACCATCTACTACATAATCACATTTTGCAAGTTCAGCTTCAATATCGCCTACTCGTTTATGATAAGATACGCAAATATTGCGTTTATAATCTTGACCTACAGGGATATTATTATGAATATCATCTTCAGGGTGGACTACAGTTTCATGGTCGATAGCCGTATGCATATCGAGCACAGGTTTTTGTACTTCGTATTCAACCTTGATAAGAGGCATCGCTTTAAGTGCTGTAGCTTCATCTTTTGCAACAACAAGAGCCACTTCATCGCCTACATAGCGAACTACAGGGTCTAAAATAAGCGCATCATAAGCAGATGGCTCTGGATAGGTTTGACCAGCCAATGTAAAACGAGTATTAGGCACATCTTCATGTGTAAAGATCGCTTCTACGCCAGGAATCAATTTAGCTTTAGATGTATCGATTGATTTAATGCGCGCCTGTGCATGAGGACTACGAAGAACCTTAATAACGAGCGCATCTTTTGGAACAAAATCGCCAGTATAAGACGGTTTACCCGTCAAAATACCTTTAGAGTCAACCTTGTCATAAGATTTACCAATGTGCTTATTCATTATTTTAGGCCTCCTTCTAAGAATTTACGAACCCCTCGAAGTTGTGATTCATAGCCAGTACAACGGCACAAGTTACCGATGAGGTATTCACGAATCTCATCATCACTAGCCTTTGGATTTTTACGTTTCAAGTTGATAGCACTCATCATCATGCCAGTTGTACAGAAGCCGCATTGGTCAGCGCCTTCGCTAGCAATACAAGCCGCTAATAATTCAGCCTCTTCTTGCAAGCCTTCTAATGTAGTGATTTTATGACCTGGCGCACGGAATGTAGGATATGCACAAGACAAGATAATTTCGTCATCTACCCATACAGTGCAAAGGCCACAGTTTGTTGTGTCACAGCCACAACGTACGCTATAGTAACCGAGATTACGCAATGTATCCAACAACATTTCATCAGTTGGCACATTAACAGTTACATTTTTATTATTAATATTAAGTACGAGTTCCATTATTGTGCCACCTCCTTAGCCAAGCGTTGAACCATAGCTTTTACCATTTCCATACGATATTCTTTGGACGCATGAGAGTTAGATTGGTAAACTAACTCTTCAGATGCTAATTGACCGGCTTCTTTTGCTGCAGACAATCCTTTTTCTGAAAGCAGAGCACTTGCTTTTTCTGCTAATTGAGGCACGCCTGGTCTTGTACCGATGTACACTTCAACGCCTTTGTCATCACGGCGAAGAGCACCTGTCAACACGGGGAAGTCACCACGAGAGATGCGAAGAGCCTCTACAGCTACAGGTACCTCTACTTTAGGGATACGAATTTCCACGAGGATATCACGTTCTCTGTATTTCATATAGTCATGTATGGACATGCGACCGCCTTTAAAAGTAACGATGTCTGCATGTACTGCCATTAATGCAGGAATAATGTCGGAGAAGCCGAAGCGGCTTGCTACAGATCCACCCATAGTAGCAGTGTTCCGGAATTGAATGCCAAGAATTTCTTTAACACCTTTAACAACAGCACCACCACAGAATTGTTGTAATGGCTCAAAACGTTCCACATCGCCTTGCGTTGCCATAGCACCAATGACAAATTCGTTATCCTCTTCGCGAACATAACGCAAGTCAAGACTAGCCATATCAATCACTGCAGGCCATGTGCGCCGACCTAAACGCAACCAGCAGCCGCCAGCTAGCATTGGGGCAGTTTTGTTTTTTGTGGCTAATTCATAAGCCTCTTCCACCGTCTTCGGTTGTAATACTTTCATAAATGCTAACATAATCTGTCCTCTCAATGGTATACTAATACTAACAGAACTGGATGATAACCACAAAAATACAGATATCACCGAACTACAAACTTAGCAGGAATCTATAGAATTCCTCACGTTTCTTATACTTTTATTTTACCAATTATTCGCCACTAAATCTATGATGAAAGATATAAATTTACAGGAATTTTGCAAAGAATTACATATTTATGAATTTGGGATTGCCCCTTGGCCTCTACCTGAAAATGCAAAAACCATTTTGTACGAAACTAATCCCTGTCCATTTACAGCTGCAGATGTGGAGGAACGACTACTAGGAACAACTGAGTTCACACCTAAAAGTGCTATTGTCTGTCTCTTTCCATACTACGTAGAACATAATGGTCCATCCAATCTGTCCCGCTATACATGGGTCACAGATTATCACCTGGTCATTAATGAATATTTAGAAAAACTTATTGAAAAATTACAAAAAATAAATACTCCAGCTCAGTTTTCTATACATTGTGACACCTCTCCCTTGGCAGACCGTTACATGGCATACTTAGCGGGCCTTGGTTTCTACGGCAAAAACAATTGTTTTATCAGTCCTAAATGGGGATCCTATGTTATGATAGGAACAATTTTAACTACCTTAGAATTTGAGCCGAACACACCACTTGAACAATCTTGCATGGGTTGTAATCGTTGTATTACCGCTTGTCTAGGTCAATGCTTAGGGCACGAAGAATTCAAATATGATACTTGTAAAAGCTACTTAACCCAGAAAAAAGGAGAACTCACCGACCAAGAACAACATATTATCGCTAAAACCCCATTAGTATTTGGCTGCGATGTATGCCAAGAGGTGTGCCCTCATAATCAAGGTATTCCCACAACACCAATTCCCGAGTTCCAACAAATCGAACCACACATCGATATTAATGAACTAGAAATGCTTACAAACAAAGAGTTCAAAGCTAAATATGGGCACCGGGCATTCTCATGGCGTGGGAAGAAAATATTAATGAGAAACCAAAATATTATTGAAGAAAAATAGATATTATAATTTGTATTTGAGATGTAAAATGGCTGTGACGTCTATTAAGATGTTATGGCTATTTTTATAGAATAAAAAGAGACGACCGCTGGTCGTCTCTTTTTTAATCATTATTTGATTTCGTAGTAATTTAGCTCATCCAAGCTTTTACCAAGAGCAGGCATATAGGTTTCAAGGAACATATCTACTTCTGGCATGTTGAGTGCTTTCAGTTTAGCCAAAATGGAGTCATGTGCTTCTTTAAACTCATCATTCCCTGCCTTGAGTTCGTTTACACATTTCATATAGGCCGAAATTGTATCTGCCGCCTTAACGATAGGCCACTCAGGATTATCCTCTGCATCTACTATGAAAGGCTTATAAACAGCTTGTAATCGTTCTGGCAAGGTAGATAACATTTTCTCTTGTGCTAATGTTTCAACTTCACCGTACAGTTCACGAAGTTTTGGATCAAAATATTTAATCGGTGTTGGCATGTCGCCTGTAAAGATTTCACTCACCTCATGATACATGGCAATGACCGCTACCTTATTAATGTCCACATTACCACCAAAGTATTCATTTTTGAGAGCTGCTAAATTGTGAGCTACCATCGCTACTTCGAGGCTATGCTCTTGAATATTTTCAATTTCTGTATTACGCATGAGACTCCATCGATTGATAAAGCGCATCCGTTTTAAAAAGGCAAAGAATGAACTCATATATCCCCCATTACACAATAGTTCCCCTAAATAACTCCACGAAGTTTAAAGCCGTAATCAAGGAATTGTACTGCTTCATCCCAACGGTTATCATCGTTAAGCATGACCACAATCATAGTATGACCATTACGGGTAGCCGATGCAATCAAGCATTCTCCTGCAGCATTCGTAAAGCCAGTTTTTAAACCATTAGCACCGGGATATTTATTGCGAATGAAATGGTTTGTAGTGCGAATTGTTTCTGGCGTACGGTTTTGATAAGGCACCTTATAATAATCATTGGCTACTTTATCGCGGAACATTTGGTATTTCATACCATACGCTGCAATCATCGCCAAGTCACGAGCCGTAGAGTGATGGCCCATTTGTGTCAAACCATGAGGATTTAAAAATACACTATTTTTTGCCCCTGCTTTTGCAGCAACGCGATTCATGTCCTTTGCAAAGTTCTGTACAGAACCACTTACATTTTCTGCTACTACAACGGCCGCATCATTACCGCTGGCAACCATCATGCCTTCAAGAACGCCTTCCAAGGTAATTTGATCACCAACACGAACCCCCAGATTGGATTCCTCCATACTAGTGGCATAACTACTAATAGTCGCCAGTTCATCAAGTTGTGTACCTTTGAGTTCTAGAGCTGTTAACAAGGTAACCATTTTCGTAGTACTCGCAGGATGCATCCACTTATCAGGATTCTTTGCAAATAGGATTTCTTTTGTATCCGCATCAATGAGAACAACAGCCTCACCTATCGTAGATGGCGGCGCAATATACGCCGCATGAGAAACACTAGTACCGAAAATAATAGCGCCTATACAGGCTATCATCAAAATAAGTCGTTTCCAAACTATACAAACATTAGTTGTTAAAGATATCATATATCTCACTTTCTGTATCACATATTAACTTTCAGGGTTATCATCAATGGCAACATCCGTTCCACTTGCCTTTTTCTTAGTTCCCTTAATTTCACCAGTAGAGTTATCTACATTTTGAAGATATACAACACGTTGAGGATATGGAATGTCGATACCATATTTATCGAACGCATCTTTTACATCAGACATAATTCCATATTGCACATCTAAGAAGTCTTTCGACTTAACGCGTGCATAGGCAGCAATGCGTACAGAGTTATCGCCAAATTCAGAAATACCAATTTCCATATTTTTAGGATTGAGTACACGTTTATCAGCAGCAAAAATATTTTTTAAGATTTTAATTGCTTCATGATGATTATTGTTATAACCAATATCAAAGACGAACGGGATAACCCTTTCGTGGGTATAAGCAATATTAGTTATGGCTTGGGAGGTAAGGATAGAGTTTGGTATATACACATTTTTTTGATCTTTAGTAGTGATAATAGTATACATAAATTGAATAGACTTAACACTACCTACAGTATCTCCAACTTGAATAACATGACCTGCTCTAAAAGGCTTAAAGATAAGAATTAATAAGCCTGATGCCAAGTTAGATAAGTTGTTTTGTAAGGCCAAACCAATACCTAAACCAAATGCACCAAAGGCAGCTACAAAGGATGTAGTAGGAACACCAATTTGATTTAAGCAAATCAATATTAGACCTACTAGCAATGCATAATTGATAATCTGCGTAATAAAGCTCATCGCAGCAGAGTCATAAGAGGCCTTAGTCATAATACGGACAGCAAAGGTTTTCACCCATTTAATAGCATAACGACCTACCCAAAATATAATAAGAGCTAATAATATATTGCCTGCTTGAGAAAAGAACCAATCTCGAAATTGAACCAATACATTAGCATCTTTAAACAATATTTCTGATGCAGAATAAAGAATATTGCCCATATTAAACCTCCAATAATATAACTTTATAAATAATTGATCACATCTATTAATATAGTCATCATAAACATATATGCTATAATTTAATAAATATATTTTACACGATATAGTAAAGTTATTATATCGTTATATTACATATATAACAATCTAAATCTAGGGAGACTTATATGTTTAACAATCCATATGAAGCACCACAAGAGCTTGCAACAGGAGGTCATGTAACGAAAGAATTAAATTCCGTTACAGTACACTTTGACGACATCCATTATGCCTTATCTAGTGGTCAACTCAATGGTGGGTATCACCATACGTTAGCCGTACGAAATCAACAATTAACCTACCAAATCGAAACAGAAAAAGATTTACCAGGTGGCTCGGTAGCTAATTACTTAGCACAAGAGTTTGAGCATATCGATACGCCCGTTCATTTTAGTACAGCACTGCTCACATCTGCCACAATGAACCTTCACGCATACGCTAAGGTCGAAGAACATGATACGATTGTGGAAACTATCGTTACTGCAGGCTATGAAAAAACAGCCCATCGTGCAGGCACAGGCTATTGCTACGAAGAGCGAGATGGCAGTTTCATAGTACCTGGTACCATCAACATTCTTGTCTTTACAAATAAGGCCTTAACAGATAGTGCTATGGTGAAAGCCATCATGACAATTACAGAGGCTAAAACAGCAGCCCTTCAAGATTGGGGTGTTGAAAGTGTACGACTCTATCCATTTATCAACGAAGATATTCCTGATGCAATAACAAAAGAGCGCAAGACTTCTGCCACCGGTACCTCTACAGATGGTGTGATTCTCACCATCGATACTAATGGCGATGTGTTAACAGATGCAGGCTCCTTCTCCCTATTCGGGGATACATTAGCTAAGGCTGTTTATATAGGTATACAACGAGCCTTAGAAAATGCTATTGGCGCCGAATAAACACACACATCCTAGGCGAAATAAAAACCGCACATCCTAGGCGATCGGGATGTGCGGTTCATTGCATATAAAACTGTTACACACAGTATAATATTTGAAAATGAATATCAAATTAAGATTTGAGAGTTTTTCTCAAATCTTTTTTTTATTTTTCTAATTAATACTCATAGAAGAACTGTTGTAACTTTTTAAGGTTTTTAGTTTTAGTAAGGCCAAGCATCAATAAAATACGAGCTTTTTGTGGACTCAATGTATCACTTACAAGATAGCCTGCTAGTGCATCTTGTGGTACGGAAGACACCATGCCACTGCCTGTACGAGAGGCGCGTACAGTTGGAAAGGCTGTATTTTGTGTTATTTGACGTACATTTTGAGGAATTGTACCATGCCCTAACCCTGTCAAAATGAGCCCATCAGGGTTAGTCGCCACTACACTCATTGGTACCATGTCATCCATACCACCATAGCAAGTCAAAATGACTACACGAGGCAATTCTTTTAAATCATGTACATCAAAGACAGATTCTTTCGTATGACGACGAGTAGAGGCTTTATAATAATGAGCCACTCCATCTTGTACAATGCCAAGATGACCTACTAATGGGCTATCGAAGGTTGCTACATTCGTTGTATTCCGCTTAGAAACATCGCGTGCTCCATCAATATAGCCATTTAGAACAACAAGTACACCTTTACCTACAGACTCTGGCGTTCTCGCCACTTGAATCGCTTGTAATAGATTAATCGGACCATCTGCACTGATTGCCCCAGCAGGTCGCATAGATCCAGTAATAACGATAGGCTTATCTGTATGAACAGTAAGATTAAGGAAATAGGCTGTTTCTTCCATACTATCTGTACCATGAGTGATAACAACACCACCGATATCCTCTTGATCAACTAATTTTTGTACTAACTTGGCTAAATCCAACCAATGCTGGACAGTAATATCGGAACTTTCAATATTACTAAACTGAGTATATATATATGGACCATATGGTTCTGTGCCAGGTACAGAATCTAGGATTTCATTGAGACCCAACACACCTGCAGTATAGCCAGTCAAATCTGTATCGGATGCGCCTTGTCCAGCAATCGTACCACCCGTACCAATCAAAGCTATTTTTGTCTCCATATTACCTCCATCATAAAATACATAAAATAGTGAATCATTTGTTAATCAACGTTGGGGCTGAAAGGAAGGCATCAATTCTAATTTATGCTTATTAATACGGTTCAAATGATCAATACGTTCTTTTGTTTCTAAATCATCAATCTGACCGGTTCTAATATAGCGATCTAGAACTGCATAGGTAAAACCTAATTTATCTTCATCAGATTGACCACTGAGACCATCACTAGGTGTCTTATCTACAAGATATTTAGGAATATCTAGGAGTCGACCAATTTGACGCACCTCTTCTACAACAAGATTGGCGAGAGGACTAAAATCCCCTGCACTATCGCCATATTTTGTAGAGTACCCTACATAATCTTCAGAGCCGTTACATGTATTGGCCACACGTGCACCATTTGGTAAGTTTTGACCAACAGCATATAAGGTTGCCATCCGAAGGCGCGGTGGTGTATTTATAGCTGCATCTCGAGATAAATCATTTCTACCCGTTACAACTTCATACCCTTCGCCTTGAATAATAGCATTTGTTAAAGCTTCGTAAGCAGCTCCTATATTAACAATAATATGAGAAATACCTAAGTGATTGACAACGGTCTTAGCATCATCGATATCGGATTGAATGCCGTTTGGCATGAGCACTCCCACTACGCGTTCTGCCCCAAGGGCTTCTTTACAAAGGGCTGCCACGATTGTGGAGTCCTTACCCCCTGAAATGCCTACTACAGCGCTGCAACTAGGTCCATTTTGGTTAAAATAATCTCGAATCCATTGAATGAGAGCCTCTTTTGTTGCTTGTGGATTATCTAACATAAGCCCTCCTATTTTTTCCGGAAAATACGATTTAATAAATCCATTTTCATTTGATAGTATCCTGGACTCATATCAAGGTAATGACGATGTGGATTTTCAAAACGTTGTTCTTCAGGCCAAATTTCAGTTTCTAATTGGTCTTTAACATATTGACGAAGCTCATCTAAGGTTGGTAATTCTACTAGTAATTTTCCATCCTTAATAATGAGTTGTTTCATTTCTTTGAAAGTACAGTTTTCAAAGTACAATTCACGCCACGGTTGTTCTGGATCAATATAACGATATGGTTCGGTTGTATCTGGTACCTCTTCTAACAATGTTAATAAATCTGCAATGGCACGACCTTTCTCATTGTACACGCGGTACACCTTTTTAAAGCCTGGGTTCGTAATCTTTTCAACAGATTCGGAAATCTTAATACGAGGCTCCCATACGCCATTTTTTTCAACCCCAGCAATCTTGTAAACTGCACCAAATACAGGATCGCTCTTAGAGGTAATCAGTCTTTCACCTACCCCGAAGATATCGATAGGCCCGCCTTGGATTAACAAGGATGTAATCGTATATTCATCAAGGCTGTTGGAAGCCATAATTTTACAATCTTCTAAGCCTGCTTTATCAAGCATGCGGCGTGCTTTTTTAGCTAAGTACGCCAGGTCACCAGAATCAAGGCGAATCCCTTTTAAACGTTTTCCCATAGGTTCTAATACATCTTTAGCTACTTTAATTGCATTAGGTACACCAGAGTTTAGAACATCATAGGTATCAACGAGGAATACAGCTCCATCTGGATAGACTTCAGCGTAAGCTTTAAAAGCTTCGTATTCTGAATCATGATACATAACCCAACTATGAGCCATAGTACCACTCACAGGGATGCCAAATTGTTGGCCTGCTAAAACAGTTGCCGTAGACTGCACCCCACCGATATAGGCTGCTCTCGCACCATATACAGCGGCATCCACATTGTGAGCTCGACGTGCGCCAAAATCGGCTACAATACGACCATCTGCGGCACGAACGATACGATTGGCCTTAGTAGCGATAAGGGACTGATGATTCATCATAGTTAGCACTGCAGTTTCTACGATTTGTGCATCTATGAGAGGTGCTACGATAGTAATAACCGGTTCATTGGGATAAATAATCGAACCCTCTGGGAATGCATATACATCACCAGTGAATGAGAAATCTTTTAGATAGTTTAAAAACTCCTCACTAAAGATACCTTGAGCCCGTAAAAAATCAATATCACGTTCATCAAAGTGTAGATTCAAAATGTACTCAACGATTTGTTCAAGACCACCAAAAATGGCAAAGCCACCCTTGTCTGGATTGCGTCTGAAGAATACATCAAACGCGACGCGATCCGTGTTTTCATGTTGCGTAAAATAGCCGTGTGCCATGGTCATCTCATAAAAATCCATAAGCATACTAATATTGCGACTGTCGTGTTGCATCGGTTCACCAACCTTCTAAAATCTAATGGATTTGTAAAATCGTTAATCGTATAACCTCATTATACATTATTATTCCTATATAGCTAGTCTCTACATGTGCTAATGCTTGCATTAACTATCCTAATAATCATTCTTGTGATATAACTATATATATACTAATTATTTATATATTCCATATATATGTCGATGAAAGTTATCACTGAAACAAATACAATTATTAGTATTAATTCGTATACTAATAAAATTACTACGTATTCAGTGTAATCAACCAATATATATATCTATTATTTACATCAGAATGAAAGGAACCATTATGGAATCAATCGTTCAAGCAAAACGCGTATTAGAAATATTTAAAGAAATGAGCCAAATTCCTCGTGAATCTGGCAACGAAAAAGGCATTAGCGACTATATCGTAAACTTCGCTAAAAACTTAGGTTTAGAGGTTCATCAAGACGACCAATATAATGTAGTCATCAAAAAACCTGCATCCCCAGGTTATGAAAATAGACCTTCTATTATCCTACAAGGTCATATCGACATGGTATGTGTTCGTGATCACGACTCTAACCATGACTTCACTAAAGACCCAATTGCCAACATCATCGAAGGCGAATGGATGCATGCAGACCACACTACATTAGGTGCGGATAACGGTATGGGTGGCGCGATGATGCTTGCTATCCTTGAGGATGATAGCCAACAACACGGCCCTATGCAATTATTGTTCACTACTAATGAAGAAACTGGTATGGATGGCGCTTTCGCTATTAAAGAAGGCCAAGTAAGTGGTGATTACTTACTCAACCTCGATACAGAAGTAGAACACGATTTTACTGTTAGCTGTGCTGGTGGTTGCCACGTTCACGTAAATATTCCTTTATTGCGAGAAAATAACCAACCTGGTTATGATGCAGGCTTATCCCTTACCGTAACAGGCCTTAAAGGCGGTCACTCTGGTATCGAAATCTGCGAACAACGTGCTAATGCTAACCAAGTATTAACACGCGTACTCTATGACATTCAACAACAATATCCTGTATGCTTAGCATCCTTTGAAGGCGGTGTAAAACATAATGCCATTCCTTCTAAAGCAGTAGCTACATTATCCGTACGCGCTGAAGATGTAGAAGCCATCAAAACTTTAATTGAATATCAAGAGAAACAATATCTCCATGAGTATGGTATCCAAGATCCAGGTCTTAAATTTGTCGTAGAAGATGTCGCAACACCTGATGTAGTCTATGCGGATGATACAACAGAAGCCCTCATTACTTACATCTATCTTGCACAAGATGGTGTTCATTCTGTAAGCAAATCTATCCCAAATCTTGTAGAAACTTCTGACAACATCGCAATCGTACGCGAAAATGAACATACTATTGAAGTACTCATCTCTATTCGTAGTTCTAACAGTAACAGCCTTGAATTCTTAGCAAAGAAAATGCTTCTTCTTGCAAAAACACTTGGCGTATCTGCAGAACGCACTGGTGGCTATCCAGCATGGGAATATGACAAAGGATCAAAACTTGAAGAGCAAGCTATTTCCTTACATAACGAAATGTTTGATACACCAGCTAATGTCAATGCTATTCATGCCGGTCTTGAATGTGGCTTGTTAAAAGGTGTACTACCAAATACACAAATGATCAGCTTTGGTCCTACTATCGTAAGCCCACATACACCAATGGAACGCGTTCATTTACCATCTGTTGAAAATGTATATGTATATCTAAAAGCTTTATTAGCTAAGTTACAATAAACATAAAACAGTAAATAATGACTATATACTTTATGTATAATTTGATATACTAAAGGTAATCTAATTAGAGATTTATATAACGAATTCTCTTCTCACCCTCCTATAAGGAGTTCAGTCAACTCTCCCTCGACTGAGTCTTCTATAGGAGGGATTTTTTTATATTCTTCTCCCAAAATTTGAAATTAATATTTATTCATAGAGGAGTATCTCTTCATATATACGTAAATCAATATATACAACACTTTTCACAATCAATTATGAATATTAAATACATCTGTCACTATACTCATATAAGGTATATAACCAATATATTTAATGAGAATTTTAAGAAAAATAGTACTTTCATAACTATGCATATACCCTAGGGTGTATTTTCTGTGTTATCCTATAGGTGTATACTGTGTTTACATTACTCAGGAGGTACGTATGATCCCTATTGTTATCATATCCGGATTTCTAGGGTCTGGAAAAACAACATTTTTACAACACATACTAAAAGAACATAAATCTACAGATAAAATTTTAATTATAGAAAATGATTTTGGTGAAACCAGCCTCGATGCAGCAAATCTTGCAAAAACAGGGGCTACCATTCGTGAAGTTACATCTGGCTGTATTTGCTGTAGCTTACAAGGAAATTTCCAACAAGCACTGCTCGACATTCTGCAAAATTACGATGTAGATACCATCTATATTGAACCATCAGGAGTCAGCAAATTAAGCGAAATCATCCATACATGCGAGGATGAAGAGATTGCAAAATCCGCCTATGTTCATGCATCGGTAACCACCGTAGATGCCATGCAAGCACCTATGTTTATCAAAAACTTTGGTCTCTTCTTTAAGGATCAAATCACAAATAGTGATGCCATCTTCTTAAGTCATACCGAAGATATCCAACAAACAAGCATTACAAAACGTATGATTCACGAGTTAGCACCAAATACTCCAATTCATGAAGAAGCATGGAGCACCATTGCGTTACGAGACTATATCAAACGTCTCTATCATTGTCATGATGACAATTCCTTACATGATGAGCATCTATTTATGAGCCATACATTCAAAGACTTGCGTACACTCACTCTATTACAGTGGAAAACTATCTTAGAAGGTATGCCAGATACCGTACTCCGTGCTAAAGGGATTGTACCGACCGTCGAAGGACCTCATGAGTTGCAATACGGTACCCATTACTGTTCCCTATCCCCTAGTGAGTCCACGGACTATAGCTTAGTTGTTATTGGTACAGATTTTAATGTGCCAATGGTACATAACGAAGTGTGTCAATCATGATACCTGTTTATATCGTTACCGGATTCATCGGTTCTGGTAAAAGTACTTTCATAAATGAACAACTACAACATCGTAAAAAGCTGGGCGGCACGGCATGTATCAGCGCCGAAGAAGGTGCTGTATCGCTCATCAAAGAAGGATTACAACTCAATCCTGATAAGCTTAGTGCAATTACACCTAATGAACCTGATACATATAGTTCTATAGCTGATGAAATCGCAAGCTATGTCGACAAGGTAAAGCCTAAAGAAATATGGATTGAATGGAACGGTATGATCAGCTTTCACCAACTAGAAGCCTTGCTATATAGTGATAAGCTACGCCATCTATTACAAATCGAAAAGGTATTATATCTTTGTACAGACCAATTCGTCGCATCCATTTTGCCTGGTTTAGGTAATGATGTAACAAGCCAATTATATAGTGCCGATTGTATCATCACAGAAACCGATACACATCACGCCTTATTACGGACCTATAACAGTGACGCCAAGATTGTAACAGCGCCTGCGCCAGAAAAGGTAGCAGAATTATGCCGCAATTCTACGTGGGGTCTCATACCAAATCTATTAGTTATCGGCATTACAGCCTACATACTATTAGTCACTGCATTCCGTCATGATATTCCTTACTCCATCCACCAATGCTTTGCCATCATTACAGGGCTCATTATCGAGGCTATCCCGTTCCTATTATTAGGAACCATTGGTTCAACAGTCATTCGCTATTTCGTTCCACAAAGAATACTGCTAAAACTATTAGGAGATCACTCTTGGAAGAGCTATGGTGCCGCCATGGTTAGTGGCTTAGCCTTACCAGTTTGCGACTGTGCTATTATTCCATTATTTAAAGCACTTACAGATAGAGGTGTACCATTATCTGTGGCCCTCCTATTTATGCTCGCCAGCCCAATCATCAATCCTATTACCATTCTATCCACCTGGTATGCCTTTCCAGATAATCCAATGATTTCTGTATGGCGTATCGTACTTGGCCTTGGCGTAGCTTTATTGGTGGCCTTATCATTCCGTTTTATACCACCATCTACGTCTATGATGAAAGCTAAAACGGCACAGAACCTAAGTTATGAAGAAATCGTCTTAGAAGCATCGAAAAGTAAACATATCAATAAAAGAAAGTTACTCATTCATATGGAAAAAGAGTTCTCCCAGCTCTTATTCTATTTCTCTATTGCAGCTTGTGTACTATCCGTAGTTCAAGTGTATGGAAAGCCTTGGCTCATCAATGCCGGCATCACATTACCTGACGTGTGGGCCATCCCAATTCTGCTAATATTGGCGTTCTTCTTCTCTGTATGCTCTACATCAGATGCTATTATAGGCAAATCCTTGAGCACCCTGTTCCCTATGAGCTCAGTCATGGGTTTCCTTATCTTAGGACCTATGCTCGATATTAAAAATGTATATATTTTAAAACAATATATGCCTACATCATTTATTCTTCGTCTAGGCTTAACAATTGTTGTTATATCCTATTTAGCAGCATTAGGTTTTCAATTCTTTTTAAGCTAATGTTTAGTCATTACTATTTCAGTTCTTCATGAATATAAAAGGAGATGATTCTATGAAATTAGGGCTGAAAGATCGCTTTTCCATTGTGAAAGGCTTACTTTACCTCACCTTAGGTATCTGCTGTGTATACCTAATCGTAACCGGTCGTTATTTGAACTATATCGCACCACGATATGAACTACTGCTAGGTATTAGCAGTGTAGCTCTCATACTAGGCGGATTGGCTACGGTTATTTGGGCTCCATCGCGCTATTATAAACACAACTGGCGCTCTATCGTGCCTATCATTATTCCCGTAGTTTTACTCATCGTTCCCCCTGTCCTTGTACCTACAACAGGTGTTCAAGGTGCAGCACGAATCAATGATGATACAAACAACTTTGACTTTACAAATGATGCCATCGGCGAGGTTATTACAGTTAATAGTGAAAGCAAAGAGCCTGGCATTTCTAAAGACAAAAAAGAAATCGTGTTAAATTCAGATAATTTCTATCAAACCATCGTAAAGGTTGGATCTAATGTAGACCAATACAAAGACTACACTGTATATATGACAGGTTATGTAAACCGCGATGATAACACGCTAAAATCTAATGAGTTTACCATCTCTCGTATGGCTATGTCCTGCTGCATTGCTGACGTGGCACCGATTGGCATGACCGCCTATAAACCAGATGGTGATAGCTTAGCTAATGAACAATGGGTTTCTATCGAAGGCAAAGTATCTACGCGAGATTTCCACGGTCGTCAACAACCATACGTAGAAATTACAAAAATAAAATCAGCAGAACCTATTTTAGGTTATGTATATCCTTAAACAAACAATCTTAAATCGATAGCCTTAAAGAAGCTTAAATAAATATATAAACAAAAAACCGAGGCCTAATGCCTCGGTTTTAATAAACATATATTTAGCAAACATATAATAGTATTATATAGGGACTATATTATCGATATTATCGATGTAACTCTTTAACAATTCGTTTGCCAAGAGATGCAGCAACAGCACAAAGGAAGATGTCTGGACCTACGGGAATTAAGAAGCATGTAATAATAACGGCCTCCACCCCAATTGGTTTACCTAAGTACAAATTCATAATGAAGTACAAATAAATCATCCCAAGGCCATACACGATAAATAAATTTAATATAGATCCTGCTAATAATCGTTTAAAGGACAATGTTTCCATAGACTCTGCAATACGGCCCACTGCATAAGCACCTACCATAAAGCCAATTAAATAACCAAAGGTAGGTTGTAAAATGTAACCAGGACCACCACCAGATGTAAAAATCGGTACCCCAATTAATCCTAAAACAATATAAATGCCAACACTAGCAGCTCCTAATCGACTGCCCAGTACAATGCCTGCGAGGGTAGTAAATAAGATTTGTAATGTAAATGGACAATTTGGTAATGGTACCCGTATAAAAGCACCTACGGCAATCAATGCGACAAAGAGTGCTGTCATCGTTAACTGACGGGTGGTAATGCGACCTTGTTTCGATACGGTAGAACTCATGGTATACCTCCATTAATAAGACAATAACAAACTACTACTTACCTAAATTAAAGCACTTGTATTTTTAATTGTCAACTACGTGTGTTGACTTTTAGTTAACTATGTAGTCTAATACTATATATACGGCAATTTCAAGTATTTTATTTTTTTGACTATACATTATAGTTATTACTAATCATTTATAATAACTAAAAGATATACTCATCTTCATACAAAAATCTTTGAATTTCATCTTATATTCATGTAACAACATTAAATTATACGTAAGTAGATTGAGTAAAATCTACTTTCACAAAACAGTATATAAAAGTACCTTATATTAGGAGGCATTCATTATGAAAAATGTTAAAAAAGTATCAAAGGTATTATGTGCATTTGGCGTTAGTACAGTACTATTAGCAGGTGTAGTTGGCGCAGCTAGCAACCATGCATACAACAACAATAGCAACTGGAAAGGCGTTGGTAGCGTAGCTCCATCCGCTCAAGCTAACTATTCTGTTGATTACATGGGCGCTGTTACAGTATTCCAACAAAACTTCCCTGGCGCTACTGTAAAATCTATTTCTTACGATGCTAAACACAACCCTTACTATGAAGTAGAAGGTTACTACAACAACCGTGCAGTAGAACTTAAAGTTGATGAAGCAACTGGCCAAATTGTTGGTAAAGAAGTAAAAGGCTATGCTAAAGCTAACAAAACTATTAACGTTCAAAACATCATCATCCCTGAAGTAGCTGAAACTAAAGCTATGGAAAAAGTTGGTTCTGACTTCCAAACTGTAGAATGGACTGTTGAACGTGAAAACGGTCGTGCTGTATACGAATTCGATATGACAACTGGCGGCGGCAAAAAAGCTGAAGTAAAAGTTGACGGCATGAACGGTAAAGTGTTAAGCGCTAAAGTAAAAAGCACAAAATACTAAGATTTTAATTCATCAAGTGAACCCTATCCTAACCCACTTAGATGACACACTACACATATAACACACATACTATACACACAGTATCCATTGGATACACTCTCTAACACAAACTAACACACAAACTTAGAGAGCCCCCTATGACTCACAAAGGGCTCTCTCAAAACCCTATCTCACACAATAGGTAAAGGGTCTGTGCTCACACACCACAGACCGAACGTTACACACACTATACTCCCTTAAAAAGACCTTGGATCGTTGAATCCAAGGTCTTTTTTCTATTCCCTATCCTCTATCTTCTATCCTCTAGATATTACTATATATTTATAGATGTCTACCATAACCCAACAATCTAATTTACAATTAACTAGGATACATTCTTCAACACCAAAAGACCTCCCACGAAGGGAGGTCTTTTGTATAAGTTTTATAGGTCTGATAGTTTGTGTTCTATTTCTTAAGCGAGGTCATGCTCAAGAATGTCATTTGTATGTTCTGAAAGTTTGATCTATAGTATTTCCATAATGGAAGTACGAAAATTATGCTTTATCCAAAGCTTGTGCCAAGTCTTCGATGATGTCATCAATATTTTCAAGGCCGATGGATACACGGATCATATCTGGTGTTACGCCAGCAGATTTTTGTTGTTCTTCGTTAAGTTGTGCATGTGTTGTAGATGCAGGATGAATAACAAGAGATTTAGCATCTGCTACGTTAGCAAGGTTGGAGAAGATTTCCAAAGAGTCAACAAGTTTAATACCTGCTTCTTTACCACCTTTTACGCCGAATGTGAATACAGCACCAACACCTTTAGGGAAGTATTTATCTGCTAAAGCTTTGTATTTGCTGTCTTCTAATTCTGGGTAGCTTACCCATGCTACTTTAGGGTGTTTGCTCAAGAAATCTACTACTTTACGAGCATTTTCTACGTGACGTTCTACGCGCAAGGACAATGTTTCAACGCCTTGCAAGATTTGCCATGCTGCAAGTGGAGTAATGCATGCGCCAGTATCACGAAGCAATTGAGCACGAATTTTTACAGTGAATGGGATTGGCAAATCACCATATACTAAGCCATTGTAGTGTTCGTCACCTTCGGAGAAACCAGGGTATTTACCAGAACCTTTATAGTCGAATTTACCAGATTCTACTACTACGCCAGCCAATGTTGTACCGTGACCACCTAGGTATTTAGTAGCAGAGTGTACAACTACGTCAGCACCATGTTCTAATGGACGGAACAAGTATGGAGATGCAAATGTGTTATCTACGATCAAGATGATATTGTGTTTATGTGCAATATCAGCTACTGCTTGTACGTCGATAAGGTTAATACCAGGGTTACCGATGGATTCGATGTAAACAGCTTTAGTATTGTCATCGATAGCCGCTTCAAATTCGTCCAAATTATCAGGGTTTACGAATTTAGTTTCGATTCCTAAACGTGGTAATGTTGCTGTAAACAAGTTATAAGTACCACCGTATAATGTGGATGCAGCAACGATGTTATCGCCAGCGCTTGCCACGTTCAAGATGGAGTATGTAATCGCTGCGGAACCAGATGCTACAGCGATACCACCTGCACCACCTTCAAGTTGTGCAACACGAGCATCCAATACATCTGTAGTAGGATTGCCAAGGCGGGAGTAAATACCACCAGGATTAGTTAATGCAAAACGACCTGCTGCTTCTTCAGCATCTTTAAATACGAAAGATGTAGTTTGGTAAATAGGTACTGCACGAGAACCTGTTGGATCTACTGTGTGACCCGCATGTAATTGTAATGTTTCAAATCTGTATTGTTTGCTCATTATAACAACTCCTTTATATTAACTGTGAATTGAGTTCGTTCTTTATACCTAGTATACTACTATGTTTTAAAAATTATGTCTACTATTAATTTATACAGTTAGCCATAACTTGAAGCTATAGCAAACATGTATTTACTCATAAAATACCCATCCGAAAGATGCCAATTACACCTATATATAGCTCACACACAAAAAAGCCCCTAATTACTTCTCTAAAACCATCTCACAATAGAGACCATTAAAAGTAATTAGGGGTATTTCTACTAATCATAATTTAGATATAAGCACCTAAATTTTTATCACGTTCAAATTTCATTTTTTGGATTTGTTCAATGATGTATGGTGTTTCTTGGTATACATAGTAGTTTAACCAGTTTGTAAACAACAATGTACTTACAGAACGCCAACGTACAACAGGTCGTTGTTTTGGATCATCATCAGGGAAATAATTTTCAGGAACCGCAATATCCAAGCCTTTTTTAATATCACGTACGTATTCACGGTTGAGTGTATCCCAATCGTATTCAGCGTGACCAAATACAAAGATGTGTTTATTGTCTAAGCTACGAACGATAGCTGCCCCTGTTGGTTCAGATCCTGCCAACAATTCTAATTCTCGGTTTTCCTTAATTTGTTGTAAGGAAACTGTGGTATGACGGGAGTGTGGCATCCAGAACTTTTCATCAAAGCCACGCAAGAGCACCGGGCGATCATTGTAAATATCGTGTTCGTATACACCAAACAGCTTTTCATCCATAACGGATTTATTAATGCCAAAATGATGGTACAAACCAGCCTGTGCACCCCAACAGATATAGAACGTAGAGTATACATGCTCTTCGCCCCAATTCATAATTTCTACTAACTCATCCCAGTAATCAACTTCTTCAAAAGGCATTAATTCTACAGGAGCGCCTGTAATGATCATGCCATCAAAAAACTCATCCTTCACCTCATCAAAGGTGCGGTAGAAGGTATCTAAATATTGCTCATCTGTATTTTTAGCCTTACGAGATGCAGTATGCAACAATGTTAAGTTCACTTGCAATGGGCTATTACTAAGAGCACGCAAGATTTGAGTTTCTGTAACTTCTTTAGTAGGCATCAAATTGACTAGCAATATTTGCAAAGGTCGGATTTGTTGAGTCTCCGCCCGTTCTGTATCCATAACGAAAATGTTCTCTTGAGCTAATTTCGTAATGGCCGGTAAATTTTTTATTACTTTAATAGGCATACTATCACCTCTACACACTAAACAATTTGATAACCTAATCTAAACACTCTACCCAATATTATTAAAAGCCTCTAGCCTCGTAGGCACGACGCCAAGCTTCAAGGCCTTCTTCTAATGTTTTACGAGGACATGCTACATTGATGCGCTCAAAGTCTTCCCCATCGACACCGAACATAGAGCCCGTATCTAGCCACAACTTAGCTTCATTGATAATCCATTCATCGCGTTCCTTAGGGCTCAATGGCAACTTAGAACAATCTAGCCACATGAGATATGTCCCTTCCGGACGATATACGTGAATTTTTGGCATATATTTTGCCACATAATCAATGGTAAACTGAATGTTGTCTTGAATATATTCTTTCAACTCGTCGAGCCAAGGTGCCCCCACTTTATAGGCCCCTTCGCAACCAACGATGCCCATTGTATTTAATTGACTATAACCAGCTCGGTCTATTTCTTTGATAAAACGACGACGTAAGGAATCATTAGGAATGAAAATATTGCTTACTTGTAAGCCAGCGATGTTGAAAGTCTTACTAGGCGCTGTACATACGATACAATGTTCTGCATAGCTTTCACCAAGATCAGCAAAAACCTTGTGCGTATGACCTTTCCAAACAAAGTCAGCGTGAATTTCGTCGCTCACGATGAGTACGTTATGTTTAATACAAATGTCTCCAAGACGTTTTAACTCGTCCTCAGTCCACACGCGGCCTACAGGATTATGCGGGTTGCACAAGAGGAATAATGTTACATTTTCCTCCACGATAGCGCGTTCAATGCCCTCAAAATCGATGGTATATTTTTCTTCCCCTTTGATTAATGGCACATTGATAAGGCGGCGATCGTTATCATCGATAACCATGCTAAATGGATAGTATACCGGTTGATTGATGAGCACGCCCTCCCCTTCATTAGTGAAAGCGCGAACCGCCATAGCCAAGGCAAAGACGATACCAGGTGTTTTAACGAGCCATTTTTGTTCTGGTGTCCAGTTAAAGCGCGTAGTGAACCAGTTTTGTAATACTTCAAAGTATTCATCATCGGATTCTGTATAACCGAATACGCCATGGTTCACGCGGTCTAATAAGATTTGCTTCAACTCAGGTGGCACCTCAAAATCCATGTCTGCCACCCAGAATGGCAACACATCAGCTGGTTTACCGCGCTTCACAGCAAAATCGTATTTCAAGGATTTTGTGTGCGTTCTATCTAAAATTTGATCAAAATTATATTGTCCCATAGGAACTCCTTTATTTATTGAAAGCTTGTTCCAAGTCTGCAATCAAGTCGTCTGTATCTTCAATACCTACAGATAAGCGCAATAAACGACGTGTAATACCTTTACGTTCTGCATCTTCCGGTTTTAAGTCCGGATGAGTTTGCGTTACAGGATATGTCAATAAAGACTCAGTACCACCAAGACTTTCAGCAAATTGGATAAGCTTAATACCTTCTAAGATTTGTTTAGCTGTTTCTTCGCTATCTACTTCGAAAGACAACATACCGCCAAAGCCTGTAGTTTGGGCTTTATTGATTTCATAGCCTGGATGTTCAGGAAGGCCTGGGAACAATACTTTTGTAACTTTAGGTTGTTTTTTAAGCCATTCAGCAAGGGCAATGGCATTCTTTTGGTGTTGTTCCATGCGAAGTGCCAATGTTTTTACACCGCGGATAACGAGCCAGCTATCCATAGCGGATAAGCAAGCACCAACAGTTTTATAAGTTAAGCGCAATTTAGCAGCCAATTCATCATCATTTACAATGGTGAAACCAGAAATAACGTCATGATGACCACCGATGAATTTAGTACCGCTATGAACGACAATATCGGCACCTAAGTTCAATGGTTTTTGGAAGTAAGGGCTTAAGAATGTATTGTCGATAATGACTAGTGCATTGCGGTCATGAGCTAAGGCACACAAAGCACGAATATCAGTAATCTCCATCATCGGATTTGTTGGAGTTTCAATATAAACAGCCTTTGTATTTGGTTTGAAAGCTGCTTTCACCGCATCAAGATCGGATGTACCAACATAGGTGAACTCAATGCCGTTTTGTTCGTAAATATTTGTGAACATACGGATAGAACCACCGTACAAATCATCACCTAAAATGATGTGATCCCCAGGGGAGAATAGATGGAATACAGCGTCCACTGCGGCCATGCCGGAAGAGAATGCCAATGCATCCTTACCATCTTCAAGACCTGCAATCAATTGTTCCAAACGATCCCGTGTTGGATTAGACTCACGTGTATATTGATATCCTGTTGTATCACCCAACTTTGGATGGGAAAATGTACTAGACATATAAATTGCAGGGGAAATTGCACCAGTGCTATCTGGTTTACCGCTGCCATGAACGCATTTTGTATTAAATTTCATTCCATTCAACTCCTCATATTTGTATACAATATATTAATTATAAAAGTAGACAATGATTAAGGTCAACAAAAATGGGCACTCATACGCCATGAGTGCCCCTGAAAAGTCATATCTATTTTGAATGGCTTGCCATAACTCTAGGTTAAGTTAGCCTAATTTTTTGTACGTTTTGTAATAAGCAATGCCAAGATAATGCCCAAAGAAGACGTCACTAGTTGCGGCCAACTAGACACAAACAACATAGTATTTACAATCTTCGGTGGAAATTGGAATAGAGAGAAGAACAAAGAATATCCGCCGAATAGAACACCTGCTTTCACTAAAGCCGCCACAACAATAAGCAATACCTTCGGTTTATGTTGTAACCAATGGGCCACAAATACATAAGCAGTCGTGCCAAGAGCGGTAATTAAAATAAACGGTGGCAACGGCAACATACCTTGTAAATGCGCTACTACAGGCGCAATCCAAGCAATAACGAGACCATTTTTCCAACCATAGCGCCATGTGGCTAGTACAAACGTAGCAGACGTGATGGAACCGATGAGGAACATACTCACCTGGTTAGGAATAAATGGGAAAATAAGGCGCAAGCTTTGCGCCAATAAGGCTACAGCCAACAATAGGCCTGTGCCCGTAATAGATTTGGTAGACATAAGAACCTCCTACTATACAATATAGATTTTTAAGAGGTACTTACCTCATATAGTAAAACTAAGCCTCTACAAAATATAGACGTGCCCGATCATATACCCAATTATAAACATAAGTATAACCTAAGATAACCAATGTCATCGTTATATCTGTCACAAAAGCCATCCAAAAACTCATATGCATCATGTACATAATAATCGGTACAGTAGCAAACATAAATAGACCTTCAAACAATACCGCATGAATAGTACGGATTACAGGCCCCCGCTCTAATCGATCACCTGGTACTAGTTTATCAAATATCCAGTTAAACACAAAATTCCAAACCATAGCTAGCAAGGAAAAAATAACCATCAATACAAAAGGCTGTCCATCATGCGGAACAAACAACATCACCAAACAACCAATTAAAATACAACCAACCTCATACAAAATCGACTGTACCACACGCTCTGAAGCAGACATAACAAACACCTCCATCAGAAACTAGACAAGAAATTCACTATCACTCTACTATTATATTTATTTTTTTAGATTTGTCGAGTTTTGTGGAGTTTTGCCATTTTATGATAGAAAAAGCCGCCATATGTCTGTCCAGCGACTTGCTCCTCGAAGTGAGTATTGCCATTTCAGGATAAAAAGAAGCCGCATTGTATCTTCTAAGCGACTTGCGTCAGGATGGAGCGCAAGGAGATACAATGCGGCGGAGCACTTTATCCTAAAAGTGGCATTACGAACTCAATCCATGGAATGCCTACCACAATGAATACTGTGAGGTAGATAATCCCAAAGATTGCGCCCAATTTCCAGAATTCAGGACCTTTGTTGTAGCCACTAGCAAACCAGATTGGGCTGTGACCAGTACCATATGGTGTAAGGATACCCATAATACCCATTGGCACTAACAGAATCAACATAACTTGAGCTGGATCAATACCAGGAATTTGAAGAATTAGAGTAGCAAACAAGCCTACCATAGCTGTTACATAAGCAGTGCCAGAAGCAAAGAAGTAACGAAGCAAGCAGAATGCAAGTAACAAACCTAGAACAGCCATTGTTGGATCCAAAGAAACTAGAGAGCCACCTGCAGATTTAGCAAGCCATTCTAAGAAACCTACGTTTTTAAGACCCGCAGCCATAGGTACGAGTGTAGCGAACCAAGTCAAAACATTCCATGCCGGTTTGTTAGCAAGGAAGTCTTGCCATGTCATAATCTTAGTAAAAATCATCAAGATAATAACAATTAAAGCTGTTGTTGTAGGGTTTACTTTAAAGGTAGAAGCACCAATCCACAACACAAGAGCCAACACGGAAATCAAGGCCATGAAGATTTCACTGCGTGTCATGGAGCCTAATTTCTTATACTCATCCTTTGCCCATGCTGCAATTTCAGGGGAACCTTTTACCTCTGGTTTGCAGAATACATAGGTCAATAATGGTGTGATGATGAACAAAATAAGACCTACTGGCAAGAATGCAAGGAACCATGTGCCCCAGTTAGCAGCTACGATACCAGATTTAGCAGACAATTCTAGAGCCAATGGGTTTGGCGCTGCGCCAGTCAAGAAAATAGAGCTAGATACACATGTAGTTGCCAATGCTACCCAGTTCAAATAAGAACCAATTTTACGAGGGTTCTTATCTGGATAGGAATCGAACATTGGGCAAATACTAGATACGATTGGATAAATCGTACCACCGGAACGAGCCGCATTACTTGGAATGAATGGAGCCAACACAAGGTCAGTAATAGCAATGGCATAACCAAGACCTAAAGAGGACTTACCAAGCTTTGCTACCAAGAACAAGGCAATACGACGGCCAAGACCAGAGTTTTCATAACCAATACCGATCATGAAAGCTGCAAAGATCAACCATACGATGGCATTAGAGAAACCACTGAGGCCCCAACTGATAGCTTGTGCATCAGTAATCGCCTTTGCTACACCAGTTGCTTTATCTACAACAGGTGCAGGACCTACTTTAAACAACATAGATACGGTAACTGCAATGATACCGATAAAAGCTGGTGGCATTGGTTCTAAAATCAAACCTACCACGAGGCCCGCGAAAATACTTACGTAAATCCAAGAATTTGCGCTAAGGCCTTCAGGAGCACCGATGAGCCATACAAGAATAGCTACTACAAGCGGTGCGAATAATTTCCAATTCAACTTCATTAGAAACTCTCCTTACTACTTCAAAACAAAAATTGCAAAAAAAATGCTTGTCTAGTATATCAAAATTTTTAATATCAGTACATAACATAAAACATAACAGTTATTAATAGATACTAAACTTTTTATAATAGGTTTTATTAAACTAGTCGTTTTTAATTTTATGCAATATAATATAAATATCGAAAATTATTAATTTAATGCAATTTACTAAAAGGATTTAAATGAAACCATTTATACATTACATAAAACCATTATGGTTTCCTACCATCATCGTATCGATCCTTTCGTTACTCACTGTGGCAGGTACATTATATATACCAACGCTAACGGCCTTTATCATCAATGATGGCGTACTCCGTGGCGATTTAGAAATGATCACTAGCTCTAGCATAAACATGCTTGTTGTGGCACTATTAACAGTATTATCCGCAATCTTAGGTGTTGCTATGAGTGCTCACATTTCTGCCTCTATGGGCAAGGAACTGCGCAATGATTTGGTAAAAGCCTTACAATACTTCTCCCTTCGAGACTTCACACACTTCGGTACTGGCACCATATTGATGCGCACAAGCCGAGATGTAGAGAAAATTCAATCCGTTCTCGGTGAAGGATTAAATATGATTCTCCCTATGCCCCTCATGATTTGTGTCGGCCTCGGGCTCACCTTCTATAAAAGCTGGCAACTCGGCCTCGTCATTCTTGCCGTTATGGCTTGTATGATACTTACTATTATCTTTATTGAAAGCCGTGCCTTACCACTGATTAAGGCGATGCAACTCAAATTAGATGATATTACAGATCTAGTTCGAGATCATATCGTTGGTATGCCAGTGATTCGAGCTTTCAACAGAAGAACCTATGAAAACGAAAAAGAAATTAGTATTTTTACAGAAACGGCCCAACTCAATAAGCGGTTGCGCCAAACCTTTGCCATCGGTTTACCGACCATATTAATTCTATTTAATATGAGTACCGTTGCCATTCTTTGGGTCGGTGGCTATAACGTCAGTCTAGGTTCTCTACAAGTAGGTGACATCATTGCCGTTATCGAGTACGCTAACCTGATTCTCTTAAGCATGCTCATGGCCATTTTCGTCATCATCGACATTCCAGAAGCCATCGTATGCTACACCCGTATTCGAGAGTTGTTAGAACATGAAAACACAGATACATTCCCTGAACCATATAATGACAGTATTACCACTTCAACTTCTCCATCTGCAAGGCATGACACTTGCCAAGAGGAGAACAAAAATACTATGGAAAATCCAACTGCAACTGATGATATACCACTTTTAGAGTTCCGCAACGTTACGTTCCGTTACGATAATGCGGAGTCTCCTGCGCTAGAGAATATCTCCTTTACCGTACATCATGGCGAAACCTTAGCCATTATGGGCGATATTGGATCTGGTAAAAGTACCATTACCAATCTCATCCCTCGCCTCTTCTCCATTGAGTCTGGAGACATTCTATTTGAAGGCAAATCCATCTATGAATGGAATGTGGATGACTTGCGTGCCCGCATCGGCTATGTGCCACAGCGAGCTTACTTATTCACTGGCACGGTAGACATGAATGTGCGATATGGTGCAGCACCAAAACAGGAAATTACCGCTCAAGATGTAGAAAATGCGTGTCACCTCTCTAAAGCAGACGAATTTATCAATCGCCTTGAAGGTGGCTACCAATATATGGTTGCTCAAGGGGGTACTAATCTATCTGGAGGCCAGCGCCAACGCCTAGCCATGGCTAGAGCTCTTGTGCGCAAACCAGATTTATTTATATTCGACGATAGCTTCTCCGCTCTGGACGGCACCACAGAACGTGCAGTTCGCACAGCATTGCACGAGGAGTTACAAAAGGATAACCGCCCTGCCCTCATTTCCGTAGAGCAAAAAGTAAGTGCTGCTAAAAAAGCAGACCATATATTAATCATCAACCGTGGTCAAATTGCAGGGTATGGCACTCACGACGAATTAGCAGCAACCTCTACAGTATATAAACAAATTTTAGCATCTCAGGAGGTGACAGCATGAGCCCATTACACCGTTTCCTGATGGAATCTAAAAGCCAATGGGGTTGGCTAGCACTACTCATCTTAGCGCTTATTACGGCCGCTATGTTTGAGGTATCCGCACCAGTATTACTTGGCAAGGTTGTAGATGCTATTGTTAGTGGCTTGCAAACAGACCAAGACATTAATACAATATTCGCCTCCATTGATACTATTATTCTCTGGATTATTGCCATTTATGGGGGCCACGCCTTATTCACCTACTTTGGCGAATACATGATGGCCTCTATTGGCTCAAAAACAGTGCTCGCTTTGCGCACACGCATGAGCACTCATTTATATTCATTACCTATTGAGTACTTTCACGATCACCAACGTGGGGATTTACTAAGCCGTCTCACCTCTGACTTAGATGCAGTTGCAGAAACTATAGGTGAAGGCGTACCAGGTCTTGTATCTGCCATTATCGGCATTATAGGTGCCACGGCGATGATGATTTGGATTAGCCCTATGCTAGGCATCTCTATCATCGCCATTATTTGTATTGGTATCCTATGTTTAACATGGCTCTCTAAACGGGCTCGTCGGGTCTATCTCAAAAACCAAAGTGCCTTAGGAGCTTTCAACAGTGGCATAGAGGAAATTGTAGTAGGAAAACCGATTATCCAAACCTTTGGCCTTGAAGAAACTACGACTAACCAAGTAAATATTCTGAACGATAATCTATTTAAAAGTATGAGAAGCGCGGCTTTCACCAGTCAGCTCGTAGAACCACTCGTTAAGTTTTTAAATCAAATCACCTATTGCCTCGTTGCAATTCAAGGGGGTCTCATGGTGTTACGAGGTTCTATTTCCATCGGTGATATCCAAGCCTTCTTCCTCTATGTAGGTCAAGTTTCGGACCCTCTATCTCGCAGTTCCTATATACTCACAAAATTCCAAGAAACTTCTGCGGCCTTGGGACGTATTTACGAAGTCATTGATACACCATCTGAAATCGATAAGGGAAATAAAACATTAGGTGATACAACACCACATCCAGGCACAATCGATTTTGAGCATGTTGATTTTGGCTATACGCCGTCCAATGTATTTATGAAGGATATTAACATCCACATTCCTGGCGGCTCCATGGTGGCCATCGTAGGCCCTACAGGTGCTGGTAAATCTACTTTGGTAAACCTTATCATGCGCTTCTATGACATTATAAATGGCCGAATCACCATCGATGGTATCGATATTCGCGATGTGTCTCGTGAAAGCTTACACAATACGGTAGGCATGGTATTACAAGATGCTTGGATTTTCACGGGCACTATCGCCGATAATATTGGCTACGGCAAACCAAATGCTAGTCGTGAAGAGATTGAATATGTTGCCAAACTCGCTATGGCAGATCACTTTATCCGAACCTTGCCAGATGGCTATGATACAGTTCTCAAACGAGGCGGCGATGACCTATCACAAGGCCAACGCCAATTAATTACTATCGCTCGTGCCTTCTTGGCAGATCCAACTATTCTCATCCTAGACGAAGCGACAGCTAACGTAGATACTCGTACCGAGGTAGAGGTTCAAAAAGCCATGAATACCCTCCTCAAGGGACGTACAAGTATCGTCATCGCCCATCGCTTGTCTACAATCAAAAATGCGGACTTCCTACTCGTAGTAGAAAACGGTACCATTGTAGAACAAGGGACACATCACGAACTAATCGAACGCGGCGGTCACTATAAAGAACTCTATGAAAACTATGCGGCAGGCATGACCGTATAAGGAAGTCTACCAAAGGTAACTACCCTACTTGCAGCAGATACTAATGAGCTCAGATTATTCCCGACAAACAAAGACCCCCTAATAAATAAAAACTTATTAGGGGGTCTTTTATATTTCTATATTCTATTCACCTTTTGGTACAAACCATAGGCCGTTGTTATTTTTTTCCATGTAGTCTTTGAATTCTTGAGAGTGGTAAGCAGCTACAATGTCTTTTGCCCATTGTGCATCTTTGTTCTTCTCATTAACTACGAGTTGTAACAACCATTGTGGCAATACATCTTCATTTGCTAATGCAGATTTAGGATCAATTTTTGCATTATAGATGATAGCACCGGTAATAACAATATAGTCAAAATCAGTACGTACAGAAGGAATTGTAAGGGATTTCATTTCTGTAAATTTAAGATGTTTAGGATTTTCAATAATATCTGCTTGTGTTACTGTCGCTAAATCTTTGTTAGGATCAAGTTTAATCCAACCGATTTTTTGCAACAACGCATAGGCACGAGCCATGTTAGATGCATCATTTGGTACTGCAATAGTATCACCATCTGCCACTTGGTCTAAAGATGTTTTGGAACCGCTAAAGATACCCGCTGGTACAGTTGGAATTGGAGTCAACGCTACAAGATGACCATTTTGTTTTTCGTTAAAGTTTTTCATGTATGCTGTATGTTGTTCAACGTTGAAATCTACTTCACCATCGCTCAACACTTGGTCCGCTTGTACCAAGTCAGACATATCTACACCTTTAAAGGTATAGCCTTGTTTTTCCAAAATTGGTTTAACACCTTTTTCAAATAATTCAGAGTAAGGGCCTTGAGACTTACTATAGGATAATTCCTTTTTAGCACCATTATCGCTATTATTGGAACCGCAGCCTGCGATAAAAGCTACGCTAAATACTAATGCCGCACCAAGGGCAAGGAGTTTTTTAAATTTCATAGTACATTCTCCTATACTTTCACAATCAATATAACCAAAATCTATTTCATCAAATCAGGAACGACGCGCACGACGTGCAAAGTAGTTACCTATTGTTTGAATAATTTGAACAAAGATAATCAAAATAACAACAGTAAATAACATCAATGGGAAGTTCAACCGCTCATAACCATAGGTAAGGGCCAAGTCACCTACACCGCCTGCGCCAATGGCACCAGCCATAGCAGTAGCACCAATAAGGCCAATAGTACCTGTTGTAATGGATAAGATAAGCGAACCCTTTGCCTCTGGTAAAAGGAAATGCCAAATCACCTCAAAATGGGATGCACCCATCGATTGTGCAGCCTCGATAATGCCTTTATTAACCTCTAAAATAGAGTTTTCAAAGAGTCGAGCAAGATAAGGCGCAATGAATATAACAAGTGGTACGATAGCCGCCGTTGTACCAACCCGAGTACCAACAATCATCTTAGTCAACGGTAAGATAAACACCATTAAGATAATAAATGGTACAGAACGCACAATATTAACAATTGTGTTTGTAATGGTGTAAACAATGCTGTTTTTGACAATACCATTAGGATTTGTTACCACTAGTGTAACTGCGATAATCAGCCCTAGTATGGTGCCGATGAAGAGAGACAGAAACACCATGTATAATGTTTGTTCTGCAGCTAGTAATAACTGCGAACCTGGAACACCAAGTTCTTGCATGAAGAAGTCCATTATAGTGCCACCTCCTGCCATTCAATGCCTTGGGTTACAAGATATTCTTTTACCTTGCCCACCTCAAGATCATCACCAATAAACTGAACAATAAAAATACCAAGTACTGTATGTTCTAGCTCTGTTACGGTAGCAAATAACACACTTGTTTCTAAATCAAAGGTTTTGTTAATATGATATAAAACATTATCGGTCGTATTATTTCCTAAGAAATGCATCTTAAGAATTGTATATGGCCGTTTATCACAAGCCAAGGTATGTTTCACTGTTGATGGAATTTCATCAGGAATTACAGTACGTACAAATCGCTTTGTTGTTTCATGTTTAGGTTTACTAAACACCTCAAGTACGGAGCCACTCTCTATGAGCTTTCCATGCTCCATAACCACAACGCGATTACAAATTTTTTGAATTACATCAATCTCATGAGTGACGATAACCACCGTTACCCCAAGTTCACGATTAACGCGCTCCAATAATTGAAGAATAGACTCTGTCGTATCTGGATCAAGAGCACTTGTTGCTTCATCGCATAAAAGAATCGATGGATCTGTAGCTAACGCACGGGCAATACCAACGCGCTGCTTTTGACCACCAGATAATTCTCCAGGATAGGCATTTGCTTTGTCCCCTAAATCAACAAAGTCTAACAAGGTTTTAACCTTTTTATCAATCTCTGATTTAGGAACTTTATTTAGAATTAATGGAATCGCCACATTATCATATACAGACTTAGCATTCAACAAATTGAACTGTTGAAATACCATGCCGATGCGCTTACGCACTTTTCTAAGCTCGTTAAAACTTAAACTATTGATATTCACACCATCTATTTCAACATGACCAGAGGTAGGTACCTCTAAGGCATTAATCATGCGCAGCAGTGTAGATTTACCAGCTCCACTGAAGCCAATAATGCCAAATATGTCGCCTTTTTCTATGGTAAAGTTTACATCAGATAATGCAGTAACCTTTTGCTTATTAACGTCGAACTCTTTCGTTACATTTCGTATAGCAATCACTGTACCACCTCTTTCCCTACAATATGGTAGGAATTAATCTTAACCTTAAAACATATCTTTAAGGTATGTTTTAATTATGTACTTAGATTACTACAATTTATAAGGACTGTCAAACAAAAAAGAACCTTAACCATCAATGGGTTAAGGTTCTCTTTTATATAACGCTTATATTATAAGGGTTTACATCCCTATTTTTATATCTTTTACATCAGATCTAGATGATTCAAACTCTAACAAAATTAACTTATCTATATCGATTAAATAGATATAGGGATCCTAAAATAACAGGTGCCCCAATATAGAGGCCCATATTTGGTATTTCGCCCAATAAAAAGGCCGCTACTATGGCTGCCACAATCGGCGAGATATACATAAAATTAGTTACATCAGACACCTTTTCGGCATGTTCAAAGGCATAGCTCCAGAATACGAATCCTAGTGCACTGGAGAAGAATGCTAAGTACAGCATAGCAAGCTTTGCACTAATAGGTGCGGCTACAATCATATCAATAGCGTGATCTGCAAATGGCAATGCCATGATGGCACCGGTAAACATGGACCACATGGCGATGGTGATAGAGTTATACCCTTTCAAGCTAAGCCCGCGATTCAGAATGTTATAAATTGCAAATAGTACCATCCCTATCAACGTCCATATGGCCCCCATAGGAATCGTTAGAGTTGAGTTCCAAAGAATAATAACCGCTACACCTACAAAGGCTGTTACGGTGAAAAGCCAACCAATAGGACGTATTCTATCCTTATAAACAAACAATGCCATCAGAGCTGTTACCATCGGAGTCAATGCCATGATAATACTCGATGTAGCTGCTGGTATTGTGCGAAGCCCTTCATTAAATACGACTTGGTAAACGAAGTTCCCCGTAGCACCTAATAAAATATATATGCCCCACTCACGCCAAGATGTAGGAATGTGTAAACCTTTGAATACACCAATAATCAGCATGAGTATAGCACCACCTACAACTCTTGCTACAGATAGGGTCAAGGCGTCTACAGATTGCAATGCCACTTTTCCAAAAGGGAACGCCGTAGCCCATACGGCAATGGTAGCAGATGCTCCTAAGATAGCTTTCATTCGATTTGTCATTAGCATCCACCTTTCTACATAGTTCCTAAATTAATACTATCTAAATATTACCATAATAAGGCCCTAGGATTCCAAGAATGTACATCACACTATATCTAATACTTTCTATTTATTGATATAAATTTTCATTATTTAAAGATAATATAAAAATCAAAAATCCAGGTGTACATCCCCATACTTTTCAATTTAAACGTTATAATCACTGGATTTTAAATGATGAACCCATTATTGTAGGATTTTAAATAAGAACTATTCTTACGAAAATTGCATAGCATGTATTGAAAATATATATCATTTAAAATTTGTGAAATCGAGACAAACATTGTACACTATAGGCATAGAAATCTATAGTTATATCCTTTTATGGAGGTGCAAAATGCAACATACTGCATGGAAAGATTTTAACACAGGTGTGTGGGATAAAGCCGTTGACGTACGCGACTTTATTCAAAGAAACTATATCCCCTATGAAGGGGACGATTCCTTCCTTGCTGGTCCTACAGAAAGAACGACAAAATTATGGGACCAAGTAATGAAGCTTTACGAAGAAGAACGTGAAAAAGGCGGCATGCTCGATGCCGATACTTCCGTGGCCACACACATTACTGCCCATGCGCCAGGATATATCGACAAAGACCTTGAAACAATCGTTGGTTTACAAACTGACAAACCTTTAAAACGCGCTATGTTCCCTTATGGTGGCTTGCGCACAGCGAAATCCGCTATTGAAGAATACGGCTTCAAAATGGATCCCCGAACAGAAGACTTCTTCAGAAAACATCGTAAAACTCATAACGATGGTGTATTTGATGTGTACACACCAGAAATGCGTGCCGCTCGTACAGCTCACATCGTAACTGGTTTGCCTGATGCTTACAGCCGTGGCCGTATCATCGGTGACTATCGCCGTATCGCGTTGTATGGTGTTGATTACCTTATCGAAGACAAAAAAGAACAATTTAGCATCACAATGGGCGATATGCTTGAAGATGTAATTCGCGATCGCGAAGAAATCCAAGAACAAATTCGTTCCTTGAAGGAATTGAAAGAAATGGCTGCGTCTTATGGTTACGATATTTCTGGACCAGCTAAAGATGTTAAAGAAGCTATGCAATGGATTTACTTCGGCTACCTTGGCGCTATTAAAGAGCAAAATGGTGCTGCTATGTCCATCGGCCGTAACTCTACATTCCTCGACATCTACGCAGAACGTGACCTTCGCAATGGTACATATACAGAAGAACAAATTCAAGAATTCGTAGATCATTTCATCATGAAATTACGTATGGTTCGCTTCGCACGTATCCACGAATACAATAACTTGTTCACAGGCGATCCTGTTTGGACTACAGAATCCATCGGTGGTATGGGTACTGACGGCCGTACATTGGTTTCCAAAATGTCCTTCCGTTACCTACATACATTGACTAACCTTGGTCCTGCTCCAGAACCAAACCTCACTGTATTGTGGTCCCCTCGCATGCCTATCGGCTTCCGCCGCTTCTGTGCGAAATTATCCATCGAAACATCTTCCATCCAATACGAAAACGACGACTTAATGCGTCCTAACTCTGGTGATGACTACGCTATCGCATGTTGCGTATCTCCAATGCGTATTGGTAAAGAAATGCAATTCTTCGGCGCTCGTTCCAATCTTGCAAAATGCTTGCTTTACGCGATTAATGGCGGCGTTGATGAAAAATTGAAAAAACAAATTGGTCCTAAATACCGCCCTATCACTTCTGAATACTTAGAATTTGACGAAGTATGGGAAAAATTCGACGACATGATGGAATGGTTAGCAGGCGTATATGTAAACGCATTGAACATCATTCACTACATGCATGATAAATATGCTTACGAAAAACTAGAAATGGCATTGCATGACCGCAAGGTAACTCGTTGGTTCGCAACTGGTATTGCTGGTTTATCCGTAGTAGCTGACTCCTTGTCCGCTATTAAATATGCTAAGGTAAAACCTATTCGCGACGAAAACGGCATCGCTGTTGATTTCGAAATCGAAGGGGACTTCCCTAAATATGGTAACGATGACGATCGTGTAGATAGCTTGGCAGCAAAGGTTGTTTCCACATTTATGAACAAGATTCGTAAACATCCTACATACCGTCAATCCGTTCCTACTATGAGCTTGTTAACAATTACTTCCAACGTAGTATATGGTACTGCAACAGGTTCCACTCCAGATGGTCGTAAAGCTGGTGAAGCTTTCGCTCCTGGTGCTAACCCAATGCATGGTCGTGATACTCACGGTGCTATTTCTTCGTTGGCATCCGTAGCAAAAATGCCATGGCGTGATAGCTCCGATGGTATTTCCAATACCTTCTCTATCATTCCTGACGCATTAGGTAAATCTGGTGAAACATTTGTGTCCCTCAGCGATTTTGATATTGAGTTAGATCCATCGCAATTACCTAACTCCAATACAAACTTCGCGTGTAGTGAACCGAATGTTACTATAAAGGAAGATAATTAACGTCTTCCATAGTATCGGACTGCTTTCACCGGCACCGATACGAGTGTTAGTCTTGGTTGAAAGGAGGCAATACCCATGAGCAACCAACAACAAGTTGATAACTTGGTAGAGTTATTGGATGGCTACTCCCAAAAAGGCGGTCATCATTTGAACGTTAACGTGTTCACTCGTGAAACATTGTTAGACGCTCAAAAACATCCTGAGTTGTACCCTCAATTAACTGTTCGTGTATCTGGTTACGCAGTGCACTTCAGCAAATTGACAAAACAACAACAGGACGAAGTTATTTCCCGTACATTCCATCAACAAATCTAATCGAGGTTTACTATGACAGGACGTATTCATTCGGTTGAAACGATGGGTACGGTTGATGGTCCAGGCATGCGCATGGTGGTTTTTCTCCAAGGATGCCCCATGCGTTGTGCTTATTGCCACAATCCCGATACATGGAATGAAACTAGCGATGATGTTAAGTTCATGACTGTAGAGGAGTTGTGGGACCAGTACGAACGTAACCGCCAATTTTATACTAATGGTGGTATCACCGTCACAGGTGGGGAAGCTCTAATGCAAATCGACTTTGTTACTGAGCTTTTCACATATTTCCGTGAAAGAAACGTCCATACCTGTTTAGATACAAGTGGAATTTGTTTTGATCCCCACCAAGAGGTGGCATACCGTAAATTACTCAGTGTCACTAGTCTCGTCATCCTAGATATTAAAGAAATCGATCCTGATAAACATCTGTGGTTAACAGGCAAACCGTTAGAGCCCATTCTCGTTTTTGCTAGATTGACGGCAGACGTGGGTGTTCCCATTTGGGTTCGTCACGTTGTAGTCCCTACGATTACAGATAATGCAGATCATCACTATCGTCTAGGCTTTTTCCTAGGATCTCTGAAAAATTTACAAGCCGTTGATTGCTTACCATATCACGTTATGGGTACTGCTAAATATAAGGAGTTAGGTCTCACCTATCGCCTAGAGGGCATACCGGCCGCATCAAAAGATATAGCGGCTAAAGCGACAAGAACCGTGGTGGAAGGCATCAAGGCCTATCGACGCCATTGGTGGAGTCCCATCAAAACACAACATCAATCATAATCAAGTTCGAGGATAACTACCTCCCTTGATATATATACACATATATATTAAAAACTTGATCTATGATAGCCCTAAACAATAGAGCCGCCCCCACACAACCGGGGACGGCTCTTATTGTATTTATAGACTATTTAAATATCTATAATTGGTACACTATTTTCACTACTATCAGTGCAGTGTTCAATCTGATATTCTATTTATTCTAATATCTATTTTATTTAGACACTACGTTAATAGGTTCACCTTTAAAGAAGGCTTGTACATTGTCACGAATGATGCCTACCAAACGTTGACGTGTTTCTAGACCTTTCCAACCCATATGAGGTGTGATGATAACATTATCTAATGTATATAGAGGGCTATCCTCTGCTGGAGGTTCTACCTCTTGTACATCGAGGCCAGCACCTGCAATACGTTTAGCCGCTAATGCTTCACAAAGGTCGGCTTCATTAATAAGAGGACCACGACCTGTATTGACGATAACAGCATTTGGCTTCATCTTAGCGATGGTTTCTTTATTAATCATGTACTTAGTTTGGTCATTCAACGGGCAATGCAATGTAATATAATCACTATTTTCTAGTAATTCATCAAGGCTTACATAACGAATGCCGTCGCCATCAGCCTTTGGTGTACGCGTATGGATTAAGATATTCATACCAAGTGCTTTAGCTACTTTGATCACTTCCATACCAATGTGGCCAGCACCAACAACACCTAATGTTTTACCATTCACTTCTGTGTGGCTCACTTGCAAATATTTTGTAAAGTTGCTGCGATCACCTTTAGCGAGCATACCGATTTGTTGTTGCATTGTAGATGCAAAATTGAGGATCATCATGATTACCGTATGCGCTACACGCTCTGTGCTATACGCTGGAATGTTGCACACAGTGATCCCTCGTTCCTTTGCTGCATTAAGATCAATATTGTTATAGCCTGTACCTGCTTCAACGATGAGCTTTACTGTATCTGGGAATTGTGAAAGTAACTCAGCATTAACAGGAAGCTCTTTTGTTACTACTACACGAGCCCCTTGGATACGCTCAATAAGCTCTTCATTTGTACTGTCGTCATAAACCTGTACATCATTAGATAATATGGAGAAATCTAATGCATGGTCATAATTCATTTTACCTGCGTTTACTACTACTACACGTTCGCTCATGGGAACCTCCTACATAGATGCTATATTACATATTTATTAATTCCAAACCTACAAGTAATCTGGCTATGTTCACGATGTTAGATGACTACAATTTTGTCTAAATCATTCATAACCAATCTATTAGCTAGAAAAAGCATATATCATACCCTACTATAAATTATACTATTATTTATATAAATTTATACTATTAATATCACAGCTAACTATATTAATTAGTATACTTTCACAATTATTGTATATAATATATGCAGAAAAGCTATAAAATTCAAAATAATACCAATATTTCTGTATAAAACTTTCACAAAAGTATTGTTTAATTCCCTAAAAGTTATACAATAAGATTAATGTTATATAGAATTGAGGAATACCATGAGACCCACCTATTTGACCATAAATACAAGTCTCGTTCGCGAGAACTTGCGCAAAATTAAAGATAGTTTACCGGAATGGAGCACATCTACAGCTGTTATCAAGGCCAATGGCTATGGCCACGGCAGCGTTATGATGGGCCGTATAGCCGTTGAGGAAGGTTATGAATCCTTAGCCGTTGCTATTCCTGAAGAGTCGGTTCCGCTTCGCAATGCAGGTATTATGGTACCAATCTACCTACTAGGTCTCACACGGCCACAATCTTTTGAGCTTGTAGCAGACACGAATTCCATCCCTGCCGTATGCGAATCTACCGATTTAGATGCCCTCGATAAAGTAGCGGAAAACCACGATATGATCATTCGCGTTGCTGTCGCTGTCGATACAGGCATGCATCGTATCGGTATCAAACCAGAGGATGCTGTGGAGTTCATTAAACGCGTTGAATCCTATGAAAATCTTGAAGTAGACGGTTTCTTTTCTCATATGAGTAACGCCGATGCAGCCGATCAAAGCCACGCTCATGGGCAGGCACAAAAGTTCCATAAAATGGTCGATGAAATTCGTGCATTTAGACCTGATGCGGACTATCGTTTCTCCCTTGCCAATAGTGCTGGGTTGTTATCTGTAAAAGATAGCTTATTCACCGATGCACGACCTGGCATTATTCAATACGGTATTATGCCATCCCTTGATGTACCAAATCGCTTGGGTTTGAAACCAGTTCTCTCCTTCCATAGCGAAGTAGTACATGTACAGCATTTGGAAGCTGGCGAAGGTATCGGCTATGGATCTACCTATGTAACACCTGAACCAATGACGATTGCTACCATCCCTGTGGGATATGCAGATGGCTATCCTCGCAGCTTATCTAACCGAGGTACGGTCCTTATTCATGGTACACGTTGTCCTGTAGTAGGCCGCATCTGTATGGACCAATTCATGGTAGCCGTTCCAGATACGATTACTGTACAACCTGGTGATAAGGTTGTTCTCTTAGGGTCCCAAGGTCATGAAAGCATCTCTGCACTCGAGATTGCTGCTCTTGCATCTACAATTCCTTATGAAATCTTTTGTGGTTTCTCAGAACGCGTGCCTCGACAATACATATAAAAAACTAACTATTGTTACCAATAGTAAATGCTCCATATACAAGAAGCGCAGATATGCATTGTATCTGCGCTTTTCCAATTTCTGCTACGGATTTTTCTTATATGGTACATTTTTATATTGAATGGACATAGAAAAAGCCCGTAATACATGCAGCGGTCTACATGTATTACGGGCTTTCCTGCTCTCCTATACCTAGCGTACTGTAAAGCAGTTACGTTCTTATTGTGAGAGAGAGTATTATATACCAAGTATATAATCTTATGATTGGGAGGGAACCACAATGCATAAGGGGCCCTCTGAACGACAGACGGCATAGGAGAGAGTCAATGTTTGTCTATCCAATCCAGAGGGCTGCGTGTGTGTAATTGTTTATTGTGTGTGTAAGTGTATTGTGTATGTGTGTTGTGTATGTGTGTAAGTGTGTATAGTATTATGTGTTTAGTGTTCGTGTATTAAAGGGGTTTGCTTTACAGTAGGATAGGCTTAGGATTAGCTTATTTTACGGCCATACCTGTTTTAGCATCCAATGCAATGGATACAGGTTTGTTTTGTGCATCATGGAACTCTACAGTATATATAGGTTTACCATTTTGGTTCACTACAGACCAAGAGTTAATACCAGTTGCTACATTGCCAGTTTGTGCGAAGGCTGCATTGATCGCCACATGTGGAGGTAACACAGTACCAGCATCAATAGCACTAGCTTCCATAGATGCATCATATGCTTTAGGAGTACCTTCAGTTACATTACCAGATGCCACATCTAGAGTCATGGAATGGGCACCACTAGTATTGAAACCGTCTACTTCATAGATAGCAGTTTTATCGGCAGCTTTGAAGGATACATTAGTAATCTTAGAGTCGCCATATTTATTTTCAAATTGGTCGATTAAATAATTAGCACCAATTACGAAAATACTATTTTGATCGACTACGCCTGCTTGCTTACTTGTTGTGCTAGGTTGTGATTTTCCACTTTTAGAGTTTTTTTTTCCTCTTTAGTAGTTTCTTTTTTGTCAGCTTTTTTATCTGCTTTTACTTCTTTAGTTTCTTTTACAGCTTTATCAGCTTTAACTGCTTTGTCAGCTTTTACTTTAGGCGCTTTGTGTGCTTGCGCTTTTTTAGTATTTTTTTCTTCTTTATTAGCTTCTACTTTTTTATCTGCTGCACGCACTACTTTAGCTTCGCTAGGAGCTTTTGCCACAGCTGCAGTTTCAATTGTAGGAGTTGCTGCTGCAGGATTAGCTGCTGCTGGAACTACAGTGTCTTGAGCTACTGGAGCTTTTACGTCTTGAGTTGCTGTTGGAACTGGTGTAGTATCTTGAGCTACTGGTGCAACTGGAGCCACTTCAACTTTAGCCGCTGTTGGTACAACTTTAACTGCTGTAGGAGCTGCTTCTGTTTTAGCTGCTACTGGAGCTGCTTCTACTTTAGCTGCTGGAGTTACTTGAATTGTAGGAACCACTTGATGAGTAGCAGGTTCTGCGACAGGAGCTGTAGTAGCTGCTACCTCTTGAGTTACAGGAACTGGTGTTGCTTGTTCAGCTGCTGTTACTGCTACAGTAGCACCAAATACGCCAGCTACTGCTAAAGCAATACTACTTTTCAAAATAGATTTTTTCATAATATCCTCCTTGATAATCCATATATATGCAAAACTACGCATATATATTTTTAACCAACTCGGTGTTATCGTTATAGTTCCAAAACATATATCTAGCGTGGACTGTAGATATATAGTCTGGAAATTCCCGATATATTTGAGTTCTGTCCTTTGACTGGACACATATTATCCATAATCTATGAAATAAAAATGTAGAACCCATCGGTCCAGCTTATTTTGGCGTGAGTCTAAAATGAATTTATATGTAATTTAAATGAAATTCTATAGTATTCGATTTACAATTAAGTATTATATGAACCAAATCTAAAAAGCTATATATCCCATGTATAAAGGAACCACGGCCTCTCATTGTACTTCTCATAATCTAAACATCCCATTTCATGAGCAAACTTTCACAAAAAAACTCCTTAAAACTATCATTTACTACAAAAAAGACAGTTTTAAGGAGTTTAATTGTTATATTTAAAATAATAAGCCCTTAACTATTAAGTTGTATTTACTAATTATAGAAAGGTTTAATCATCAAATTTAACAGATAATAAAGTACCATTCATAGCATCAATTCGTACATCTACCTCTTTGTCACCTTCTGTACCGAAGCTAACTTTGTATACTATTTTACCTTTATCATACTGTACAGACCACCCATTAAGGCTTGTCGCTTTGCCTTGCGTTTGAGCATATGCAAAATTAACTACTGCTGCTGGCGGTAAGATTTCACGAGGATCAAAGGATTTTTTCTTTAAAGATTTATGGAAGTCACCTTCACGTTTTTCAAAGATTTGATTTGTGGCATAGATATACGTAAGTTCATATTTGCCACTTTCATCAAAACCATCTACATCATATCTAATTTGACCACCATCCGCATCAAAGGCGATTTCTGTGATAGCTGCATTTGGATGATTCTGAATAAATGCATTTAATAAACCATTGGCACCTACAATCGCTGCATGGTTTCCATCAACAACGGCAACAGTTGGTTCTACCGCTACTAAATGGGCTGCACTTGCATTTGGCATACCAAACACTGCTGCCAAGGCTAATACAAGGCTACCTTTTACAAATAAGGATTTCATAGGCTCCTCCATCTCTCAAACAGGACCATAGTGTGTATATATACAATTATACACTAAATCAATACGATTTATTAATCTTTATTTATAATATTAATGCATAGACAACTCCCCTATGATACAATGCACGTAGAATATTTTTTACTACAAGTGAGCCGATTATGATTTCATTATATCCTACCATATATCACACATTTCAATGCAAAGCAGATCGATGTGAAAATACATGTTGTCAACTTTGGACCATCGATATCGACAAGGTCACTGCTGAGCGCTATCACACCATGACAGGCCCTCTTGGTGAAAGCTTACGCCAAGCTATCACTGTGGATGATGAAGGCAGCCATTTCGTATTTTCTAAAGCGCAACCAATGTGTCCGTTACTCAATGAAAACGGTCTCTGTAAGGTTGTGCTCGAACTCGGTGAAGAAGGCCTATGCGATACATGCCACATGCACCCACGATTCTATAAATATATTGAAGACCTCGAACTATGTGGGGTTGGTCTATCCTGCGAAGCATCGGTTGAACTACTCGCAGAGGATACTCAATCTGATCAGATAATCTTTACCATTGAAGACGATGATAGCGAGTTTAGTCCTGACGAGCGTTTAATTATTCAGAATATATTTGAACTATTAGCCCTTGATATAGATTCATCATACTTTCAATACAGCCCAAATCCTGATGTACAGTATTATGCGAAACTGTTAGATTTATACGGTACAACAGAGCCTATCGATGAAGAATGGACTGTACAAATTAATACATTATCTCATGACATAGAAAAACTTATTACCGCTGTACAAAGCTATATAGCAAATCACGATATGGGGCTATTCAACAAGGTGTTCCAATACATCTTATATCGTCAAATCGATATGCTAGCAGACTATTCTTTGGAATCTATCCTCTCCTACGCAAGAGATGGTGTAGAATACATACTAATCACAAGTGCTATAGAGGGTTCACCGCTTAAACAAGTCGCAAGATGGTCCCAACAAATCGAATACGATGAAGACAATGTAGAACTACTATTACAACATTATGATTCTCTTCAATAATGACAAACTACTTTTACTAAAATTTCATTCAAAGCAATAAAAACCTCCTAGTATAAAACTAGGAGGTCTTATATATTTACGCAAAGAGTATGCGCATAATCCAGTTATATAAAAGGTTAATAATATATAGAACTATATATACAGCGCCTACAGTGATAGGCTCTACTTTCATAATCCGAGATAAAAGCATGACAGCTACGTAGATAACGGCACCAACGTAAGCTAATGCTAGGGGAACTAATAGGATCATTAAAAATGGCGTAATATAAATGCAAATAATAGATACCAAAATTAATGCTAATCCAAGTGCTCCTGTATAGCCTTCCACATAGGCAGTGCCCATTAATACTTGCTGGAAATCAAATTCACGCTCTAAAAGAACGCTCAGTAATTTCCAAAGTATAAAGCTACCTACAAACCAATAGATTCCAAGGCCTAAAATCTCTCTCAATATAGAAAATATGCCATATACAGCTGGTATAAAGCCAAATAAAAAACCTCCAAAGGTCATGGCTAGCGGTAATAATACAATACCTAAGGCAAAGCCTAAAATATGAGTGGCACACCAACCGGCAAGGCCAGCTTTAATACCCTTTTCAAGGGTACCAAACCAGAAGATTTCATCGATTCCCTTCTTCGGTGAACGCACCAGCAGGGATATTTCTCGTAAAAATGTCGTATCCATAACTAACTCCGCTCTCAACTATACTATAAATTTAATTATATCATAAATTTCCAAATTTAAATTATGTATAATTAATTTTAATATAAATTAAAACAAAGAAATACCGCAAGACTTTCATCTTGCGGTTATACTACATTATTATCTTATATTATTTAACTAGGGTATGTACAAATCGGATCCATTGAGGCAATACCGACACTGATAGCAACGCCACAATAAACATAATAATATATGTTTTTACGATACCTAATTCAACATAGCGGCGCATGAGCTGAGCCCCAATAAAGACAGCATAATATTGACTAAACATGGTTACAAGATAGGCCATATCCCCTACATATTTCGGCATAGATAGATAAAATAATATGAGCCCCACTATATGGATCAACACTAATACTACGGTACGCAGTGCATTCGTATAAGCTAAGGCATAGATATAGTTTCGCATCACGCCCCTATAGGTCCCAGTACCACCTAGCAATACTAGTAATCGCCATATAACAAAGGCACCTATGATAATTTGAAAAATTAAAAATGATGCATTTGCCAAAGCACTAACCAGATCAAAATGTGTGAGACCAGTCATGCGTTTTATTCCTAATGCGGGAGACACAGCTTTCACTATGAACGGCAAAGCATAGGTCATCACATATAATACAATTGTAGACATTATAAGATTTAGTATAGCTCGAGTATAGGTTCCATTTCTAATAATATTTTGAAAGGATCTGTCACTCAATTTTGTAAATAAATGTAATATGTCCTTATACCAAGTCATAATACTCCTCATATATTATCGAGTTAATGTATATAGCACTTCACATAATAGTGATGCTAAAATAGCGATTAACATAATGCTTAGTCCTTCATAAAAACTGCCATTAATACATGCTCCGGCTATACGCCCCATGGTCTGTAGTAGCAATACAGTACTAAGAATGCATAAAACAATCATGCAAAACCCAATAATGGCTTGCAATAAAATTGGTATGGACGTAAGGATCAACATAATCCCTGCCGTAAGAGTAATCATAGCTACTACTAGTTGAGCAAAGGCCATCATGTGTAAAACACCAGTTACTACGCCGCGAATGTAAAACTTACGCTTTTGCAACATAGCGTAACCTATCAAGATACCAGACATAAGCGCCGCTTTTAAAATCACCCACGTAAAACGACCTACATTCCAAAACTCACGAGGTTTACTTAGCTGCTCAAAAAAGACTTGTATTTCATGCTGCCCTACTGGAAGTGAAAACAATTGCCACTTTACCAAAAGTGATGAATTACGTATAAATGCGCGTATAGCGTCTAAATAGACGCTTTCACCAACGATGGTAAATTGATAACATATGAGGGACAATACCAGCATCCATACAAGCTGACCATAGGTAACATCATAGTGGTACATGCGCGGATGTTTTTCTTCAATGGGGTTTAATAAGCGATAAACGAACTCTAATAAACCTCCCATCATGCCTCTCACCACCTTTTACACAATAAGAATAAGCACCATTCTATATAGAATGATGCAGCACACAACACAACGATTACGAATTTATAACAATTATTTTATTTTTAATTCATACTCTGTTCATTATTATAGCACAAAAGCAAGGTATATTCATACCTTGCTTTCATATTTTTCATACTATGTAATTATCTAGATGTAGCAAGCATAACCATGCCCACCAATATGCCAATAAAGGCTACTGGAATTAAAGATGCCAAAAGCCCAATACCAAATGTTGCTAGACGTCCCTTTTCGATTTGACGTGCCATAAGTGTTAAGCTCAACCAGAAATACCAAATGTATAAGACAATTTGCAAAATAATATAGGTAAAATTAATAATATGCAAAATAATCTGAGGTGCGTAAATATCTAAGTTTAACCCTTGAATGATAAGAATCAAAATCACTTGAACAATCGATAAAACAAGGGATATGAACATAGAATATGCACTTTCATACCAACAAATTTTTAGTATAGACTCATAATTAGTATGAGCACCAAATTTATTAGCCACTGAACTAAAGAGCACTGAATAAATAGCTAATACAGCAAATGCACTTAATGCATAAAAGACTAGTGCAAAAAATCCTGCTCCAGCCATAACTCCCAACGCAGCTCCTAGCTGTAAAGGTGAAGCACCTAGGGAATAGGACATGCCCGCTTGTATAATCCAACTCACAAGCATACTAATAACAAGCATCCCCATGGCACAAGCAAACCCTCGTTGAGTTGTACCAAATTCAACGATTTCTGGAATGCCACGTTTAAATGGCGCTCTAATAAGTGCCCAAAGATCTAAATACCATTTTCGTTCCATATGTTCCCCTCCAAATACATCAAAAGCACATATATTTCTATCATTGTATCATAATACACTTTTAAATTAAATATAAATTTATTGTAAATTATGCAAACAAATATAGTAATAAAAAAGTTGATAGACACCTAATAGCATCTATCAACATTTCCATTACATATGTATTTAAAGAGACATAGACAACATAATGCCACCTATGCCAAAGACAAAGGATACGATATAAAATGCAATACCAGTTATCCAAGGACTCAATCCAAATTGCTTAGACATCAGTTGCGCCATGATAATGACATTAAATAGTTCTATGGTGCTTAATCCACCGGATCCGCCTTTAGTATGTAAATCCAAGAAAAGATAAATAGGCGCAGCAAAAAGTACGAAAATCAAATGAATCCAACTAGTAATACAACTATTTAAAAGCATGTCTGCCACAAGTTGCTTATATGTAACCTGCCCCTTAAAGACCTTAAAAATACCATATAAAATACCAGAAGATACAAGAACAAACGCTACAATTCCAAGCACATATCCTATAAGAGGAACTGCTTCAAGTTCTATAGGGCCTATAACCTCCCAAATAAATGTTTTAAAAAATGGACTCTTTGGGATAATTAGCGTTAATATATATAATCCCAAGTCAGTTATAATTGCTGATACTACAGCTAATAACAACATATTTTTAACAGTGATAAAACGCATCCATTTTTCTATATATGCGCCAAACATACCATTCATAATTCTATACCTTATAAGTCTTCACTTTTAAATAATTGATATCCTTCAAAATAATAACTATGGTCAAGGCCTTTCATAAATAGTTCTCGATTATTGATATCACTCGTAAGTGCCTTAGCTAGAACAGTTTTTATTTCTAGGTCATATACTGGACTTCGTTCCATAGCAGACAAATATTGCTCTTTATCCACCTGACTCCAATCGATGGTCTTTTGTAATTCTGTACACAACATATGATCAAGCCATAATCGCATACTACGACCATTACCGTCTCTAAAAGGATGAGCGACATTCATTTCAACATACTTTTCTACAATTTCATCAAAAGTAGATTGCGGCATATCTTCAATGGTTCTAACTGCTTCAGCAAGATACATGACAGGAACAAAGCGGAAATTGCCTTTAGCAATATTCACACTTCGTAATGCACCAGCAAAATCATATATATCTTGGAATAATATAGTATGGATTCTTTGCAAGGTAGTCCACGTACCACTAGGCATATCATTAAGTAAGTTTTCTTCAAACAATGTTGTTGCCGCTTTTTTACTAATTCGTTCTTCTTCTCTAGCCAATGTTGGGGAATCGGTAATCCCCAATCTATTAGTGATAACCATGTTGGACCTCCTTTTAATTTATTTTCATTATATATATTATACTATAGGCCCCAAAATTATAGATATTACAACTTTAAATCTTACGCACAATGCGTAGAACTAAAAAAAAGCAGCCCTATAAGGGCTGCTTTTTCGTTCATCTTATTGTAAAGATGCTGCAATTTTTGTAAGGTTTTCATCCATACGTTCTAGGTATGTTTTATTATCTTCGTTGCTTTCGATTGTGTAAATAGTTTCTACCTTAGCACCAACTTCGCTTGCCAAAGTTTTAGAAACTTCTGGGCTAGCCATTTCTTCTGCAAAGATAGTAGTAATATTGTTTTCTTTACAATATTTGATGAGTTCAGCCAATTGAGCCGCATTTGGTTCACCTTCGGCAAATACATCTTCTACACTATTTTGTTCTAACCCAAAGTCACGGCATAAGTACGCAAATGCTGCATGACCAGTAACGAAGTTTTTATGAGGAGCTTTAGCGAATTGATCTTCGTATTTTTTGATCATTGCATCTAATTTAGCAACATATTCATTATAGTTCTTTTCATAGTAATCTTTGTTTGCTGGGTCAGCTTTTACGAAAGCATCTTTAATATTTTTCACTTCGATTTTCACATTTTTCAAAGATAACCATGCATGAGGATCTTCTGCACCATGTTCTTTAATTTCTTCAGGATCAGTATTTTTGATAGCTTCTACGCCCTCTGTAGCTACAACAGTGATGAGTTTACTATTTTTAGCTGCATCAATCGCTTGTTGTGCCCAAGGTTCCATACCAAAACCGTTGTATACGAATACTTGAGCTGTTGCCAATTGTTTCATATTTTCAGGTTTCAACTCGAAATCATGTGGCTCTACGCCATCTGGAATAATAGTAGATACCTCTACCTTGTCACCACCAATAGCTTTTGCAAATTCAGCCATGGCATTAAAACTTGTTACCACTTGGATCTTCTTACCTGCTTGTTCCTTCGGTGCATCATTACCACAGCCTGCAAATAAAGCAGCCATCATAATGCCTATCATTAACAAAACCAGCTTCTTGACCATCGTAGTCCTCCTTTGTGAAATCCTGATCGCTATGCTTTCATAGAATAGTAACCATTCTTTAGTTGCAGTTGCGACTCAGTTGCATTTGTAATATAGTTATAGTATAAACTTACTCAAGATTTTGTCAATTAGAAAAGTGGTTTTTATATGTTATCCATAGAACATCTTTATTTTTCCTACCAAGGTCAGCCACCTTATGTGTTGAATGACCTTAACTTACATATTCATAGCGGTGATTATATATCCATTGTTGGGGATAATGGGTGTGGTAAAAGTACCTTGCTACGCCTCATTTTAGGATTTCTTACACCTGTAAAAGGCTCTATCAAACGAGATACCAATAATATTCGCTACGTGTCTCAGAAGAATGATTTCTCCCATGCCGGATTTCCTATTACGGTAAAAGAAATCCTCGATTCCTACCGTAAATTGCTTAAGATTAAAGACAAACATGAAGTTGATCGCGTATTAGAGCTTACCAATATGACGGAGTTCAAAGACCGTTTAATCAGTAAACTATCAGGTGGTCAAGCGCAACGCGTATCTATCGCGCGTGCCCTCATCGGCAGTCCCGACCTTATCATACTCGATGAGCCATCAACTGGTATCGACCGAAAAAGCCAAGAAGGCATCTACGCCCTTTTGCGCGAGTTAAACCAAGTACACCATATTACAATCATCTCCGTAGAGCATAACCTTGAAATGGCCCTAGCCAATTCAACCAATATCTACCACATTGCAAATGGCCAAGGTCACCTTTGCTCTCCTGAGCAATACGCTAGTGAAATCATGCACAGCACGGGGCGCAATCCTATGGATCACGAAAACTGTGCTTGCTTTACAGATGTAACACCTCAAGCTCAGGCTCAGGCTCAGGCTCAGGCCGATGATATTACAACTAAGGAGGTGCACCATGTTTAGTTATGATTTCATGCAAAATGCCTTCTTCGTAGCCATCTGCATTTCTCTATTATGTCCATGTATTGGTATTTTCATGGTACTTCGCCGGTCTAGTATGATTGGCGACACCATGAGCCACGCATCGCTAGCAGGTATTACATTAGGCTTATTAACAAATACTAATCCTATCTTAGGGGCTTTCATCTTTACTGCTATTTGCGGTGCCCTCATCGAGTTCTTGCGGAAATACTTTTCCCACCATCTCGATTTGATCCTAACCATCATCTTGTCACTTAGTATTGGTACTGCTATTACGCTAATTAGTTCTGGCAAGTTGAAAGCTAACGCTAATGTGTTCTTCTTCGGCAGTATCTTAACCGTAAATACAACAGATATGATTAGCATTGCAGCATTAACTATTCTATCTGTTTTAACCTTATATTTCTTATATAACTCACTCCTCTACATCGCCTATGATGAAGAGGCAGCTCGTGTAGCCGGTGTTAAGGTTGATTTTATCAATTACATCTTTGCTATCTTGATGGCTGCAGCCGTATCCATTTCTATTAAAATCGTCGGTGTTCTCGTATTAAGTGCTATGATTGCCTTACCTGTAGCATCGGCATTACAACTAGAAAAAGGATTTAGGACCACATTACTCTGTTCTATTGGATTTAGTTTGCTAGCCATGGTCATCGGCCTATTCGGATCCTACTATCTCAACGTAGCTCCAGGTGGTTTTGTATCTCTCACATCGGTGGCAATTCTACTCGTAGTATTAGTTATCAAAAATATCAGAACTATCCTACGCCGTATGCAATTTAGCAAGTAACCAAAGATAATCATCAATATATAGGTAGCTATTCTATTAGTAAAATAAGGTAGCTATTCTGTGCAAAATAAATTATTTACCTATACAAGTGTATCGCAAGTTTAGTATTAAAACAGAATCGAAAGAGCGTTATGAATACAACAAATTGGCCTGAAGGCATAAAAAAGACCAAACAGCGCGAAGCCATTTGGTCCGTATTAACAACTACAGATAAACCCATTACTGCTATGGAAATCGCAGAGCGATTAGGTGATGGTAGCACCACATGGATGTCAACTATCTACCGTACCCTTGAATTATTAGAAACAAAAGATATTGTTACCCGTACAACACTCATGGGCAGCGATATGGCATATTATGAGATAACCCCTCATACGCATCGTCACTATGCAGTATGTACTAAATGTGGCGCCATGATTCCGCTCCACACCTGTCCTGTTGTAGAAATACCACAGGAACTAACAGATGCAGGCTTCACGGTGACAGAACATCATCTAGAAATTGCGGGGATCTGTAAAAACTGCAAGAATAAAGGCTTGTAAAAATCTATAAGTAAATGCAAGAAAAAGGACGTAACTTTAAGAGATACGTCCTTTTGTAATTTTATTATCTTTTGTATTAGCCTTAATTAGCTTTCACCATTACAACATCAATGGAGCAACTACAAAGCCAAGTGCTACTGAAATCGCGATGGCAAGTACACCAGGGATGAAGAACGGATGGTTAAATACAAGCTTACCGATTCGTGTTGAGCCGGTATCGTCCATTTGTACAGCCCCCAAAAGTGTTGGGTATGTAGGCAATACGAAGAGTGCAGATACGGCTGCGAAGGAAGCGATAATAATGTATACGGATCCTGGGTTCTCTGGCGTAATGCCGAGAGCTAGAATTACAGCTGGTACCAATGCTTGTGTAGTCGCCGCTTGGCTATACAACAATGTACTAGCAAAGAAGAATGCTACAGCTAATAGGAATGGATATGCTGTTACCAAGCTAGATGCAAGAGCTTTAATTTCAGGGATATGACCTTTTACAAAAGTATCGCCCAACCATGCTACGCCTAATACGCAGACACATGCGGATAAACCGGATTTAAATGTGCTTGTATTAACAAGTTGTGCTGTATCAATTTTACAGAAGAATGTAATAGCCGCTGCAATTACCATCATGAAACCAACGATGGCATCATTTCGACCAAAAATAACAGGTTTAATAAGACCAATGTTCTTGGAGATGGCAGTTGCATAGAATACGATACAAATAATACCAATCAAGAAAATCAATACAGAAGTTTTTGCACCTGGTTTCAAGTGGAAATCAGCACTCTTTTCACGAGGTGGAGCCACATGACCTGCTGCCAAACGTTCTTGGTAAACTGGATCGGAAGACAAATCATTATTTGCAAAGGTAGACATGATAAATGCCGTAATCATAACCGCTACGAATGTTGTAGAAATACAGATGGCAAGCAATGTTGGATAGTTTACACCATATGGTTCAAGGAAACCACTCATAGCAACTACTGCTGCAGATACTGGGCTCGCTGTAATACCAATTTGGCTTGCTACAACGGCGATGGATAATGGTACAGATGGCTTAATGTTTTCACTTTTCGCCACCTCTACGATTACTGGAATCATAGAGAATGCTGTATGACCTGTACCTGCCAATAGCGTTAAGAAGTACGTAACTGTTGGTGCTAAGTAGTTGATATGCTTAGGATTTTTACGCAAAATACCTTCTGCAATACGCACCAAATAATCGAGACCGCCAGCGAGTTGTAAAGCACAAATAGCAGCGATAGCAGACATGATGATGAGAATTACATCCCAAGGAATCTGCCCTGGGAACATTCCCATGCCGAGGCTTAACAACACTACACCAAGGCCGCCAGCGTAACCGATGCCCATACCACCTAGACGAACGCCGAGGAAGATGGCACCAAATAAAATAATAACTTGCATAATTACATAAATGTCCATACGATGACCTCCTTTATACGTATATAGTATCATAGATATGCAAAAATATCATCGAATTTTCACAATGTATAGTCTATAGTTTAAAGACTTACCGAAACATTATACGCTAAACATATAAAAAGCTATATATGCCGCCGACTCTAGAACCGTAGAATCATGACATATATAGCTTTTACGTTTACCTTAAATCTTTATAAAATACTTAGACGTAAATTGTTATAGAATTATTGGGCGTAAATCTTCGAGGATTCCCTCTTCTTCTGTAGCGCGTTGGATACTTTCACCAACAATGCGAACCATATCCTCTAATTGCTCCACAGTGGACGCCAATGGCGGCATGAGGATCACCACATCACCGATTGGACGGCAGATGAGGCCTTGTTCACGAGCAAGGATAGCCACCTTAGCACCTACCGCATCATTTGGACGGTATGCTTCATGAGTAGCCACATCTTTTTCAAGTTCGATCCCTACGATGAGACCTCGTTGACGAACCTCTTTAACATGTTTCAAGTTTTCAATTGGCTTCAATGCATTGGTGAAAGCCTCAATTTTCTTAGGTAATCCTTCGATAACCTTTTCATCGCGGAATACTTTCAACGAAGCTAATGCAACGGCACAAGCCAAGGCATTACCTGTATAGGAGTGTCCATGGTAGAAGGTTTTCTTTTCTTCAAATGTGCCGAGGAAGGCATCGAATACACGTTGTGTAGTCAATGTGGCAGCGAGAGGCATATAACCGCCAGTAATGCCTTTAGACAAGGTCATAAAGTCTGGCGCCACACCTTCGTGTTCACAGGCAAAGAATTTACCAGTACGGCCAAAGCCTGTGGCTACTTCATCGACAATGAGGAATACATCATGTTTCGCCGTTAATTCACGAACCCGTTTCAAATAGCCATGAGGCATTACGAGCATGCCTGCCGCAGCTTGTACTAATGGTTCCATAACGAGAGCTGTGATTTCGTCACCCTCTTCATTGAGGATGCGCTCTAATTCAGCCAAAGACTCTTCAAAGGCCTTTTCTCGATCAGCTACGTCGCGATATACGCCAGGGCTTGGCAATGTCAAAGGTTTGAATAATAAATTATGGAATACTTGGTGGAATAATTGAATACCTCCTACAGATACGGTGCCTAATGTATCCCCATGATAGCCTGCATTTAGAGCAATGAACTTAGTTTTCTTTGTTTGCCCTACAAGTTGACGATATTGGTAAGCCATCTTAATGGCAACTTCAATAGCTGTACTACCATCATCGGATAAGAATACTTTATTTAAGCCTTCTGGCGCAAGCTCTACTAATTCTTTACACAACTGTGCAGATGGTGGACTTACAAGACCTAGCAATGTACTATGGGCAATCTTATCCACTTGTTCCTTCAATGCTTGGTTTAATACGGGATGGTTATGACCATGAATATTAACCCATAATGAGGACACGCCGTCATAATACTTTTTAGCGTTCTCATCGATGAGGTATACCCCCTCACCACGTTCGATTACCACTGGTTCTTGCGCTAACCAATCTTGCATTTGTGTAAATGGATGCCATACAAACTCATGGTCCCATTGTGCTGCTTGTGAAAGCTGTTTCTCTGCCATTTCGTCACCTCATACGTACAAATTCTACAAACTATAACTCTCAATACCTATAATACTCAATTACTATAACAATCTATTACCATAAATAATTAGTCTAAATTACAATATCTAACTACTATATACCTAATACTGTATTCCATACTCTCTTAGAATCCACAAAGGATCGAGCCCAACCAAGCTGAACCTTTTGAATCTCCGGACCTTGGTATGGTGGTACAACAGCCACTACAGGAATACCTGTATAGCGCTCCATATCCTCTACATTTGTTTTTAACAAGAACGGATCTACTGCTGTTGTATCATTTACGATGATGGCTTTCACCTCAATACCGTGCATCTTCGCGTATTCACAGGTCAAAATAGCGCGGTTAATGGAACCTAGACGGCCATCCGCTACGACGATAGCTGGTAATTTAATATCTTTCATCAAATCTGTGAAAGTTTTATCCCCATAGAGCGGTGTTGTAATACCACCAGCACCTTCTACAAAGGTTAAATCATAACGATTAACAACGTCTAATGTATGAGCCACTACACCATCATAATCGATTTCTATACCAGATAGTTCTGCTGCAAGACGAGGAGAAAAATCACCAGCAATAGCATATGGATTAACCTCATGTCGACGAGATTCAGGAATACCTGCTGATCGCATCAAATGTGTAGCATCCTTGCTTTCAAGACCAACATTATAATTATCCTCATCCATCGTTACACATTCAGGAAAAGGTACTGCACTGGAGGACACTGGTTTAACCATACCAACCGCAAAACCATCATCGACAGCCATAGCCCCTAACAGCCCGGTCACAAACGTCTTGCCTACATCCGTATCTGTACCAATTATAGAAATACCTAACTGCTTCATACATGTCTCCTCTCAGCGATACTTAACGCCGCATAGGTTAACTAATTTATGTGAGTAAGTTTACAATCTAATTACAATATACAGCCAAACGGAATATATAGTCAACCTATTATTACGCTTAAGGTTAACCATGATAGGACTATATGGGGCCCCAATACATCAGTGGGAGCCAAATTAAAAATCACAGAACCTAGCTCATCGCTCCATAGTAAACTAAGTCGCGCTTCGCTTAGGGACACTGCTTTTTATAACATTATCTCCGTACTAGTCCCATAGAGTCATATCCGCCCCTTTGAATACGCTAATAATAGGTTGGCTATTTGGGGAAAAGAAAAAGAGTGATGACTTTAGTCATCACTCTTTTTTACCTAAATGTAGTTATGTAGAGGGGCCCCATCGAGACCACCACTAAATCTCAATATAACGGAATTCGCCTGTATCAGGGTCCATCATGCCACCATAGAATCCCATTCCTTTTGGGAATAGTGGGTGGTTACGCAAGAAATTAACTGTATAGATTACATTGTCTTCGGAGATATGGAAACGATCCATCCAGTCAATAAGGCCTGGTTCGATCATGCGGATTGCATCTTCACTGATACCTTTTTCTTTCATGGATTCCATAAATGTTGTAGCGGAGAAATCAATCATGCCGCAGTTTTCATGGCCGATGACTAATACATCTTCAATCCCCATACCATAGGTAGCAACAAGCAAGCTTTGAACGATATTATCGATAGGTTGTGTTACGCTATTACCAGCTGTTTTAATGACGATAATTTCGCCACGATTAAAACCTAATGCCTCTTCAAGCATGCATACTAAACGCGTATCCATACATGTTACAATACCCATTTTCTTTGTAGGATGGCTTGTTAGTCCAGCCTTTGGTAATTCAGGATGGTTTTTCACATATTCTTTATTAGTTTCAATTATTTTTTTGATATCAATCATAAGGTACCTCATTTACATTTCTATCTATAAAATAGATTCTATTCATTATATACAATATATTCACTACAAAACAAGTGAAATTTATCACTCATAAATATTTATTATAACTTATAACTTTCACAAGAAACCCATAAAACTAATATTAATTCTATATTTATAATTAATATTCATTTATTATGCCTTCCGCTCTTATATATTTATAAAAATGAATATACTGTATATTTCTTACATTAATGGTAGATTATAATTCCCCCAATGTGGTACTATTAAAACTATAGAAGAGAAACGCCACATGATACCACATATGACGTGAACTGTATGTACAGTAAGGAGGTTTTTATTATGGGTATCAATCAAAAAACGTTGCCAGGCATTCTGCTCTGCGCGGTCCTCGCTATTCCTTGTTGGCTATTAGGCCTAGAGTTTCACCTTATCGGTAGTCCAATCTTTGCTATCATCTTAGGTATAATTATTGGCTCCGTATTCACATCTTGGAAGCGCGAAAAAACTGGTGCCGGCATTGGATTTACATCTAAAAAGATTTTACAATGGGCCGTTATTTTATTGGGCTTTGGCTTAAACATTACACAGATTTTACATGTAGGTTGGATTTCATTACCTGTCATTATTTCAACTATCGCTACATCCTTAATCGTGTCCTATGTTATCTATCGCCTTACTCATATCGACTCTAATACAGCTGTGCTTATCGGCGTAGGCTCCTCCATCTGTGGTGGTTCTGCCATCGCTGCGGCTGCACCAGTCATCAAAGCAGAGGATCAAGATATTGCACAAGCTATCTCCGTTGTATTCTTCTTCAATGTAGTAGCAGCATTTGTATTTCCTCCATTCGGTGATGCTATCGGTCTTTCCAACATGGGCTTCGGCCTATTCGCTGGTACAGCCGTAAACGATACATCCTCTGTAACAGCTACAGCAGCCGTATGGGATAGCATGAAAGGTACTGGTACACAAGTACTAGAATATGCGACAATCGTTAAATTAACACGTACCCTCGCTATCATTCCTATCTGTTTAGGTTTAGCAAGTTACCAAGTATATAAAGCAAAACAAAATGCTGCTCAAACTGATGGCGGCAGTGTTAGCATCGCTAAAATCTTCCCTAAATTTGTATTATACTTTGTAATTTGTTCTCTCATTACAACAGCTTTATCCTATGCGAATGTAGATATTCAATTCTTGAGCGTATTCAAAACTATTTCTAAGTACTTTATTACAATGGCAATGGTTGCTATCGGTCTTAATACGAATATTGTAAAATTGATAAAATCCGGTGGTTCCGCTCTTGCATTAGGTGCTTGTTGTTGGGTTGCTATTACAGCAGTCAGCCTAGCTGCACAACATATGATCGGTTTATGGTAAGAAATATACATACCAAATTTAATATGATATAATTGTATATAGTTAGAATAGTAATAACCCCTCCAGTAATGGAGGGGTTTCGTGCTACTATTCACCTTATTAGTACTTTATCATACTATAGTTAGGAGGGTTAACATGTACTTCTTACAAGGACTTCTTGTCGGTCTCGCAACATTTGCCCCTGTTGGCATGCAAAACCTCTTTATCATTAATACAGCATTGGTACAACCCATACGTCGTATCATATTAACCCTTATCATACTGGCACTATTTGATATGAGTCTCAGTACGGCGGCCTTTTTTGGCATCGGTGCGATCCTTGAAATGTGGCCTCTTACCAAGCTTATCGTGCTCCTCTTTGGGGGCTTACTGATTGTGTACATGGGCTTTAATATTTTCAGAACTGAACCAGATATACGCAATGTTAACACGCATATCCCTATTCGTAAGATTATCATATCTGCTATCGCTGTATCTTGGGGCAATCCTCAAGCAGTACTTGATGCAACTATGATGCTCGGTGCTTTTCAAGCTAATATCCCAGAAGAGAACATTTACCACTTCTTTGGCGGTTTTTTAGTTATGACACCAATTTGGTTTGGATCCTTAGCCGCTACCATGCATCTGTTAGCAAAAAAAATCAAAATCACCCATATGGCTTGGATCAACCGCTTCTGTGGCGCTGTCCTCGTCATTTATGGTATAAAATTGTTCATCGATGGGGTTACAATGTTTTTAGAATATATTTAATCAAAATATCTCCAATAGTATAATCCTTAAACAACAAAGCCGTTAGCATATGCTAACGGCTTTTATATTACAAATATCTGTTGTTATACAAATATCTTTTGTAATATTACGATGGAATTTATTTTACTATAATTCATCTTCGTATATTAAAACTCTGAGTATATTAAAATTCTGACAGCACTTGATTAAACATTTCTCTAAAGGCTTCTACATAGGTATTACTTTGATTTCGTTGAGATACAAAGTAATAATTACGTTCCATGGATTTACCATGGTTGGTCAATACCTTGCGCTCAATGCCAGGCATGGAGTCTGTTAAGTATTTAAAGCGATCTAATAACAATAAGCCTTGTTGACCTGCCACTAAATAGCGCGCTTCCTCTAAAGTACGAGCATACGCAAAGGCTCCAGCATAGCCAATGGCCTTACGATAATGCTCTTCCTCTCCTATCGTATACTTACCACGGCATACTAGGATGAGCGGTAAATCATCAATCGTTTTAATTTCAACGCTACCTTCCTTTGTATACCCTTGTGGCACCTCAATTATCGTAGTTGCTTTATCAATCAAATGACTTTCAAAATCATCAGATAAAACCTGCCACTGATCATTAAAAATCACATCTACTCGGCGATCATCTAACATGCCATACAGTTCTTCATGGCTGCCACTATACATACGGATATCTAGATTTTTATAGCGCTTCGCCATGCGAATGACCGTTTGCTGCATAGCCATTCCACTATAGCGGTTCAAATAACCAATCCGTAAACTGACACGTGCATCTGTGCCGATGCGGGTTGTTTCTACCTTAATATCGTGAAAGCGTTCTAGTAATTTTTTACCAGAGCGATATAGATATTGTCCCGCTGGTGTTAGGTGAAAGCTTCTCTTTTCCCTCACCATCAGCTCCACACCAAGACTTGTTTCAAGGGCTTTAATTTGTTGTGAAATAGCAGATTGAGACACATATTGCTCTGTCGCAGCTTGGGTAAAACTATTATTATCAACTACACACACAAAATACTCTAATTGTTTTAATAACATAACGATACACTCTCATCTCTCTTATAGTTAGTGACCTACACCACTAACATACTTCACAACAACTACCAACCCCTCATATTGGTATCTGCTACACACATAACGTTTATATTTATATATACAACTAAAACTATTACAATTACAATTACAATTACAATTACAATTACTATGATTATATTTCATTGAAAGTAGATTCGCTATGATGAACTACTTTCACGAGACACAACTAAATTACGGTATACAAACCAAGATGCTACAAAGAATATAGCTGCTGTAGACCAGAATACAGCCCCATACCCAAAGGCACGTGCAATAACACCACTAATTACAGGCCCTAATACATTGCCCATCATCGCTACACTAGATACAGCCCCAAAGACAATACCGCGTCGTTCAATAGGAACAGCCTTAGATATTAGTGTATTTGCAATTGGTGTAATAAAGCCCATAAAGAATCCTGCAATAGCACGGAATATACCAAGGCCCCATATGCTAGGCATTAAGTATTGCAAGATAAATAGGGACCCCACAGCCCATGTAGCGGTAAAGATAATCCGTGGCATCGTCAACCGTTGTGTAACCTTACTGATTGAAATAGATGCCAAGGCACTAAATAAACCAGCTCCAAAGATAATAATTCCTACAATAGTAGCAACAAATTCATCATTCACAGACATATAATGTTTGATATAAAGCGGTAAGATTGGACCAATGCCAGTAATACCAAAATTACACAAAAACTGCATCGCTACTAATAGGCGAACTCGGGGTATCATTAGAAATGATTTAATCAAAGAAATCTGTGATTCTTGAGCATCAACCTTGTGCTTAAACTGCAGATTAGGCATTAAGAAATAAATACCTAATAAGCAAATTCCAGTCAATCCAGAAAATACAAAGAATGGTGCCCTATAACCTAATAGATCGGCCGCTAAGCCCCCCATAAGAGGTCCAAACACGAGCCCCATCACCATAGAGGCTTGATATAGCCCCATCGCCCATGGCACCTTTTCCTCAGGCGTTATGAGGACAATAATAGCTAAACCTATCGGTACATAGCCACCTACTACACCTTGCAAAATTCTTAGAACCAATAGCTGAGACGGGGTTTGTGTGAAAGCACAGGCCCCTACTGTAACCATTAAGGTAAATAAGATAAACATCATTACCTTACGTGGTCCCAGTTGATTTGCCTTGCGCGACCAATACGGTGCACTGAGCGCTACCATACAAGGCGTTACACCTGATACGATACCAGCCCACATAGCAGCTTCACCTGGATTATGTAAACCTAGCTCTATAAGAAATAACGGAAGGAATGATAGTACCCCTATAATCGTTATTCCCCCACCGATCTGTATAATACAGATCAGATAAATAATTCGTTTCCAAGAAGAATCCATAATGACCTTCTTTCTTAACTTTTAAAGTTATTATATACTCTATTTTATTAATAGACTGTATATTTTTAAGGATTTATAGAATATAAACCCATAATATTATTGTATCCTAAACAGAAAAAAAAGACCATCTCTTATCACATAAAGGATAGAGATGGTCTTTATACTATATGACTTTCAACCTCATCCAAAAGGTATGACAATCATACTATTTTTGTTTGAACATCCAGTAGATGTAATAGATAACAAGTGCATATGTTACTACATCAAATACTGGTAAGAATGGCACCATTTTAGATAAACGGCCAAAGCCATGCACGTGAATATTTGCTGCAATGATAGCAATAAGGTTCAAACGATGGATCCAGATTGCTTTTTTACGGGATACGGACTTTGCCATGTTGCCAACCCAAGGTGATAAATACAACACTGCAAAGATAAGAGCAATAAACATCGCTACCAAAGAGATATAGCCGCCCCAGAATCCTAAGAAGGACTTCAATGCTTTCAAGAAGTATACATACCAATGTGCACATACAAGAACAACACTAACGATACCTACGATGCGATGAACTTCAAACATTTCTTTTGGATTATATCGTTTGATAAACCATTTTGGTCTTGTTGCAATATATGTTAATACAAGCCATGCAACATAAGGAATAAGACCTAAGTGAACCTTCCAGTTACCAAATGATCTACCTCCTGTTACATAACCATATTCTACCATTCCCATAAATATTAGGGATAAAACCGCAATCCATATTAAAATATGGTATTTACTCTTAAACTGTTTTTTTACTACTTCTGCCATATAAACCTCACTATTTCTTATACAAACTACCAGTATATATCTAGTTGGCCTAATGTAGCATGCTAACAATTTCAATCCACATAGCATTCTACTTAGAACTTAAAACTAATTAGTTATTAAATCCAGATCCATCCTAAAATTAGAACTAGAATTTGAAGCTGAGGTCTGCACGGTAGTAATCATTTACACGGTTACCATCTTGTGTTTTCGCATGGAAACCATAGTATGCATTAATACCAATATTTTTCTCTGGTGCGTAAGATGCACCTAATTGCCATGCTTTATAACCTTCATACCGTGTTTTCTTCAATAAATCATTAGATTCATATTTTTGCGTTTTAAATACTGGGGCATTTTTAGCTTGATCAAAGTAATCTAAGCGGATATCCCAAGAGTTCTTCTTGTTAATTTTATAATCGCCCCATTTAACGCCTACGTTCCAAACATCGGAATCACTCAAGCCAGATGCTTTTACCCACTCGCCATCAATACCGAATTTACCAACATTATATTTAGCATTAAAGCCATATACATTATCGAATTCGTTATTTTTCTTGCCATTACCCATACGTACATTTGTTGTACCTACATGAGCAAACATACCGCCAAAGCTAAAGTGATCATTAACAGCTACATGGGCATTAATAAGACCTACATCACCATTATCAGCTTTACTAGTCTTAGCAAAACGGCCTGCTGTCATATAACCATATGCACCATTTAATGTAACTTTATCACCTAGCTTCGCTGTAGCGCCTACACCATCAAAGTTAGAGCTATAAATCAAGCCACCACCAAATTTTTGGGTATAACGACCAGCATCAACTACAACATTTTTACCGAATTTATGCTCTACATATGCTAAATCCCAATTAGCTTGAGCATCTTTAGAACTATCACCTAGTTCAATAGAGCCTGATGTAATACGAGCTTTTACAGATGTATTTTTATTAACCTTTGCATCTAAGCCTAAACGTACACGGGTTGTAAGTTTATCTTCGTAATCATAACCATCGATCCCCTCTCTACCGATGTAGTTGATACGAGCATCACCAGTAACCTTTACATTGCCTACGCGGTCTTCCAATTTAGCTACACGCACACCAAGTGTATTCAATTCATTGGAAAACTCATCGGCCAAGCGGTTCAACATAGCTTGTTGTTCTGCATTAGCACGATCTTGATTAGCCATGCCTTTCGCAATCATTTGAGCCATTTCGTAACGAGTAATGTTATTTTGGCCTTTAAAAGTACCATCAGGATAACCATTGATAATACCAGCTGTAGCCAATTGATCTACTGCTTGGTATGCCCAACTATCGGATGAAACATCGGAAAATGGATTAACAGCAAACGCTGTAGCCACACCCATCATGGCTGCCACTGCAAAAGCACTGGTCATTTTACGTTTAATCATAATAAACCTCACACAATAAATAATGATTAATAAAAAATGAAAAAATAATGAAATATATGACTATAATTATCATTATCATATTTAACATGCAAATAATAGCAATTTTCATTAGGTCGGTAAATAGAGAATGTATATCAATCTCACAATCAATTATGCATCAAACTGATAATATAGAATATTTTATTTCTTAGAAAATAAAAATATAACGAAAAAATCCCTTCTGTATAATACAGAAGGGATTTGTATGTATCTTATTATTTCTTTTTAAACATCAAATAGATGCAGTAAAGAACAAGACCGTATGTAATGATATCAAAGACTTGTAAGAATGGTACCATTTTAGAAATACGATTAAAACCATGAATATGGATATCCGCAGCAACTAATGCTACGAGATTTAAACGATGAAGCCAAATACCAACATTACGACCAGATGGTGTAACTTTTCTAAGTTTTGGCGTCAAGAACGCAAGGCCAGAAATAGTACCAATACCGAAGGAAGTAAGGGCTACATAGCCACCCCACCAACCGAGAACGGATTTAGCAGCTTTACCGAAATAGAGATACAAATGGAATGCAATAACAGCTACAGATGCAATACCTAATGCACGGTGAACCTTGAACATTTCACATAAATTATAACGACTTGTAAACCATTTAGGACGAGTTGCCAAATAAGTCATCACAATCCACGTACACCAAGGTACAAGGCCTGTATAGACTTTATAGTTCCCGAAGGCACGACCACCTACGATATAGCCCCACTCTAGCAAACCGATCATAATTAAGGAGAATACTGCAATCCATATAAAGATATGGTAAATACTCTTATACTGTTTCGTTTCCACTTGATTCATCATAAACCTCTCTAACATAATTCCTGAAATATCAATTTTACTTAATATATTTTATCATTTAAATCGAAATTTGCAGATTACTTATATTAGATAGGTAGCATTCATTATAAGAATAATTCTAATTTAGTCTTTCATTTTAACTATATAAACAACTCAAAAGTGTTTCGGTAAAAGCTAGGTAATTAAATCAGAAATAATGTTATGTTATGTTATCTAAACTACTCTAACAAAAATTAATAAATAAAAGCCCCTTGTAGTAGTGAGCATCAGCTTTCACTATTACAAGGGGCTAAGATTAATTTGTCATATCATGAAGGGCATACAAATCAATCATCATCCTAATTATTTTTCGTCACGTTTACGATATACAATGAACGGACGTGTTAAGTAGTTGAGTGGAACACTCAAGCAGTGTACCAAACGGCTGAATGGGAAGATAATAGCTACCACCATCCACGCTAACATATGGAATTTAAACATGAATGGTACGCCTTCCATCAAGGATGGATCAGGCATAAAGGATAGTAAGCTACGGAACCAAGGACCGATAGATACGCGGTAATCAAAGAAACCAGATGCATTAAGCAATGTACCAGCCATACCGCTGAAAATGGCTAATGTTAAGAACAAATATAACCATTTATCAAGACCAGATGTATTAACTTTCATAGCAGGCACAGTAAAGCGACGTTTCATCAAAAGCAAGAAGCCTACGATGAAGATGATACCAGCTACAGCACCCATGTATAACGCACCTTCATGATACAGATGGTCATTAATACCAATAGCAGCAGTCCAAGTTTTAGGAATTAATACACCTACTACGTGACCACCGATAACGCATAGTAAACCAAAGTGGAACAATGGATTAGCGATGCGCAATTGTTTTTTCTCTAAAAATTCACTCGATTTTGTAGTCCAGTTTCTTTCAAAATAGAAGAAACGAACCAAGGTACCTACGATTAAGAAGGTGAATGCGATGTAAGGCAAAGCGCCCCAAAGGAATAGATTCATCGTGCACCGTCCTCCAATCCATTTGCAACAGACAAGATAATATCAAACAAGAATGCATAAGGCAGTTTAGCCTCAATGAAGCGTTCTCTAATGTATTCCAATTTTGGCTTACAATAGTCGTAAATTTCTTTTGATTTTTCATCATCGATAACGGCACATAGCTCAAGAAGTGCTGGAATATAATCAGGCATTTCTTTTGGCAAATCATAGTCGTTTTCGAGGAAGAAAGCTTTAAATTTTACGAGTTCTTCCGCTTGTTCCCCTGTACCTTGTAACTCATAAGTGGACAAATACATAGTTGTATTTTGACTGAAATCAAAGGTACGAACATATTGGTCTTCAAATTCTTTTTTATCGGATTCCTCTACATAGTCGAAGAATTCTAATAAACCTTGGCGAAGTTGAGGATGCCCAACGGATTGGGCGTCCTCTCTCCATTCAGGTAGTTCGTTATACCATTGTTCATCAGGATAGCGTAGAAGAAATGACGCAATAAGAGCGATTTTCTGAGCATCCTTCATTATTGACATCCCCCTGTAGGGCAAGCAAATCCGCGATTATGTTGCATTTCTAGGCGACCTTCGCGAGATACTTTTACGTCAGATGGAATAACAAAGCGATCATTGTATTTGGACAATGCCAACAATTTGTACATACCGTACATTTGATCCTCTGTTAAATCAACTTTGTGTTCAATAGGACCGTCACCTGTTTCACGACGACGCATATATTCACGCATGTCGAGAACACGTTGCAATGTACGAGCTAAGATTTCTGTATTACCTGCTGTAAACAAGTTAGCAAGGTATTGTACAGGTACGCGCATTTCATGTGCATCTGGCAAGTATACATCAGATGTTACACGTTGCAAGATTGGGCTGAGTGGTGGTACATACCAAACCATTGGCAATGTGCGATACTCAGGATGCAATGGCAATGCCACGCCCCACTCTTTTACAAGTTTGTATACAGGAGATTTTTGAGCTGCTTTAATCCATGCTTCGGAGATGCCTTCAGCACGAGCCGCTTTGATAACCTCTGGATCATGAGGGTCCAAAATCAAATCTAATGTATTTTCGTAAATATCTTGTTCATTTTTTGTAGCTGCCATAGCTTCTACTTTATCCATATCGTAGAATACAACGCCAACATAGCGCATACGGCCTACACAAGTTTCAGCACAGATTTGAGGCAAGCCATTTTCTAAGCGTGGGTAACAGAATACGCATTTTTCAGCTTTATTAGTTTCCCAGTTATAGAAGATTTTTTTGTATGGACAAGATGGAACACAATGTCTCCAACCGCGGCATACATCTTGAGATACGAGAACCACACCATCTTCGTCGCGTTTATAAATCGCGCCGGATGGACATGCAGCTACGCATGCAGGGTTCAAGCAGTGGTTACAAAGACGAGGCAAATAACGCATGAATACTTCTTCGTAATCAAATACGATATCTTCGCCCATCTTAGCCAAGTTCACATCGGAACGAGCGTGTTGACCACCTGCTAAATCATCATCCCAGTTAGGGCCCCAAGTAACTTCCATTTTTTGTTTAGTCACTAGGGAACGAGGACGAGCAACTGGTTGGTTGTTTTTACGACCACCATGAATCAATGTTTCATAGTCATATGTCCAAGGTTCAAAATAATCTTTCAATTCTAGTTGTTCAGGATGGAAGAATAATTTCATCAAACGATTTGTTTTAGAACCTGTAGAAAGAGCTAATTTGCCAGAGTTATCTAATGTCCAGCCGCCTTTCCATTTTTCTTGGTCTTCCCAATGACGTGGATAACCTACGCCTGGGCGAGTTTCCACGTTATTGAAGTACATATATTCCGCGCCTTCGCGGTTCGTCCATGTATTTTTACAAGTGATAGAGCATGTATGACAACCCAAACACTTATCCAAATTTAGGACCATAGATACTTGAGCCTTAATCTTCAAGCCAATCTACCTCCTTCATTTTACGAGCCACAATTGTCATATCACGTTGGTTACCAGTTGGGCCATAGTAGTTAAAGCCATAGCTCAATTGGCCATAACCGCCGATCATGTGTGTCGGTTTCATGTGAATATGAGTTGGTGCATTATGCGTACCACCACGTTGTTTCTTAACCTTCGCACCAGGAACGTTAATGTGACGGTCTTGGGAATGGTGCATATAGGAAATACCGCGAGGAATACGTGGGGAAACTACAGCACGAGCTGCAACGATACCGTTTTTATTGAAAGCTTCTACCCAATCATTATCTTTAACGTCAATTTCTGCTGCATCGTCTTCGTTGAGCCAAATTGTTTGACCACCACGGAACAATGTCAACATTTGTTGGCTATCGAAATACATACTATGTGTAGACCACTTATGATGTGGTGTTAAGTATTTCAATGTGATTTCAGGGATACCTTCTTGTTTGTAGTCACCTTGTACTGGTTTATAGGACAATACAGGTTTGTACAACGCCATAGCTTCACCGTAATCACGCATCATTTCATGGTCGCAATAGAAGGATTGACGACCTGTTACGGTACGGAATGGTACCTTATCTTCTGTAGATGTTGTAAATGGAGAGTAACGACGGTTTTTATCGTTCTTACCAGTACTTGTTACAGAGCTAATGATGAAGCGTGGTTGGCGAACCATGTCATCAAAGGTAATTTTTTCTTGTTCACGGCCTTTTGCGTTCTTTTCAAGACCAGAAAGGCCTGTTTTTTCTTCCATTGCTTTCCAAGAGCGAACAGCCAATTTACCGTTTGTACAAGAGGACAATGTCAATACAACATTACAAGCTTCTTTACATTCGTAAATGCTAGGGCGGCCATGAGAAATGAATTCTGGATTATCGATGACACCATTTTGATCATATAATGTCTTATATTCATCAGATACATCCCAAGCCATGCCATGAGCACCCATTTTATTTTCAATATTAGGTCCCAATGCAATGTATTTTTCAAAGATTTTACTATAATCGCGTTTTACATGAACGAGGTTCGGCATTGTTTTACCAGGAATTGGTTCACATTCGCCTTTGCTCCAGTCGAGAACCTTACCTTCTGGTTGAGCCACTTCACCTGGGCTATCATGACCAAGAGGTAATGCTACGATATCTTCATATTCTGTGAAGCCAGACTCTTTCGCTACGCGAGATACTGTTTCTGCAAGGGTACGGAATGTATCCCAGTCAGATTTAGTTTCCCATGCGCAATCAACAGCTGCTTGGAATACGTGTACATATGGATGCATGTCTGTAGAAGACAAGTCTTCTTTTTCATACCATGTAGCTGCTGGGAATACGATATCAGAGTACAAGCCTGTAGAAGCCATACGGAAGTCGATATCGATTAAGAGGTCAAGCTTACCAGCTTCATCTGCTTCGCGCCATTTGATTTCTTCTGGTTTTACTGGTGCATCATCATCTTCAAGAACACCATGTTTTGTACCAAGTAAATGTTTCAAGAAATATTCGTGGCCTTTAGAGGAAGAACCGATAAGGTTCGCACGCCATACAAACAAGTTGCGTGGATGGTTTTCTTTAGCCGCTGGATCTTCTACGCAGAATTGTAATTCTTTGTTTTTCAACGCTTGCGCCACATATTGGTTGATTTCTGCTTCTGTACTAGCACCCGCTGCACGAGCGTCGTTAATCAAGGCTTGGCTGCCTTTATTGAAAGTAGGGTAAGATGGCAACCAGCCTAAACGTGCAGCCAATACGTTGTAGTCACCAGGGTGACGGTAACGAGGCTTAGCTAATTTAGATACGCGGTCTGCCAAATCAATGCAATCAGAACGGTATTGTTCTGTAGCAAAGTAGAACCAAGATGTACCATTTTGCAAACGAGGAGCTTTACTCCAGTCGTTAGCTGTCATGATGCCGCCCCAGCCTTCAACAGGACGAAGTTTTTCTTGACCTACGTAGTGAGCCCAGCCACCACCGTTAACACCTTCTGTACCACAGAACATGATGAGGTTCAAGATTGTACGGTAAATGATATCTGCATGGTACCAGTGGTTAATACCACCACCCATGATAATCATGGAGCGACCTTTAGTTTTTTCTGCATTATCTGCAAATTCACGAGCTGTGGCAATAGCGATATCTGCTTTTACACCAGTAATTTTTTCTTGCCATGTAGGTGTGTAAGGAGTGTCATCTGTATAAGATGTTGCCACTTCACCACCGATACCACGGTCGATACCATAGTTAGCAAGAATAAGGTCATATACAGTAGTTACTTTTACAGGACCATCTACAGTTTGTACTGTAATTGTAGGAATAGCACGTTCAATTACGCCTTCGTGCTCTTCATCGCCAAAGTATGGCAACTTAACAACAGTCACATCTTCACGTTGATCAAACACGGATAAGCGAGGATCGATTTTAGCCCCTGTATCGCGGTTTTCAAGGCGTAAATTCCATTTTTGTGGATTTGTGTGACGTTCGCCCATTGTACCATTAGGAATAACGATTTCATTTGTTGTTTCATCGATCAATACCATTTGGAAGTCAGCGCCTTCTTCTTGGCGACCCAAGTCCTTAGCATTCAAGAAGCGGCCTGGTTGAACTGTGCCGTTGATTTCTTCAACGCGTACAAGGAATGGCATATCTGTGAACTCTTTAGCATACTCTTTGAAGTATGGAGTTTCCTTGTCGATGTAGTATTCTTTTAAGATTACGTGGCCCATTGCCATAGCAAGAGCCGCATCAGTACCGGCTTTTACATTGAGCCAAGCATCGGAAGAGGTTGTAGATTCCGCATAGTCAGGGGATACGGATACTACTTTAGTACCTTTGTAACGAACCTCTGTTAAGAAGTGAGCATCTGGCGTACGAGTCAACGGTACGTTAGAACCCCAAGTCATGATATAACCAGCATTGTACCAGTCACCAGATTCAGGTGTATCAGTTTGTTCACCCCAAACTTGAGGGCTAGAAGGTGGTAAATCGGCATACCAGTCATAGAAGGACAATGGTGTACCACCCATTAAGTTAAGGAAACGAGCACCTGCTGCATAGGACAACATGGACATCGCTGGAATTACAGAGAAGCCTGCGTTGCGGTCAGGGCCGTATGTTTTTGCTGTATATAATAAGGATGCAGCAGTAATTTCTGTCGCTTCATCCCATGTGGAGCGCACAAAGCCACCCATACCACGGGCAGATTTGTATTTTTTCGCTTTTTCAGGATCTTCTACGATAGATTTCCAAGCTTCGATTGGGTTCTTAGCATGTTTTTTAGCTTCTCTCCAAAGCTCAGCCAATTCGCCGCGCACATATGGATATTTTACGCGCAATGGGCTATAGAGATACCAAGAGAATGTTGCACCACGAGGGCATCCACGTGGTTCGTAATCCGGCATATCATCTGGTGTTTCAGGGTAATCAATCGCCTGATTTTCCCACGCTACAACACCATTCTTAACGTAGATATTCCAGCTACAAGAACCAGTACAGTTTACGCCATGCGTTGTGCGGACAACTTTATCGTAAGACCAACGGTCACGATAAAAATTTTCCCACTCGCGACCGCCATCTTCAGTTATTTGATGGCCGCTTGGAGATACGTTCTTCTTCCGAAGAAACTTAAACTTTTGAGACAACAAGCTCATCTCGTGTCCTCCTTCAAAACTACAAAAAAATCCCTTGTGCTAGCTGAGCTAACACAAGGGAGAAAATACTGTTATTCGATATTACTAATATTAGGGTCTATATTATCAACCTCTAAATCAAGCAATCCGATTAAAGCATCAAAATCACAGATTACTAGATGGTGTTTATCATAGGCTACATAGCCCAACTTACGCAACTCACTTAGCATGCGATTTAAACTTTCTCTTGATGTGGCAGCAAATTCAGCTAGCTCTTGATTTGTTAAAGCGATATCGATAAAGATACCATCCTCGCGCTTCACACCATAACTATTGGCTAAGCGCAACAAGGTAGAATAAAATGCTCCCTTCTTGCCGTATAACAGCAAGTCTCGGTATTTTGCCTGTTGACGCCGCATATGTAATGTATAGATTTTCATCATCGCAATAGCCAATGAATGATCTTTTGCAATAGCTGATTCTAACAAATCATAGCGAATGGAATAAACAGTGCAATCCTCCCGAGCGATGGCGTTGAACACGTATGTTTTTGTGTTCTCCTCATACAACGGAACCTCACCAATTACATTATTCGGTCCTACTAGACGCAACGCAAAAATGTGCCCACTAGATTCGAATTTCTTAATGCTCATTCTACCTTTTAACACTACGTAAAAGTGTTCTGCCTTGTCCCCCTCGTGGAAGAGAAAATCACCTTTTTTAAGATGGAGTTCCTCGCCCGGCAAAGCAAGTAATTGGTTAATTAAATTTTCATCCATACCTTCACCACTCCATTGTACTTTTAAAATAAAATCCATTAGTTATACTAATCTATTTATAGTAAAAGTACATGTATTATATACTTTTTTGTATATATATGATTATTATAACTTATTAATTTCAGAATATGTGTGTTTTATGTCACATTCACAAAAATTTTTACAATATATAATATATTTGTGATATAAGACATTGCAAATTTTGTTGATACAATAATTATAACTCAGATCTCTAAGTAATTCGAATATTTTCTATAGAAATTCTATAAATTGCAATATTCATATACATTGACTGATAATTGTATCTTCCATGTCTTCATTGCATGTATAGTTTTTCAGTAAGGAGAAGTTCAAAATGAGCGAACTAAAAATGCCTCAAGTAGGGGCAAGCCGTAGCGAAATTGTGGCTAATTGGCAACCAGAAAATCCAGAATTTTGGGAAAAGTTTGGTAAAAAAATTGCTAAACAAAACTTGGTTATATCCACAATTGCATTAACCCTTTCATTCTGTGTATGGTATTTATGGGCAACCATTGCAGCACAACTAAATGGCGCTGGCTTTAACTTTACAACAGATCAATTATTTACATTAGCCGCATTACCAGGTCTTGTAGGTGCTACATTACGTTTCGTATATACCTACATGCCGGCCTTAATCGGTGGTAAGAACTGGACATTTATTTCCACACTTATTTTATTAGTTCCTGTTGTATGGCTTGGCTTTGCCGTTCAAGATACAACAACTTCTTATATGACATTTATGATTTTAACTGCCCTTATCGGTTTGGCGGGCGCCAACTTCTCGTCCTCCATGGCGTACATTGGCAACTTCTTCCCTAAATCTGAAAAAGGTACAGCTCTTGGTATCAACGGCGGCGTTGGTAACCTTGGTATCTCCGTAATCTACTTCTTGGCTCCATTCGCTATGGGTTCCGCTGCACTAGGTAGCGTATTTGGTGTAACACCAGCTATCATCAAAGGTAATGCAGTATACCTTGCCAATGCGGCTTTCATGTGGATTGTACCACTTGTTGTTATCCTTGCACTTATGACACGTTTCATGGATAACTTACCACTAGAAAAACCAAATCCTAAAAACCTTGTTCAAATCTTTGGTAACAAGCACACTTGGGCACTTACATTGCTATACACTTGTTCCTTCGGTGCTTTCTCTGGTTATGCGGCAGCACTTGGCTTATTAGTAGGTAAAGAATTCCCTGAAGTTCCATTTGCTTCTATCGCATTTGTTGGTCCTCTTGTAGCAGGTGCCCTTCGTCCTGTAGGCGGTTGGTTAGCAGATAAGATCAATAGCGGTACAAAAGTTACCTTTGTAAGCCTTCTTGGTCTATGTGCAACAACAGCGCTAATTGCAGTTGGCGTAGATATGCACAACTTCCCATTCTTCTTTGCTATGTCCGTGTTGACATTCGTATGCTGTGGCTTCGCAACTGGTGCTACATTCCGTATGATTCCTCACGTATTTGGCAATCCATTGCTTTCCTCTTTAATTACAGGTTTCGTTGCTGCCGTAGCTGCATACGGTGCCTTTATTACACCTAAAATCTTCGGTTTCACATATACTACATTCGGTAGTATCTACCCAGCTTTCGTTGCATTACTTGTGTTCAACCTGGTAACAGTAGCTGTGTGCTACTGGTTCTATGTGCGTAAAAGCGCAAATATGAACGTATAATTTTCTGGAAACAGAAAATTTACGTTCACTCCACAGTACAACAAAATATAATTCACTTTTCTAAACTAAGTGATAAAAGAAACCCCGCATCTCTCCTCCATACGTATCAGGCCTGCGGCCTAGGGCCTTGACCTCGTAAGTCGGATCGATGCGGGGTTCTCTTTTATGGAAATATAGTTATGAGTACAGTACTCATACATTGTGAATTATATTTTACAGAGTATACGTGTGTATACCAAATTTTCTGTTCAAAATTATAGCCTTCATATTAAGGAAAGAAAAAGGGACTGCTCAGCAGTCCATTCATTCTAATTTGACGATATATATCTTTATCTCTATAATATAAATAGATAGTCAGACGAGTAGGAACGTCAGGCGCATCTCAAAAACAAAACATATAGGAAATGGCCTTTCTGTTTAGCTAATTACACTTGGTAACGGAGGGCTATTTGCTTTTTGTGAGGCAAATAAGCGCTATAAGTGCACCAAAGGAAACGACTAATGTCAACATTCCAATGATAACTGTAATAAGTTCAAAGTCACTCATAAGCTCACCCCCTTCTATAACGAAGAGAGACCCAACCTCGCTGACTACCTTAATAGTATTATAATCTGAACAAATATACGATACAATAAGCAGTTATTTATCTATATATATGAATTAAATAATAAAAGATCCTGCTGGAGCAGGCTCTTTTATTATCCAAAGATTTCTTCTAATAGTGCATCGTCGATGATGGTACCAACGTAGAAGTCGCTGAAGATGCCGTATTTTGCACTGGCTACTTCAAAGCGCATATCATATACGATTTTTTTGAATTGGATGTCGTCATTACTGAAAATTGTAATGCCCCATTCCCAGTCGTCTAGGCCACAGCCACCTGTTGTAAATTCGGATAAAACGTCTAAGTATGTTTTACCAAGTTCACCGTGAGATTTCATCAACATGCCTCGTTCTTGAGGTGGTAGCATGAACCAGTTGTCATCACCTTCACGTTTTTTGCTCATGTTATAGAAGCAGATGTATTTGTCACGAGGTACATGAGGGTATAATTTTTGGTTAACTTCTTCTGTATCGAGTTTAGCTTTAACATACGCACTTACTTCTGTTACAGATGTATAGGAATATGTTTGAACTAATACGCTTGCAATCGCAAGGCGACGGAATTTGCGTTCTACTTGTGCCAAGTATTCAAGGGATGGACCAAGGATCCATAGGATTAAGTCCCCTTTTGCACCATTACAATCATAGAATGCATAGCTACCTTCTTTAGCTTGATGTTTAGCTTCAAGGTCTGCTAAAAATGCTTTTAATTCGTTGCATGCTTCTGCTTTTTCTTCAGCTGTAAAGCAGTTCCATGCACTGAAATCCATAGCAAAGACCATGTGTTGGCTATGCCAACCTTCTACTGTAGGGATTGCTTTTCCCATTGTGATCACTCCTATCTATAGTGATTATATTAAAAGGATATATATCTATTACTTTAAGAATCGAAAAGACTCCATATACTATTATAGCATATGGAGTCTTTTCTTATAATTATTTATTAATATTAACTTTTATTACTATCCACAATAGACTGTACTAATTCTTTCGCTTGCTTCACACCATCAGGAATACCGATGCCATCAAATGGTGTACCAATGAGATGTAAATTTGGATAGTGTTTTGCCACATGTTCACGCACTGCTGTGATCCCTGCGCGATGGCCCACATTATATTGAGGCATGCAGTGAATGAGACGATTGATGCGCACCCATTCAGGTTGTGCTGCAAAATTCATAATGCGTTGAATTTCTTTTACTGCTAACTCTGAAAGTTCCTTATCATTGAGATGTTCTACTACATCATTACCAGGTTTACCAATAAAGACGCGCAATACGATTTTATCGTCAGGCGTTGTTTGAGGCCATTTTTGATTAAGAATAGTACACGCTGTAAGAGGTGTATCTGTGTTGCGTGTAATCAAGAGGCCCGAACCTTTTAAGTCACCATCAAAGGTAGCTTTATCAAAGGCCATAATAGCAATAGCACAGCTCGACTGTTCCATGGAGCGCAAGAAATCAAAACCCGGATCATCCTTAAACCATTGCGTATATGTGGCAGGCGGTGTCGCGATAATCACATGATCCGCCATAGCAGGAGCTTTATCAAGGAGTACCTCTATAGCTGAATCTGTAGTAGAATCACTAGCTTCTACCCTGTTCTCAGCATTAATAGACGCAGTTCTAATAGATTTAGAATGAGACTGACAGCCACAAGCATCGTTTCCAGAGTTCTCCACATCGATAGCATACATACCTTCAACATATCGAATATTAGAAACTAGCGTACCTGTATACAAGTGCACATTACTAGGCATGGCATCAACGATAGCGGTAATAACGCTTTCAAGGCCGCCTGTCAATTGGCGGAACATACCAGATTGAGCAGCAGTCCCCTTACGACTCGCCATATCCGCTTGAACCTTACTAGTTTGTCGGTGTGGACTAGTATTTGTGGCATGGCCAGAACTGTTTGAACTATTATTCGTAGATGCAGTTTGACTAGACTTTGCTTCATGGCTTTCGAATTGACGGTCTGTCATAGTCCCTTTACCAGCACGCGGTACGTCGCCTTCAGCTACGGCACCTTTAGCCGCTTTAGTAACCCCCGCTTTAGAGTGGCCCATCTTAGCAGCCATCATGCCTTTTACCATGTTCCCATATTTTTGTTCTACTTGAATAAAATGAGGGAATGTAGATAACAAGCTAATTTTATAAATGTCGCCGCCATAGATACCCGCCAATAGAGGCTCGATGAGCTTATCCATCATTTCTTGACCTAAATGGTATTGAAAGAAATGACCAATAGATACATCTCCATTTTTATCTAGTTGGTATGGCTTTTTAAAGTAATCTAAGCCTGCTCGCAATTTGCCAGGCCAAGAAATAAGCGTTGCTTTCACAAAAGGCATCATTTCCGTAGGGATGCCCATGATAGAGCCCCCTGGAATAGGATGAATAGAACCTTTGTCATACACAAAGGCTTGCCCTGTTTCATTCGATACAAGGGTCTCCCCTAAGCCGAGATCATAGACGAGATCCGTCATTTCCGTTTTACGGCCTAAGTAAGAATCAGGTCCCAGCTCTACTACGAAGTCATCGACGCGTTGTGTTTGTATTTTCCCACCAAATCGTGGTGCTTGTTCATAAAGAGTGATGGTCCAGTCCGGCTTTGCACGGCCTAAATAATAAGCCGCTGTCAATCCGGTTAAGCCACCGCCCACTATTGTTACATTCACGAATGAATCCTTTCTATTATTGCACTCGCCATCGCTTGCAAGAATGTTTCATCACAATTCGGCATTTCTGCACGCATATATACAGCGCCGCCAGCATCAACGAGTTCTTTACACTCTACATCATTATCGTACAAAACCTCTACATGATTGCTTACAAAGCCAAATGGTACAAAGGCTATATGTATCGCACCACTATGCAAAGCTTGATTGATTGCTTCCGCTACGGTTGGCCCTAACCATTGTCCGTGAGGGGCTGCGCTCTGCCAAGCTACAGACCACTGTTCCAAATCGCAACGTTGAGCGATTTCTTTTGCACTTTCCTCTAAGGCCAATGCATAAGAGTCTGCATTATGACTATTAATAAGAGGTATGCTATGAGCACTAAAAATAACAAATACATCTTTAGTGTCATTGATGCAATCTGAAACTGCTTTTACCCAATACTCGATAAAGGAAGGTTGATCCCACCAAGCACGAATAACATCAAAGGTTACACCTTGAAAGTCACCAATTGCAGCCTGCACTTGCTTCTCATAAGCACCAGTACCAAGAGACGTAAAGAATGGGGCCGTTACGATAGCAATAATATGCTCTACACCTTGTTTGACTAATGCATCTACCGCATCAGCAATGGACGGCTTCATATGAAGATATCCGATGGCCGATGGTATGGATGGCAACAACGTAAGCAGTCTATTATATTGACGTTCTGCCATCGTTTGTAATTCTACGTTGGACCACTGACCAATGACATCATAACGATGGGTAAGATTTGCAACTTCAGCATCGGTCGGTACGCGACCATGACGAATACTCGTCATATATGGCACCAAATCATCCTTACTTGAAGGGCTACCATAGGATAAGAATAATAATCCTTTTTTCTCGATGTTCACTAGCTTACCCCTCTTGTGCCCATAATTCACGACTGCGTTCATGTACATAGTCTGTGAGCCAATGGAGCTTTTTAGGATCCGCCTCTGGGAATACACCATGGCCTAAATTAAAGATATGACGGCCATAACGAACACCATCAAGTAAGATACGATCCACTTCGTGAGCCAATGTTTTTTCATCAGCGAATAAGTAGGCTGGATCGAGATTACCTTGTACCGTTTGTGTTACGCCTCGTTCATTAGCCATAACGATGGAGCTACGCCAATCAAGAGCGATTACATCCAATGGCAAATGAGACCAAATAGATACGAGATGATCGGTACCAACACCATTCATAGCCATAGGTAAATGAGGGTATCGATCTTTTACAGTCTTAATTATGCGTTCCATATGAGGATAAATACCTTGTTTATATTGGTCCGCATTCACAGCGCCTACCCAAGAGTCGAAGATTTGTAATGCATTCGCACCGGCTTCGGCTTGCATAGACAAATATTCAATGGACATATCTGCTAACTTTGTCATCAATGCATTCCACACATCTGGTGCACCTATAAGCATGCCACGAGTTTTGTTGTAATTCTTTGTTGGTCCCCCTTCGATAAGGTAAGACGCAATCGTAAATGGTGCGCCACAGAATCCAATGAGCGGAACGTCGAGCATACCGGATGTTAATAACCTAATCGTTTTCCCGATATAATCTACCTTTGTAGGATCAAAGGTATCTAATGTATCTACATCAGCCATGGAGCGAATCGGTGTGTTAAACACAGGTCCCACACCCGCCTTGAGCTCTACCTTTACATTCATCCCTACCATAGGGCTCATAATATCCTTATAAAGGATGGCTGCATCTACGCCGTATTCTTTTACAGGTAGCTCTGTAACACGAGCACATAACTCAGGCTCTTTTGTAATTTCAAAGAGCGTATATTTTTCTTTGATTTTGCGGTATTCCGCTTGGCTACGACCAGCTTGGCGCATATACCACACAGGTGTTACACCAGGGTTCTTACCTTGGATCATATCTAAATATGCTGTATTCAAGTACTCAACCCCTTTCTTTCTAATTTATACTAACACACTATGATAACTAAAACAGTTACTTTAGTTACATCACATATATCATAACTATGAATATTCCCTGTGAAAGCTAAACACCTTCACAGGGGTTCAATTTAGTTACGACTTAATCAGTGGCAATCAATGTTTAATTGCGACTCAATCTGTGGCAATCAATGCCTGTAATAGATTGAGCCATATCAAATACAGAACGTTGGCACGTGAATAACCAGATTTGTTGGTTCTTTCCGATTTCTGCTAATAATTCCAACGCGCTACGTTGACGGTTTTCATCAAAGCGCACAAGGATATCATCTAAGATAATCGGCAAGGACTCAACTTGGTAAGAGAATACCTTAGCTAGTGCAAGGCGCAATGCCAAGTATACTTGGTCAGCTAAACCGCTAGACCAGTACTTAAGCTCTAATCGTTCTCCATTGCCATTAACCAAGGCTACACCTTCGTTGATACCGAGAACATCAAAGGTATACATACCACCAGTTAACCGTTCTATATAAGAGGATGCAAGTTCTAACATATGAGGCTGTTTTTCTTGCTCGTAAGATTGCTGCGCCTTATCCATGCAGTGGCTCATCAACACTTGTGTAGCCCAATCTTCAAGAGCAGATTCTAGTTCATTTTGTAACGCTTCACGCTCTTGAAGCATTTGGTGTTGCTCTTGGTCAGAACCAAGGGCACGCATAGACTCTACAATTTGACCACGGCGCTCATATAAAACTGCCAGCTTATCTTCAATGGATGCTATTTCTCGTTCAGAATGAGCTAACTCATCAAGCCAATTATCCTTATTGCCTTCACGCAAGCGACGATAGAATAAATCTCTATTCTCCGCATCAGGCGCTAATAGATCTAACTGAACCTGACTTTGTTTGTAAATGGTTTGCCATTGCTTGTATTGGTCTTCATCAATAAGATGTTGACGATACTCGTTGGAGCTTTCCATACCCGCCTTGTGTAAGAGCTCTTGTTGACGAAGTAGTAATTCTTTTTCTTTGCGATGCCAGTTATCGTACTCATTGCGGAAGCTTTTACGTTGTGCTTCCTTTTGTTCCCATACAATTTTATTTTGTTGGAAGTTTTTGTATTGGTTATAAATGCGTTTTAACTCTGTTGGAGATACTGGCGCTTCAACACCAAGGTTATACCACAATGTCATCGCTTGGTCTTCAATAACGCGCAATCCTTCTTTATGCTCAGCTAATCGCTTTTCATAGCCTTCAATGGTGCGCAATTGTTCATGATATTGATCATACTCTTGTTTGAGACCAAAGAAATCATCTTCGTTAAGACTCTTCGCCGCCCCTTGAGGTAACCAATTCTGCCAAGCTGCAAGGGCTTCATCATAAATAGCTTGTAAAGTATGACCTTCTTGAATCCAACGATCAAGATGTGCCGCCCCTTCTATGGATGGAATTGGGCTCGCTACAGGTGTGGCAGCTTTAACGATTGCCTCTAGTTGATGCTCTACATCAGATTTACGAGAGGACAAGATTTGTAATTCATAGTTCAGTTTAGATACATCAGAATTACCATTATGACGTTTCCATGTTGCATACCAGAACAACGCCATAGATAGGATTAACAATATAAATCCACCGATTGTATATAGAACGGACTCTAATACTAAGAGGCCCGCTAATACGAGTAATACACCAATAACGGCTGCTACACCGCTAATGCGTTGTAACCACTTTGGCAAATTACTCGGTTGTGCATCAGGGCCATAGCTATCTCGTTTTTCCGTAACTCGATCTATATCCATCAAGATAAGTTCTAATTCACGTTCAAGATGCTCTTTTTTTGCCAAATCCTCTTCACTGTAATTTGGCAAGGATGCTCCATCAAGGTTAGCTGCTGGCAAATCATCAGATGCCTCAGCAGGTTTGCGATCTTGCCAATGCAATAATTGATCTTTAGCAGTGCGCAAGCGACTTGCTAAACGCTCACCTTCAAACCAATTCACATCATCAGCCATCGGCTCATCATCACGCCATGCAGAATGCATGGATCGAGAGAATTCTAGTTGCTCCCGTACCTTGAAGATGTACGCATCCCCTTCTTCACATTCACGGCGCAATTGTTCCCATTTAGCCCCTTGTTGAATGAGGTCTTCAATATCTTGACCATAAGTGCCAAACGGACTATCAGGACTAAAGTTGGCTGGCATCAAAGACGCTTCCTTTTCTTGCCACAACTGCATATTGTCTCGAGCTCGTTTAATTTCCTCATCGATGCGAAGGAACTCATCACGACTCAAGGCAAGCTCGCTATTGTACTGTTGCATATGCATACGCGCTTCTTCGCTACGGCGATACGTATCCCACGCGCGCAATACCACATCTATACCGTCGCGGTATTCCTTCCACTCTTGCAACTGCCCTTGCAATTCTGCCTCAGTCTGCTCAGTACTGTGAAAGACCTTTTGCAGTTCTACATATTGCGTTTCATGCTCGGCTAAATGGCTTAACTTTTGACGATTTTCTTTAAGTTCATCCATCAACACGTTGATGCGGCGTTTACCATTAGAGGAAGCTACTAATAGATCAGTAGCGCCTTTTTCCACATCTTTTACAACCGAGCCTAAATGCTCGCCCCCTTCAGCACCGAAGAAGCGAGACCGAACCTCTACCTCTTGCAATACATCGAGGCCTTGTAAATCATCAAGGGTTAATGCAAAAATCCGGTTATATGTTTTTTTATCGATACCATGCCACCAATGTTGAGCAGGCTCTTCATGAATGGCAGGATGTCCAGGACTGTAAAAGTCTAACTGTTTGCCCTTACGACCGATGTAGTAGCTTTCACCATTACGATCCACATCGAGGGCACCCGTCATAGGACCATAAGCCTTATGTGTACCACCGAATAAAAGGGTGCGCATCCCTTCAAGAAGAGATGTTTTACCACTTTCATTAGGACCATACATGAGCTGAACACCATGTTCACCAGTAGTGAAAGACCAGTCGTGATACGGGCCAAATTCATCAAATCGTATGCGTTTAATGTTCATCGTTAGCCCCCATCAATACAGTAACACCTTCAATTTCACAGCGCTTCAAGGCACGCAATAATAACTCATCACTCAACAAATCGGCATATACACCTAAGCGTTTAAACTCAGGACGTTCTGCTAAAATTTGACGAGCCGTCTGTACCGCATTGCCATCAACCATATCGTCATAGGCGCGCAAATAATCACCTACCACATCAGATAACAATCTACGCTCAGCTAAATTAATGCTAGGCCGTGTAGTGGAAATAATGTGATAGGGCATAACGAATATAGATTTACTCTTCTCTTCGCTTTGAGACTCTTGCAACCATAATTTACGCACCTCTTCTTGTGTACATAAACGATGCAATGGTCCTGTTCCTACAAGAACGATAGAAAGCAAGATATTCTTCTTATGTTGTTTACGCAAATTCTCTTTTTTATGGCGTAAAATTTCTAAGAATTCTGCTTCAGTTTTCATGCCTGCAATATCAATTTTGATTTCTTCAAAACGGATAGCACTAGTTTCAATAAATCGAGGTTCACAATGACCATTATGAGATACAGAAACAAGATAGCACCCCTTAGGGCCTATTTCTTTGCGGTGTAAACCTTGAGGATTACCAGCATATACAACGAGAGGTTCTTCACTAAGAACTTGAGATTTATGAATATGCCCTAACGCCCAATAGTCCATGGCTGCTTCTGCTAGGTCTGTTAAACTACATGGACCAGTTACATTATGATTTTCAGAGCCCGCACTAGAGCCAACTGTACCATGCATAACAGCAAGAGAAAACTCATCACGTTCAAAGGCGCGGTATTGGCGAGCATAATTGTCGCTTTCATTACCATGACCACAGCTAATACCGTAAACGCCACCAATTTCTATATTGTTAACAATCAATGGAAAACGTTGTACTTGTTCGCTAGAGAATACATGCACATTGTCAGGCATCTGTAATTGAGCCTTCCAGCTTTCAGCCGGGTCATGATTACCTTGCACCATATAAACTGCAATGCGATGCTCTGCCAAGCGATACATGGCACGTACAAAGCGTACTTGAGCCTCTAAATTGTGATCTTCGCTATTATAAATATCACCAGCTATGACAACAGCATGAACATGCTCATCAATAGCAGTGTCAATAATTGTATCAAAGGCTACATAGGTAGCTTCACTCACGGCGCGATCAACGGCGCGGCTAATACCTGTAGCATATTGGAAGGGTGCCCCTAAATGCAGGTCACCACAGTGTATAAATCGAAATGGCTGCATCTATATCCACTCCTTATATTAGTACTTTTATTATAGTTATATATAGTAATTACAATACTCTATTATACTACAAAACCCTAAAGAATACTTAAAAATAACTATCAATTAACACCTTAATATAGATAGTAAAATATAGCTTCTAAAATTAGTTGTAAGTCATATAATTCCCCTGTATTAAAAGCGCTCTAAAAACTACATAAATATTTTTGTTAACTCAAAAATACATTAAGTTGACAATTTATGCACTAACGTTTACAATCAAATTGTCAATATTTTATATTTTTATTAAGTTAACAATTAGGAGGCTATTATGGCTTTGCCTACAGATCAACAACCATCCCAGGTGGGAACATACGAAAAAATCCTTACCATAGCAAATCGTATTATGCATGGTGGTGAAATTACAAAAGAAGAAGCAATTGAGTTAATTCATACATCTGATGATGATACGATGATTCTACTCGCTATGGCAGATAAAATTCGTCAGCATTTCAATGACAACTCCGTAGATGTATGCGCCATTGTAAATGCACGATCTGGCAAATGTCCTGAAAACTGTAAATTCTGTGCTCAATCTGCACATCACGAAACAGGCGTTCAAGTATATCCGTTCATGGATGATGAAAGCATCCTCGATGCGGCTCGCAAAGCTAAAGAGGCAGGCGCTATTCGCTTCTCCATCGTAACAAGTGGTCGTAATACTAATAACCCAAACGAATTCGATCAAATCATTCGCGTATTAGGCCGCATTAAAGATGAAGTAGGCCTCGAAATTTGCTGTTCTCTTGGTTTGTTAACTTATGAACAAGCTCTCAAATTGAAAGAAGTGGGTGTAACTCGATACCACTCCAATATCGAAACAGCACCTAGTCACTTCCCAGATATTTGTACAACCCATTCCTACGAAGATAAAATGTCTACCATCGACAATGCACAAAAAGCAGGCATTCGCGTTTGCTCCGGCGGCATCCTTGGTCTTAACGAAACATTAGAACAACGCGTAGAAATGGCATTCGAGCTTAAACGCTTGCATATTGACTCTGTACCACTCAATATTTTAAACCCTGTTAAAGGTACTCCATTTGAAAGCAATAAAGCATTACGTCCATTAGATATTTTACGTACCTTCGCTGTATTCCGTTTCATCTTGCCAAACGCATTGATTCGTACAGCTGGCGGTCGTGAAGTAAATCTTCGTGACTTACAGGCTTATGCTTTAAAAGGTGGCCTTAACGGTATCATGGTTGGTGGCTACTTAACAACTGGTGGTCGTTCTCCACAAGACGATCTCCAAATGATTCAAGACTTGGAATTAAGTCGCAACTCTGCCCAAGTTTAAATTTCCGTATATACCATTCTCTTCAGAGAATGTTGTATATAAAAAATATTCCTAAGATTTATAAATTTTTTACACATATAAAAAGAACCATCTAGTTTGCTGTGCTAGATGGTTCTTTTATTGCCATAATAAATTATAAATGGCTTGACCATTTGTATTGCCTTCAATAGGTTCAGGGTTTTCATTGAACTCTACATTTTCATAGGGTGTACCGTCAGCCATGTATGCATCAACCTTTAATGTTTCCATGGTACGGTTATATCTACTTATATACACTTTATATCGCAATTCGTCGCCACCCAGTTCATTGACCCGCAGCCACAAAAGCGCATCATAATCACTTTTTTGAACACTGTCGTTGTCAATAAATAATTGGTTTCCTGATGCATCTGGTCCAACATAGTACCAGTCCGTTGCGTTAGCAGTCCCCCCTATACTGAGTAGCCACAAAAGGGACAATATGGTAAATATTTTCCTCATATGACTGCTCCTCTCATGCTATAGAGCTGTATACTTTATAAAACTCTAATAGCCATTAAACCTTTATAAAATATACAACTTCTCCTTTATATATAATACCAAAATTACCCCGTATTTATCAACAATAATTAAACTTAATTATTATCTTTTTTAGAATTTCAAGAAATTAAAAGAAATTTCTTAAAAAACTTCATTTTTGACTCATTTATTGTTCTTATAATGACAATGTCAAATGATAAATAGAGGTAACAATTCCCTGGTTACCATACGTGTATTTATCTCCCGACAAGTATTACTAACCCCAAACCTACTACTTGTTTAAATACATGGTTCATTTGATATTAATACTAACACTCCCCTTACATGAAAAAAGGACTCCAGTCGGAGTCCTTTTTTCGTTGTCAAAATATTCCTATATTCAATACCTGCATATAGTTTCTAATTTTATTTACTATGTCCCATTTCATAATCCATAGAATATTAATATTACTAGTATAAATCAGCTTTCAAATACAATAGAAACCACCAGTTTTAAATCGACAAAAAGAAAACCCTCAAAGGCTTAACTACATGAGCAATTAAACCTTTGAGGGTATTATTATGTACAAAATGTACTATTTAATTCGACTGTAGTTTATTTTACTTCAGCCCAGCCTAAAGCAGCACGTTTAGCATCGATATCTGCTAAGATTTTTTCAGCTACTTTAGCAGGATCTGTATTTACATACATAACAGAACCTAAGATGTCTTTAGTGTCTTCTTTAAGCCATTTTGTAACAGCATCAGAGCCTTGTGTAGGTGGCTCAACGCAGTGGTAAGAGTTGATACCCATTAAGCGGAAGCCAAGGGATGCATCAATACCTTTTTCGTTGGACCATTCAGGGCTAGACATTGCAAATGGCATTTGTGGCAAGTTAAGACCTAATTCACCAGCAATACCAGCGAAGATACCGGAGGAACGTGCATTATCTACACATTCGCCAACATGCCATACTGGTGGTTGATCGTCACCCAAGAACTCTTGCAATGCAGGGCTACATTTTTTAATAGCATCTGTATTACAGTAACCAAGTTTCATCAATGGGAAGGATGCACAACCATTTGTTAAGATGATACAGCCATTTTTAATAAGTGTATCAACAATATCTACAGTTGCTTTTTCGTAGATAACGCGAGGGTTGGAACAACCTACTACATTAACGATACCACGAACTTTACCAGATTTTAAAGCCTCTGCCAATGGTTTGAAGGAACCATAATGTTTAACAGTGGATTCTGGAGAGAAACCAACTTCTGCAGTGATTTCATATGGCGGAATGAATACAGGCATACCTTTGCGCAATTCATGAGCTTCAAGAGCACGATCCAAGATTTTACGAGCCAAATCTTTTGTTTCAGCCAAGTTAGTGTGGTGATGATCGTAACCGATGTGCTCTGCACCTGGTAAACGAGCTGCATCAGATGTAGTGATAACTTTTGTGTTGAAGCAACGTGCTACGTCCATAATAGCAGGGTATACGTCTTGAACGTCAGCTACCCAGCAATCAAGCGCGCCTGTGCCAAGTACAAGCTCAGCACCGATAGCATTACACAATGGAATAACATTTTCATAACGGTACATACTGGACAAACCAGAGCAGCAGATACCGTAGAATTGGATACCTTTAGCACCGATAGCTTTTGCTTTTTCTAAGTACTCTTCAGAAGCACCAATTTTACAAATTTGGGATACTAATGTTGGCAAGTGACCATGAACAGCGATGTTAACATAACCTTTTTTCAAAGCGCCGATGTTAACTTTGGATGTACGACGACCACCAAGACCGAACAATGCGTCTGTTGCGATGTCTGCTGCAACTACGCCTGTGAATGTGAAAGCAAGGCCACAACGTAAGAATTGTTTCATGTTGCTTTCCCAGTCGCCATCTGTACCTACACATGTACGATGATATGCATCAAATGCTTCATTGTACGCGGAAATAGGCAAGATATCCAAGTTTTTCCAAACTTCGCGACGTTCAGCTGGAGCCAACGCTGTAATAGTTTTATATTCTCCTGGCAATGCACGGCTCAAATCTTCAAGCAATACATCTGCCAAGTCATTTGCCACTTCTTTTAAGGAACGGCCTTCTTCAGGGATGTTGAAAGCTTTACATACAGTACGAATTTTTTCTTCGCCCATAATTGGAATATCCAATTGGTCATTAGCAGCAGCTTTCAAAGAAATCAAAATTTCACGAGCATGCGCACCATGTTGAGTCAAACCACCTGCTGCAGCACGTGTCATATTACGAGCTACGATAAGGTCAGCATCAGCACCGCAGACACCACGAGGGCTCTTAGGTGTAATTTTACATGGACCCATGAAACAAATACGGCAACATACACCAGCAATACCGAATGTACATTGTGGTTGTTGTTTATCAAAACGGTCAAATACTGTATCGCAACCAATTTGCTCCATGCGAAGAATCATTTCGCGTACAGCAGGATCTGGTGTTTGTTCGATAACATCTTGTTTTGTAGGCCATGTTTTACGGTACTCTGCAACAGCTTTCATGTAATCGTTTACGCCATGTTCATGAGGTACCCCTGGTTCGTGAGTGTGTGGCACCCATTTATCCGTAGGCAACGCTTTGCCATGACTATGGTCATGGTCATGATGGTGATCATGGTCGTGATCGTGATGGTGACCGCCACAATGGCAGTGGTCATGGTCATGATGATGGTCATGATCATGATGGTGATGATGTTCACCATGGCTATGGTCATGGGTATTTTTATTTTCCACATCTTTACTCATAATAAACCTCCTAGGGGCCTACGTAGGCCAACTGACAATAACAAGAAAACATATTCTACTTTTATGCAAGTTAATTCCACCTCAACGATGGGTTTTAAATCCTATCTTTAAAATATGTTTTAAACTACTATAAGTATATTTTCTAGAAGGACATTTGTCAATTAAATTTTGAGAAATTTTTGACTCATTTACCTCCATAAATTATTATAATAACTACATTTATCAAATTCGATACTTTCAGATTTCCTTCATAAAGCAAAAGAGTCTAATTCCTGTAGCTTACAGGAATTAGACTCTTTTATTTATATAATACCTTAGTTATATATTTATATATCCAAATTATTATTTGCTAGTAGCATTAAATTCGCCAATATTCCATCTGTATAATTTATAAAAATTGTTGCATAATCTGCGCCACTTCAGCTAGATGGAATCGCTTAGCTCTATCCGATCGTGCAACCAATACTAACTGACGGAAACACAATTTCGATGCAAGAGGATAAAATTTAACTTTATCATCATCGCCCTTGCTATTTAATGTGCTTGGCAAGAAGGTAATACCATAGTCATCCTCCACCAAGGATCTACAAGTATCCAGATTTTCAGAACCAATAACAGCTTTTGGCACAAAGGATTCAGCCTGACATAGACGATTTACCAAGGTTCGCAACTTAAGGCCTTCTCTTATGAGAATAAAAGGGAAAGACCCAAATGGTGCTATCTCATGTATTCCATCCGGTGTCATGAGCGAGTCAGCAATAGTTATAGCTTTTTTATTCTCTACACTAACAGCTAATAAAATTTGCTCATCTAATACAGGATAACTTTCAAGAGCTTGCGAGTAAATCGGTGTTGGAAACAAACCTACATCAACCAATCCATCACAAATTTGTTGCTCCAAAAAATGGGACTCCCCTTCTACTACATGAAATTCCCAGGATGGCTCAATTTGTTGAAAGCTCTTCAATGTTTTTCCCAACATATGGTGACCATAGAATTGAGATAATCCAATACGCACATGATAAGCCGCATCAGACCCTTGATTAATGATCGACTGTGTTAAAGCCTCTACCTTTCCTACTAAAGGCATACCCTCTTTAGCAATTTGTAAAGCTGCAGCGGTGGGTACAACCTTTGTCCGATCTCGAGCAAATAAAGGCACCCCTAATTCAGCCTCAATGCGACGAATACTTTGACTCAATGCGGGTTGAGAGATATATAGTTTTTTAGACGCCTTCGAAAATGATGCCATCTCAACGATGGTACTTATATATTTAATATCCTTTATATCCATAAAAACACCTTATAACAAAACATTATTGATTTATCATAAGTATATATTACCACAAAAGAAAGAGCCCTCCACAAGGAGGGCTCTTTCTTTAAATTTTAAATAATCTCAAGACAGAAATGCAACTGCCTCAATATATTACATTAGAGTTTTTAATACATCCAATACTTCTTGTGGCAATTCGTTTTTATGACCGATGAGTTTTTCTACATAGTCATAGCGGAACTCGAATGCTTTGTGTAATTGGTGATGGTATTCACGCACTTGGAATGGTGGTTCGAAACCAGGAACCTCTACATAGGAGAGGTTTTCGTATTTGTAGAATGGTTTGAAATCCAATGTGCCTTCTACCAAACGTTCTAACAAATCAAGAGTCACTTCTTTTGGAATTTTCTTTTCCAAGAAGAAGCCTGTGTTCATGATGTAACATTGGACGCCACATTCAGAGAACAGTTTTTTGTAACTTTCATAGTCACGAACCAATGGATATGTACGGAATGGATTTGCATACGGTTCGATAACAAGTGCGTTTGGATCCACATGAGCATCCAGCTTTTCAGCAGTAGAACGACGTGTCGCAAGTGTTGCCCCCATTGTAGATGCCAACACAGGATCGTTAATCTTAAGGATTGGTGGTAATGTTTTATCCTTCATTAGCCATACGATAGCATTAACTGGTTGATCTACATAGTTTACACGGTTATCTGTCCAGAATTGAGATTTGATAGCACGACCGTTATTATTACGTACATCTTCAGCTAATACAACCTTGCGGCCCTCTTCATCCATTGTTACACCAACGTTTTGTAGTGTTAACAAGAATTCGTTAGCAGGATGTTCTACAGGGTAATCTTGCATTTTGTCGAAGTATGTAGGTTCTAGTGCAATAGAGCTCAAGTCGTTTGTATTGATGATATACGCATCATCATGCAAGATAGAAATATCATAACGACCATCATGTTTTTCATGAGTCAATGTAGATTTACCGGAGCCGGACAAGCCAAATACACCGATTGTGTAGCTTTTACCATTTTCAAGGTTGTAACGTTTCATACCACCGTGACATGCCACATAGCCGAGACGATTTGCCAAGGACCATGCCAATGTAAGAGTGCCTTTTTTATGCTCACCAAAGTAGCGCATGCCAAGAATCATAGCACAGTTATGAGCTGGATCAAAGATAGCAAGACCACCCGGATGACCTGGTACAACATAGTCAGGGTCAGAATAAATGTAGATGTCGCCTTCAGGAATTTCTACACTGTCATTGTAGAACTCTTTTACAGCTGCATCAAAGAACTTGAAGTTCATAATCCAAGAATACAAGATAGATGCGTGATCTTTTGGAATCATCAAATGCGCACGAGCTGTGAATTTTTTATCAAGGCCCACGATAGTTTCAGCAGAAATCCACTCTTTACCACGGCTATCATATACGGCATCACGGGCAATGTTAGCGAGTTCTACTTCGTCGATACCTTCATCGCCAATAATGCGACGAGCTTTTGCATAACGACCTGTAGTTTTGCCATCATTTGTAACAAGTACCTTAGCATCAGCTGGCAAACCTTGCTCGCATGGTTTATATACAGGCATATCGAGGACGATAACACCTGGTTCTTCAGTGGCAAATTGGTACGCTTGTGCCACAGATGTAATAGGCGTTACATTGTTTCCATAAAATGCAGTTTCAATAGTACTGCGCATCTTAGAAAATAATGGGTTTGTTTTAATTTCACTTTGCTTCCAAACGCGTCTTGTCGACATAGTATCCAGATCCTCACCTTTAATATATACGTAATTTCTCTTGTAAAAGTAGTTTAAGATAAGAAAATACTGCATCCGCAAATACTTTCATTATTATCTATTTTACCCTTTTCGGATAAATTTGTATACACAAAGTAGATGAAATATAAGAAATTAATGTATGCTTATTGCGAATTAGTGCAACACATTATATATAAATAGTTTTGATATCTCTATCTATTTTATTGATTTTACTCCAGTAAAAATCAGTGTAAAAAAGCATACTGAATATATAACAGCTAATCAAAAAATAAAATGAGGCTAGGTCATAGGACCTAGCCATTTATTCTTAAAAAGCAAATATTTATTTTCTAGCTTTATTAATAAAGGCATCGATTTTACCGACTAGTTCATCTACATTAAAATCACCACGTTCGGCAATCATCTTAATAGTTGCCACCTTAGCCATTACTTTCACCATTGGGGTTTTCAATTTCTCAAATTTAGGATTCAAAGAAATCAAATAATCTACCACTTCAGGGCTTTGCTTAATCAAGTTAGATAGAGTTGTCTTTGCATCGATATGGAAACGACCGTCAGCATCGGTAGCGAGTGGCTCTTCATCTACCTCTTCTGCAGCCTCTTGGGCTAAGGATTTATTATTATCATTACCCTTACCAGTACTATTTTCTGCATTTCCTACAAACTCTGTCTTATCCCAAGTTAATAGTGTGCGAGAACCTTCCAATTCACGGATATGAGTGCAATCTTGCATCATTTCTAGAACGCCACGGAATTTACCATGTTCATCACGTACTGCAGTGTAGATAACATAGATAAATAATCCCGGTTTATTAATCCAGAATTCAGCTTGGCTTTGCTCACCTGAGCGGAACTTCTCAACGATTTCTTCTACAACGTGAACGGATTTCGCAGGGTGACAATTCTTCACCTCACGACCGATAACATTGGCACTGCGAGGGAATATACGATGTGGCGTATCGCTGTAGAACTTAACAAGTTCGTTTTCATCTACATAGGACAAATCTACAGGAAGATGACGGAACAATAGATTGATTTGTTCTAATGTCAATTTTCCAGTAGCTACATCAAGGACAGCATCCTTGCCAACTTGTGCCCCACCTACAGGACCTACATATTTAGACAATAATCCAGCTAAATCATTTAGGAACTCATTAGATACTGCACCATTTTGACCAGTGTTATTTCCATTTAATTGAGCTGCTGAATCGTTGATGCCTGCCACGACATACCAACCTGGTGGATTGATGATAGCATAACCAATTTCATGATCGTTTTTGCTCATGCGCACAAACTCTTCATCACTTAGTAATTTAAAGGATGTTGGCAATAAAACCTCTAACTCTTTAGAATTCAAATCGCGCAATTTCGCCAACGTTTCTGGCACGGATGCTAAAAATTCTTCGTATTTATCTTCTCGAAGCAATGCATACGATGCAGAGATGGCATCGCGCACGCCATCGTCAAAGGTCCACATGATACGTGTAGGACGATCAAATCCATGTTCTTCCAGCATCGGATATAATTGGTTTTGCTTGCGGGATAGATGAATACGCCATTGCGCTAAGGAATCAAATACACCAAGCCAAGGATTTTTAATAAACTTATCTTGTTTTAGCAATTCATCGGCCTCAAGGGCTACCTTTTCAACCGCATTAATTTCTTCCAAATATGCCCATAATGGGTGATTTTTAGGGTACTCATTTTCAGCGCGCACTAATACGCCATCAAATAAGTTCAACAGATCATCCATCTTATCTAGGATTTCTTCATCCTTATATACACCTTTCAAACTTTGCTCTGCATAAGCAAACTCATCAGGCGTACAAGTACCTAGTTTTTCTTTCAAAATACGATTGCCCTCTTCCAAGGACAATTTACCATCTAAATAATCTTCTTTTACAGACACAATGATTCTGTAACGATCACTATTAATATCTAGCTTTTGCTGTAATGGATTCATATGCTTATACCTCCATGGGTCAAAGACTATTAGTATATACAATATATTATTACTATATTAAATATACTTTTATTATATCCATTTTGAAAGTAATTTTCAGTTGCCATAGATACATATTTAGATATATTTGAAAGATTCTAAAAAAAGCGCCCATACTAAGTATGAGCGCCTTTGATTAGTTTCTAAAATCAATATATTCAGTTTTAGAAGATGCTACAGGATTACCATTGGAGTCTGTAGCCGGGTTGAAACGCCATGTGGAGATTTTCTCAACAAGAGCCTCATCAAGAGCAGTAACCCCACTAGATTTTACAACCTCTACGTCCCCTACAGAGCCATCTTCATTGATGGTAAAACGCACATCTGCACTTTGAATCGAATCGCCATAACCAGCAATATTAATTTGATCTACAGATGGTGTAGATATCGCTACAGGCAATTGAAATGGAGCCGCCAACACAGTAGCTGCCATACTCGTTGCAAACAATGCGCTTAATACAGTACAACGCAACACTTTATTCATCACATTCTCCTTATTTAGCTGTTACAGCTTGTTTAGGTAGAGTAATTGTCATCCCAATAATAGATTCATGAGCCTTTTGGTCTACGCCGATAGCAGGTGTAAATTTCCATTGTAGAATGGCTTTTTTCACAGCTTCATCAATTGGAGCATAGCCAGAGGAACGTTCTACGAATACGTTTTTAACATTCCCTTTTTTATCAATTAAGAAGCGTACGCGCATATTAGGCGCTACCGTAGCTGTTTGAGGAACCTCAGGCAACTCAGGTTTTACAATTTCCACTTCGCGCGGAGATTCTAAGAACTTAGCCGCATCAGCTGTATAGTTACCTAATACGCCAAAGGATGCAACAAGTAAAGCCGCCGCAGTGAATCGGAATAATTTATTCATAATATGCCTCCTTATTTATTGTAAGTCTATGAATAATATCATACTAAATAAAGATGAATATTTAAAGAACATTTTCTTATTGATAAATTTTCTCATTTATGTTATATTGAGTTCAAGATAACTGTTCGGACTTACATATCAGGTAGATATGACAAAATAATACAAAGGAGGTTCATCATGAGACGTAGAAAGCGTATTCAAATGAAGGTCATGATGGTACTTGGTATCGTTGCCCTCGTTGGACCGAACCATTTACAAGCTCTCATCCACTAAATGATCGTGACCCTAGCAGAAGACCGTATAACTGCCAATAGCCGCTACGTTAGTAGCGGCTATTTTTCTGTTTAAATTTAGTATCTATAAAAAGGAGGTTTATTATGAAGTTCAACCGAATCGTATTAGTCGTCGTATCATTAGCACTTATGTTATTAGCTCTTGCAGGCTGTGGTAAGGATGCAGCACAAGACAGTCAGAAAAAACTAAACGTCGTTGCCACAACGACAATGTTAACGGATTTAGTGAAAGAAATCGGTGGTGACCACGTATCTGTACAAGGCCTTATGGGCCCTGGCGTAGACCCCCACCTCTATCAAGCCAGTGCAGGTGATGTTACGGCTATGTCTAAGGCAGATGTGGTCGTATACAACGGCGTTCACCTAGAAGGCAAAATGGGTTCCATTTTCGATAATTTAACGAAACAAAATAAAGCAACCATCCGAGTGTCCGATGCCATTGATCCAGCCACATTGCTAGACTTCGACGAAGAAGATGGCGTGAAAACAAAAGACCCTCATATTTGGTTCGATGTAGCGAATTGGAAACTTGCTACCAAAGCTGTATATGAAGGTCTTGCTAAAGCAGATCCAGCTCACAAAGAGGATTTCAAAAAACGCTATGATGCATACCTTACTAAATTAGATGAAACAGATGCATACATCAAAGCTCAAGCAGAATCCATTCCTAAAGAATCTCGCGTCCTCGTAACAGCACACGATGCGTTCCAATACTTTGCTCGCGCTTATGGCTTTGAAGTAAAAGGTTTGCAAGGTGTAAGTACTGCTACAGAAGCTGGCACACAAGATGTGAATGAACTTGTTCAATTTATCGTAGATCACAAAATTAAAGCGATCTTCGTAGAATCTTCTGTACCACATAAAACAATCGAAGCCGTTCAAGAGGCAGCTAAGGCTAAAGGCTGGAATGTTGCCATCGGTGGCGAATTATACTCCGACTCCCTCGGTTCTGAAGGCACTGAAGGTGGCACATACATCGGCATGGTAAAAGCCAATATCGATACCATCGCTAAAGCACTTAATTAAACAATAATAAAAGGAGGTCTCTATGGAATGGGCCGTTGAAGTTGAAGATATGACCGTAGCCTATACGACAAAACCCGTATTATGGGACGTAGATATGAAGGTGCCCATCGGTTCCTTAGCGGCTATCGTCGGCCCTAATGGGGCCGGAAAATCTACATTATTAAAGGCCATGTTAGGCCTATTAACAGTTATCTCAGGTAGTGTTAAGTTTTATATCGATCACCACTTAGCAATGGACAAACATGATTACAAGAAAATCGCTTACGTCCCACAAAGTGGCAGTGTCGACTGGGACTTCCCTACTACCGTATTAGACGTCGTACTCATGGGACGTTATGGGCATCTAGGTTGGTTCAAACGACCTAGTAAAAAGGATAAAGAACTAGCCCTCTCTATAATCGATAAAATGGGCATGAGTGACTATGTAAATAGACAAATCCGTCAACTTTCAGGGGGCCAACAACAGCGTGTATTCCTTGCGAGAGCCCTCGTGCAAGAGGCAGATATTTACCTCATGGACGAACCCTTCAAAGGCGTCGATAAAACGACAGAACACGCTATTATCTCCCTTTTACAAGAAATGAAAGCGCGCGGTAAAACGGTTATCGTCGTACATCACGATTTAAACACGGTACCTCAATATTTCGACTGGGTAACGATGGTAAACAAACAGACTGTTGCCTACGGCCCTGTAGCAGATACGTTTACGGAAGAAGCTATCGAGCGCACCTACGGCAAGGGGAGGATTGTATGACCATACTCCAATCCTATACGACGCAGATGGTACTGCTCGGCACGGCGCTCTTAGGCCTCGCCAGTGGTATTGCGGGCACCTTCGCAGTACTGCGCAAGGAAAGCCTCATCGGTGACGGTCTCTCCCATGCGGCACTCCCTGGTGTAGTTATCGCCTTCTTGCTAACGGGCATTAAAGACATTGAGGTTCTCATCGCTGGGTCCGCCCTGTCATCTATCACTGCAGCTTGGCTCATTACCATTACCGTCGAAAACAGTAAAATCAAATTCGATGGCGCTTTAGCCACTATCTTGTCGGCCTTCTTCGGACTCGGCATGGTCCTCCTCACCTACGTGCAAAGTCTAAACAATGCAGGGCAAGCGGGGCTTTCAAAATTTATATTTGGACAGGCCGCCACTATATTAGCTCGCGATGTGTACATTACATCGGCGGCTGCGCTCATCATTATCGTGTTAACTGCACTATTTTGGAAAGAGTTAAAGCTCATCTCCTTTGACGTAGAATACGCTAAAACTTTGCAAATTCCTGTCACCTTTACCCTCATTTTATATCGTTCACTATTGATCATGACCATCATCATCGGCATTCAATCAGTAGGTGCTATCTTAATCAGTTCCCTACTCATTGCACCGGCCGTAGGGGCCCGTCAATGGACGAACAAGCTAGGTACCATGTGTATGCTAGCAGGATGTTTCGGCATGGTATCTGCTATGGGCGGTACCATTTGGAGTACAACAGTACAAAAGCTACCTACAGGGCCTGCCATCATCGTCATTCTGTCGGTTATTGTACTGTTGAGCCTCATATTTGCACCTAATAGAGGCATCTTGTGGCAATATCGAAAAAACAAACAATCAAAACGAGCTTTATTATCTGAAACTGCGAGAATAAGTCCTGCCGATTTACAACAAAAGATATATAGAGCTGAGGGCGGACAGCCTCGTATAGGAGGTGCCCCATGACAGTACATACAGAAATTTTGCTCATTGCCATTGCGGTATCTATCGCGTGCGCTATTCCTGGTGTATTCCTCGTGCTGCGCCGCATGTCCATGATGGCCGACGCCATTACACACACCGTATTCCTCGGCATCGTGCTCGCCTTCTTTGTGACGGAAGACTTAAACTCACCCTTGCTTCTAGTAGGGGCAACCTTAGTCGGCGTAGGAACGGTATGGCTTACAGAGATGATTCATAACACGGGCCTCGTCAACGAAGACGCATCCATTGGTATCATCTTCCCGCTCCTCTTCTCCATTGCCATTATCCTCGTCAGTCTCTATAGCGGCAACGCACACCTTGACGTAGATACGGCACTTCTAGGGGAAATTGCGTTCGCCCCATTCGACAGATGGATTGTAAACGGTACCGACTTAGGTCCTGTATCTCTATGGATTTCCCTGGGGGTAGCGGTCATCAACCTCGTATTAGTTATGCTCTTCTACAAGGAATTGCAACTATCTACCTTCGATCCACTATTAGCAGGGCTCTTCGGCTTCATGCCCGCCCTCATCCACTACGTGCTGATGACCATGGTGTCCCTTACCGTGGTGGCTTCATTCCAAGCGGTAGGCGCCATCCTCGTTATCGGCCTCATGATTGGACCTGCGGTTATCGCTTATTTATGGACTGACTCTGTGAAAGCCATGCTCACTAGCAGTATCATCATCGGCATTATCTGTGCCGTCATCGGTACAGAAGTCGCTTTCACCCTAGACGTATCCATTGCAGGCGTTATCGCAACAACGATCGGTCTCGCCTTATTAATTGCCGTTATTGGCACGCCAAAGACAAGCTATATTGCAACCTATCTTCGCCAACGCCACTTGCGTCGTCACTATCGAGAAACAATGATGCTCTGTCACATCTATACCCATATGAATACGCCTATAGCGGCCACTGAAAACGGCATCGGCACCATTCACGAACACCTGAACTGGAAGCCAGACTATACACACCAAGCCGCATCACACCTTAAGAAACAAGGCTTGCTATATGTAACAAACGGCTACTATATGCTTACAGATAAAGGTGTAGCGCAGGTAAAGGAAATCATTTAATTAATTTTATTTAATGAATGTTAATTAGACGCCTTCAAAAATACATATTTTTTCCCAACAAAAAAGAAGCTGAAATCAATGCTAGTCTGCAAGATTTCAGCTTCTTATTTTGTATTTAATTATATGGCTAGAACACAACACGCATCTGATACCACTTAGCACCGCCGTGATCAGATTCAGACTCGCCTTCATTCACAAAGCCAAACTTGGCATAATAATGAATCTTTTCTTCCTTACAGGTTAGAATAACGCCCTTACGCTTTTCCTCTCTCGCAAGGTCGATAAAAGCCTCAATTAACTTACCACCTACACCACGATTCCGATACTCTGGCAATGTATTTAGTCCAAATATCATCTGCCATGCTCCGTTAGGATTATGCAAGGAAGCATCAGCGAACATTTCATCTGTTAATATTTCATCATCGGATACAAAACCATCGATAAAACCGATTGGTGTTTCCCCATCAAAGGCAATTAAAAACTGACCTGCATAATGGTCTAATCTTTCCTTAAAGGCCTCACGAGGTGCCGCCTCAGCAGGAGGAAAACAAGTTGCTTCAATATGTGTTACTACATCTAGATCTTTGGTTGTTGCTTTTCGTATAAATATATCCATATTATTCTCCATCGTATATACATATTTTTTAGTATATACCGTTTATAAAATAAAGGCTACACATTCAATACGTGATGTGTAGCCTTTTCTGTTCTACGTTTTCGTATATTTAGGCACATTCCGATACTGCATAGGCAATGAATTCTCTTTTACCTTAAATCCATGTTTTTCATAAAACGGTGCATTAGTGCTATCACCAATCATAACATTAATGTACAAGTAAGACTTGTAAGCGTCCTTCACCATTTCTAGTAAATGGCCTGCAATACCATGTCCCTGATACGCAGGATGCACCAGCACATAATTGATAAAGCACACCAGCTCACTATCATCCATAACGCGAATCAGACCGACTAAACGTTCACCATCCCAAGCAGAAATCACGCGAGATGAATTCATCAGAGCCTTATGTAATCGCTCAGGATACTTGCCTACTACCCAACGAACAGAAAGAAATAGCTCCGCTACTTGTTGGGGTGTAAAATTTCGCTCTTCAGTATAGGTAATCGCCATAATAGCTCCTTCAATAAATCCTGAGATATATGCTCTATCCAATAGATAATCTCTATTAAACAAGTTCCTTGCTCATATAGATAACATCATCCATAGGGTTATGATAATACGGTTTACATTCAGTAAAGCCATGCTTCTTGTACAAATGGATGGCTGCTTGCAATGGTGTAATGGTATCTAATACCATCTCTTTATAACCAGAGGATTTAGCATGGTCCATGATACTTTCAATAAGATGATCACCTAGAGCATGACCGCGGCCCTCAGGACGTACATAAAGGCGCTTCATTTCACAACGGGTATCGCTATGCTGATAATACGCCACCATACCGAGCACCACATCATTATCATCGATAGCTACTAATAACTCACCATTCGGAGCCGTATATTTCTCAGCAATATCAGCTAGTTCCTTATCTAAATTCTGAAAGGACAAATCGCGACCGAGCCACTGAGTATACTCTTGAATTAACTCCTTTACCTGATCTAAATACGGTTTGCCATCAACTATGTTAATCATAAAAACTCCAATGAATATAATACCTTACAATTATTTCTTCTTATGTGGTTCATGTTGAAAGATTTCTTTTACAAGCCCTTCTCCAACAATTGCACTACCTTCCACAATAAGGAACTCCGTACCTTCTTGTAAACTAGAATAATCTACATCCTCATTTATTGGCAACGCATTGGCTCGTATCGGCTGATCAAAGATAACATCTTCACCATCAATAAAGTTGATTTTAATATGCTCCTCAGTGCCTTTTACAACAATTTGAGGGCTATACTTTCCATTATTTAAATTTGGTGGGTTTGTTATCTTCTTGTTAAAGAAGATAACAGTGCAACTAATTGTAAAATCTAAATCACTCATATTAGGCCTTATCAATTACATATACCATATCGCCTGTAAAGTATATATTCATTATACAGTGAACGGGATTTCCTTCAGTCCATAACCATCCTTGGAATACAGCACGTCCCCAATTATAGGTCTCCGTAATGACCTCAAACTCACTTTCACTGTACTCCTGTTGATACTGAGGTAACTCAATTCTTTTTCCTGTAAAAGTATCTAATATGGTGCTATTAAAGACGAGAATTTCTAAATCATCAATATCACATTTCTTAAATACAATCTTAGCCTTATGAGTCTGTTCATCACCATTCTCATAAAAGAAAATATAATCAAAGGTAAAAATTAAATTATCGTCTGCGTATTCTATTTTTTGTACCCTTGCATCGTGGAGAGAATACTTAAAATACTCTCCAAAAGATCTTGTGATTTTCATATACTCCAACAATAATAATTAAAAGAACAAATTATGTCTTATATTATTATATTTATTAACCATATATAGTCATAAAAGCCTCCTGCCAAAATGACAGGAGGCTTTATTTCGGCAAATGTATAGCCAGAATTATTTGTTATTCTTATTCCCACTCAATTGTAGCAGGTGGTTTAGATGTAATATCATACACGATACGATTGATGTGTTGTACTTCGTTTACGATACGACGGGAGATTGTGTCCAATACGTCGTAAGGGATGCGCGCCCAGTCAGCAGTCATGAAGTCTGTTGTGGTTACGCCACGCAATGCCAATGTGTAATCGTATGTACGGAAATCACCCATAACGCCTACAGTACGTGTAGATGTTAATACTGCAAAGTATTGGTTGATGTCACGATCAAGACCAGCTTTTGCAATTTCGTCACGGAAGATGTAGTCCGCATCACGCAAGATGTCGAGTTTCTCTTTTGTGATTTCTCCCATTACGCGAATAGCAAGACCAGGACCTGGGAATGGTTGACGCCATACGAGGTAGTCAGCCAAACCTAATTCAGAACCAAGTTCACGCACTTCGTCTTTGAAGAGGTTACGCAATGGTTCGATAAGGCCTTTAAAGTCTACAACTGCAGGCAAGCCACCTACATTGTGGTGAGATTTGATAACTTCCGCTTCGCCAGTACCGGACTCGATAACATCAGGGTAGATGGTACCTTGTGCTAAGAAGTCAACAGAACCAATTTTACGGCCTTCGTCTTCGAATACGCGGATGAATTCTTCACCGATAGCTTTACGTTTCGCTTCTGGATCTTCAAGACCAGCCAATTTATCTAAGAAACGTTTTTCCGCATCGACACGGATGAAATGCATACCGGAGTCTTTGAAAGCAGCTTCAACTTCGTCGCCTTCGTTTTTACGCATCAAGCCATGGTCAACGAAGATACAAGTCAATTGGTCGCCTACAGCTTTAGAAATAAGAGCTGCTGCAACGGAGCTATCTACACCGCCGGACAATGCTAACAATACTTTACCATCGCCTACAGTGTTACGGATTTCTTCAATGGCCGTTTTTGCATAGTTTGCCATTGTCCATGTGCCTGTGAAACCACATACTTCGTACAAGAAGTTGTGAAGCATTTCTTTACCATGTTCAGTGTGCAACACTTCTGCATGGTATTGCATAGCATATAATTTACGCTCTTTGTTTTGCATGGATGCAACAGGGCAGTCTTTTGTATGAGCAACGATTTCAAAACCTTCAGGTACTTTTGCTACATAGTCAACGTGGGACATCCAAACAACTTGATCTTCGTCCAAGCCTTTGAACAATGGAGATGTGGTATCCACTTTAGTAGGAGTTTTACCAAATTCACGGTTGTCTGCAGATTTAACTTCGCCACCCAATGTGTGTGCCATAAACTGCATACCATAGCACATGCCAAGAACTGGAATACCAAGTTCAAAAATCTCTTTTTCAATTTTAGGAGAATTTTCTTCATACACGCTGTTTGGGCCACCTGTGAAGATAATACCTTGCGGCTTTAATTCTTTAATTTTTTCCAGCGCTTTGTTGTATGGATATACTTCGCAGTATACGTGATTTTCACGAACACGGCGCGCGATCAATTGATTATATTGACCACCAAAGTCAACAACAATAACAAATTCCTTGTTTTCCATGCCTTCCTCCATATGCATCTATTTGTGAAAGTATATTCACCATTTTTTAATGCCCATACATTTCTGTACTGGCGGTGCGTTTTCTCGAGCAAAACGCTAAATTTCATTACATTTCATTATACCATACGAAGTATATGGACTCCATATATCCCGTATGAAATTTATAAAAAAGATTTTAACGTTCGGATTTTAATATATTTTCCTGAAATGAACCTAACCTATTCCAACAACTACCAGCTATCCCCTACTCTGGCCAGCTCTTTATGTTAAATCCTACTCTTTATGATCCTCGCGTTTAGACATTTTAACGGCCCCCACTGGACAGATGGAGTAACAATCGCCACATCCAATGCAGCCTTTTCCAATGTTAAACTGAGTCTCCCCTTTGGTGATGCATTGAACGGGACAATCCACAGCACACGCACCACACTTTACACAAGTGTCATCAATATGAAATTTTAGATTCCCCATTTACATCACCTCCGATCTTTGATTGTCCCTCAACTACTACGAACGCTAGGGCCCATAAGTTCTATTACAATGTACAATGCCGACGCTTTTACTATTAAGCTATTACAACTAAATAATATATATTTCCGATACTACCAGTTAAAAGTATTTATTTTTAACTGGTAGTATCTCAGATTTACACATATCAATCATAATCCAGATTAGAATAATTTACTTTTAACTGGTAGTATCTCTAATTTTAGATATGATTACTGATTCTTAAGTAATTCATTATTGTACGCAATAGCTGAATAGATAGCCTTTGCCACGCCTTGGTGGTTGTTATCTGTAGTCACGTAGCGCGCTGCTTCTTTAATATTCGGTTTACCATTGCCCATAGCAACGCTAGCGCCAGCAAAGCGTAGCATAGATAGATCGTTTTCACTATCGCCCAGTGACATAACTTCATCTGGACTAAAGCCCCAGTGATTTGCTAAGGCCTCAACAGCTGTCCCCTTTGTGGTATGTGGTAATACGAACTCTAAGTTACCTTCACTAGAGAGTAATACATCATAAAAACGTTCACGGCCTGTACCATCGTGAGACATACCTTGGTATTCATCGCGTAAGTCTTGTAAGATGCGTTGGCGCATAGGCTCGTCACCGTAAAAGATTTGCATCTTTTCAGGGCCTTCGTCTAAGGCTTCCATATGAGCTAGTAAATCAGGCACCATCGTACGTGTTGCCAAGATAAATGGGCGAATATTAGGTCTAAAAAAGAAATTAGACTGTTCCACTTCACACTCAGACATATTTATATTCGCTGCTTCATCACCTTCGGCTAAGGCATAGTGATCATGGGTTTCACCAGGCAGATGACCTTCTGTATCAGCAGAAATATGATTATTCATTACGCTATGAGAACTCTTTGTGTTACTGTCATCGCCCTCATTACGTTCATCTGCACAGGCACATAAACGTTCCGGCGTAATACAACGAGATGGCGGATACATGCCGTAGATTTTATCTTTCACATAGGCCTCTACATAAACGCCATAGGTTAAGAGTTTACGCAATAAATATAAGGCCTGTTCTTTATCAAATGTTACATGGAATAAAGTGCGTTTTTCATCTTTATCCATTACATAGGCACCATTGGTACACATAAAATAGCGTAAGCATGGCAACTTCTCGATGACATCGTTCATTTCATTCCAAGCACGACCAGAAGCGATGGCTACACGAATGCCACTTTCACGAGCGGCACGAATCGCCTCGATAGCCTCATTAGGAATTGCTTTCGCATCATTAACCAAGGTTCCATCTACGTCGGATGCAATGAATCGGATGGGTTTATCACCGGTGAGACCTATATAATTTTTAATTTGTAAGGTTTCAGTTGAGGACATGATGTCTCCTTTAATACGGTATATAAATGGATAGATATTATTTTCAATCAGTAGTACAGTAATAGTTACAAATATATCTGTTAAAAGAATACACAGATAGTATGTAAGACATAGATAGTATATAAGGCATAGATAGGAAGTGAAATCATATGCGTATCATAATTGATCGAGATGCAGTTTGTGCAGGCGATGATATGAATCATCATCGGGAGGAATTTGTCGTTCCAGATGATATCACTATCGCTGGTTTATTTGAATTCCTTGAGTTTAAGTACATTCCAGTCATCGCGGGAAATAACGTGGTCTGGACGCTCTATTATCACGACCGTGAGTTAGGTGCCTATTTCACCAAAATTCAGAGCTTTATAAACGGAAACATCTCATTATCATCCATCATTAATAAATCTGAAAAAGACCACGAATTCTACCTACACTATTACAGCCATCCTGATAGATATAGAAAACGCTTTATTTAGTTGCATTAAATTCAGCAACGATTTCTTCTAATACAGCTGGATTTTCTACCAATCGTAACAAGGTGCGGCCTATAATATTGGCTCCATCCACAATTGTTTGTTCAATAGTAGATTCTAGCATAGCTGCAGCGAATTCTTTAGAGTGGCACACCTTATCTTCCCCAGCAAGGCGCAATTTAGGATGTAATGCAGCACATTGATAGCTAACATTACCAATGTCTGAGCTGCCCCCGATATCTGCTGGGCCTGGCTTGAAATCAATGCCCATATCAGACATTACGTCTTCAATGAGAGCTGTTCCTCTATGGTTTTGGTTCATATCATCATAAGGATTACCATAGAACTCTACATCTACAGTAGTGCTAGTACAGAGAGCGGCCCCTTCAAAGATGTTCTTAATCTGTTCAGATAGACCATTCAAATATTCACGTTCAGTATGACGTACGGTTACCTCTAATTCGCCAAATTCAGGAATGACATTGGATGCAGTACCACCAGCAATGATCCACGTACCAATACGACTTTCTGGTCGTACTTGTTGACGCATCATATCCATAGCATGGATGGCGAGTTGCACCCCATTCACCGCATTAATACCATTCCAAGGCTCACCAGCTGCATGAGCTGGTTTACCATGATAACGAGCGCGGAAACAGTCCAGCGCCAAGAATTGTGAATTAGGTCGTGTTTCTTCCCCATCAAGGTGAACCATGATAGCAAAATCATAATCTTTAAACACCCCTGCGTTACACATATCCACCTTACAGCCGGTGGCTTCTTCATCAGGTGTACCGATAATATCAATGTCCATATTGAAAGCAACGCCGTCTTGTTGCATTTTATGTAGTGTTAATGCTGCCAGAACACTCATAGAGCCACTGGCAGAGTGACCACATGCATGGCCTACTTCAGGGAGTGCATCGTATTCACATAAAATTGCCAAACGACCTTTTGGATGATCTACTTTCACAACAGAAGCCTTGAACGCTGTCGGCAAATTACAGAATTCATAGGTAACATCCATGCCATGTTTTTCAAGAACAGCGCCGATCGTTTTAACGGACTCAAATTCATGACTCGACAGTTCAGGGTTCTTAGCTAATGTATAATTGATAGCAAACGCATCAGGTGCGAAGCTTTTACAAAGATCAGAAAATGTATTGATAAGGGACATAGTGCCTCCATATATACGTCAATGATTGTAAAGAATGAAGATGCTCTACAACCTAAAATGGAAAATGTTATATTACTATAAAATATGGCCTAAGAGAGAGCCATCTTAAATAAAAATTTTAAATATAATGATAAATATAAAACTCATTTACTCTTAATTATACAATGTTATTGCCTATTATTGTAAAATTCCGTACAATATAAACAGAATTTGATAAACCATGTATATGGATGTTTGAGGAGGTTTCTATGTTTAAGTTCAAAAAATTGACAGCCATCGCCCTCGTAGCGGTAGCAGCAATGAGTTTATTGGCTGGTTGTGGCAATGACAAACCAAAAATGACACAACAAGAAGGTGTATTGCGTGTAGGTTCTGAAACTACATTCCCACCATTCGAATTCACTGAAGGCGACAAATACGTTGGTTTCGACGTTGATTTGTCCGAAGCAATTGCGAAAAAATTAGGTTTAAAAATGGAATTCAAATCCATGGGCTTCGATGCTTTGATTCCAGCAGTTCAATCTGGCGATATCGATATGATCGCAGCAGGTATCAACGCTACACCTGAACGTGAAAAAGCATTGGACTTCTCCGATGTATACTTCGACCAAGGCGGTTTCATCACAGTTGTTCGTAAAGACAACACAACAATCCACAACATGGATGAATTAGCAGGTAAAACTGTAGGTGCTCAAATCGGTACAATCCCTGTTGAAATGGCTCAAAAAATTCCTGGTACAACAGTAAAACAAATCGATTCCAATGCTAATATCTTCATGGAATTGAAAGCTGGTACAATCGACGGTGCTATCATCGATAATGCAGTGGCTATGTACTACCTCAAACAAGGTGCTGATCAAGACCTTAAACTCGTAGGCGAACCTACTAAAGCTGAAGGTACAGTTCTTGGCGTTAAAAAAGGCAACAAAGCTTTACAAGAAGCTGTTAACAAAGCTCTTAAAGAACTTAAAGAAGACGGCACTTACCAAAAAATCTACGACAAATGGTTCGGCGATTACAACAAAAAATAATATCTATCCCTATGAACTAGGATAAATATGACCCCTCTGAAAGACTACAGAACCCACAGTATTGTGATTTCAAAGTTTTTTCAGAGGGGATTTTTTATTCTATCCCTCTTTTACGGTCCCTTGCGTTCGTTATATAATAAATACGTATTCTATAGTAAATGTAACTAATTAAAGGAGGCCTTATGGCACAGTACTTTACGGAACGCCTACAAAAGGTCTTCCACATGATTTTTAAATCATACAATCAAGAAATGGCCCAAGAAGGTTTGCGCCAATTAGAACTGATTGTAAATAATCAACATACCCCTGAGCAACCGAATCATCGAGCGCTAAGAAATGATATGACCACCTCGCTGGAAAACGAAATCGACACCAAAGAGGACGCATTAAAAATAGCTAATGATCCAGAGGCTCGCGAGATAGCTGATGCGTATGCTTTATTGGCTCGTATCTACGCAGGTCCACGATTTACATGGGAGGAATCAAACTTCCCTGAAAACAACATGCGCACTTATCAATGCTTGCACGATAGCATTCGCCGTTGTAGTCCTATTGGCACCTTACAAGCATTGCGTATCAATGGAACGATTACACCTACTGTTGAAAAGGATATGTTAATATCCTTTGACGATGCGTTTCGGATCGTCTACAACTACGCGGAGCAAGGTGATGCCTTCTGCCAATACATTATAGGCAATGTCTTTTTCTGGCGTGATGACGACCGTATTAACCTTGCAAGGGATATGATTACACCACCTCGCCTCAGTTTGGCGAAACGCATCCAACAGAGCCTGCAAAAAGGTTCTATACAAGACCGCCTTACGGCCTTGCAAGGTACGGTTTCAGACGATTCATTGCAAGAGAATGCTACAAAACTCGCCAAAGAATGGTTTAACAAAGCCCTCGATAACGGGCTCGCCATGTTTCAAGGCAATTTACGCAATATCTATATCGACGAAGGCGATTTTAATAATGCGCGCCGCGTAGCGTTAACCGCTGCTGAGCTAGGTAATCCAACCATGATGCTCTACACCGGTCTAGACTGTCATGAAAACGGAAAATTCGAGGATGCTTTCACATGGTTTACGAAAGGTGCCGCCTTGGGTCAAGCTGAAAGTACCGCTGAATTAGCAGATTACTACTATCATTTCTATGATACTAAAGAGCTACGCAGAGTCATTCCTTATGATCCTGTAAAAGCAATTGGACTCTACCGCCGTGCAGCTACTAAGTATTTTAGTGATGCCGGCTATGCAGCATTACAAGCTGCCTTTTGCTATATCTTCCACATTGGTCACCTACCGCTAGACTGGGGCCTCATTGCAGACTTAACCCACATGGCAGCCACAAAAGAGCGCTTTATGTTCTCCTTGCCATACATTGGTTATATGCGCATTCACGGTTTCGGTGTAACCAAGAATATACGCTTTGGTGTTCAATCCTTAACACGTGTACTAGAGGAAGAAAAGCGCGCATTAGAAGAGGAAGACCGCGTTCTCTTCTACGATATTACACGAGCTTTAACGCGCGTTGCCTTAGGCTATGCCTATGAAAAAGGCTATGTTACAGGCAAACCTGATTTAGATACTGCTGTAGCCTATTACGAAGAATCCCATCAATACATTCTGTCTCACAAAGCTAATCTAGATGAAGAGTTAAAGGGTATTCCTATCGATGATGAAGCAGAAGAACGATTAGCGGCCTTCGAACAAGTCGATGGTCATTGGCGTTACAAGGAAGGTATTACAGAGTCTACTACAACAGTACGTCCTGGTCATACTGAATGGCCTCAAAATGCAGCACGTTTATCTGTAAACATGGATGACTTCTTATGGGACACTACCTTATATGATTGGCAAACCATCGAGCACGCCTTAGCATCACAAGACGAAATGAAACTTAGCTTTTACAATCATTTCCTATCCGTTCCAGACAAGCTACGCAACATTTTTAAGCTAGATGTAAAGCGTATGCTACGTGATACGTACCAAGTCAGAATACATGGTTATGACCCTACAGAAGGTCAAGAGATGATCTATCGAGCACTATTCAAAAAAGAGAATACCATTCAGCTATTAAAAGACCTCTACGATACGCACCAATTACCTGCATTAGGAGATAACTGGTCCATCGAAACGAACGAGGAAAAGCCAACTTGGCATTATGTACTCGATGTAGATCAACAGGCATTTCTACTTGAAGAATACGATGATGCTAACGCGATGATACAAACTGCATTACAAGGCTTAAAAGATAAAAAGTACGAACAAATTAATGTCCGTACCCATGACTTTATCGGCCCATCTTATTTCATTTTCAGAGGTAATCACGCAAATCCATTTAGAGTCCAACTCTATTTGAAAGAATCCGTGCGTCACTCCATAGACAAAGATGGAAAACCTCTAGATACGCCAGGTAATACCTATTTATTTGAACAACATTTAGGTAACGAAGTATCATTAAACTACTGGATTCAAAAAACGATTAATACCTTAGAAATCCCTGAGCTAGACAACTGGAAAAAACTCAGCGTACCTAAGGCATTACAATAGAAATAACCAAGAACATAAAAAGAGCTAGTACATAATGTACTAGCTCCTTTTTTATAACCTATGAACAAGCTAAACTATTATAAATAATCATGAGGGTAGTGTATGCGGAAGCCCCTATAAACCTACATCGACAACGCCATGATCATAAGTTTCTTCTACAGTTTCTTGTACAACCATATCACTGCGATGTACCTTATCAAGCATCTTAGAGCGTGCTGTTGTAATGGCACTTTCACTATGTTTACCACCACGCCAAGCAAACTTAGATGTACCGATTGTATATTTCAAAGTTGCATAAGGACCACTCAAATGATGAGACGCTGTTTTATAACCCGCATCAAGAGTAAGATGTGGTGTAATATGGAATTCTGCCCCCACTTTAAAGCCTTTAATAGCATCGCGTTTAGGTAATTTATAATACCCTACTTTTACAGCCTCTCTACCACGCCAGTTATAATAGTCTGCATAGACACGAGCCCATCTAGCATTTTTAAATGTTCGAGCATAGCCAATATCATAACCTCTAGCTACAGTATTTTCACTTAGAGCCCAGTGATTTTCATAATCAACCCTAGCATAATCATAAAGACTTTGATCAGGATCCATTCCATATGGATACAATCCTGTAGGATCATACCATGTATCAGTTCGCCCATGAAGGCCTATATATTTTCTTTCATTAGATCCTAAATTTTTATAAATATTGGCATGGAATTCATTAAGCCCTACCACATATTCTAAGCCACCACTAACACGTTTATATCCATTTTTAAATGCATGGTCATAGAATGCATTAACACCAACGTAAGCATGCTCACCTTTACTAAGGCGACGATACCCTACACCAACATTAGCATTTACACCTAAGGACTCTTCCTTATCTGTTTGCCCATTATATACCGTAAACGTCCCTGCAGGTCTAGCTGGAACCCAATAATTATTTAATTTATTAGAGGATATCTTTTCTCCACTGCGTCCAATACGACCTTGTACAAAGACAACACTTTTAGCATTTTCATCGTAATGGATTATAGGTTGTAATGTCTCAATGTATAACTTGTTGAGTTCTGTAGATTTGGATTTATCAGAAGTCCCCACAATAGGATGATTTTCCCAAGGCGTAAAATTATGGAAGTGATGGCTACTCGACTCTTCAGAATTTTTCATACCAACGCCAACTACGATATCTGTACGATCCATCCAGTTAGAACGAACCGCATCATGCTTAGCCCCATTCACTTCTGTAGTAGAATCTGCAATACCTTGGCCATGTCCATTTTGTACATCTGCTGCAAAACCTGTAGCACTAAATGCACATGCTACAGCACCTAAAACCATTGCTTTTATCATTAATGTCTTGCTCATATAAATTACTTTCCTATTATTACATGTCTTATTTAATATCTATAATCTAAACTACAGTGGTATTATAGATGATCAATTGGCGCCAAATAATCGTATTCAATGTCATCAAAGGATTCTACAATCATGTCTTGACGACGTACCTTATCTAGCATTTTAGAGCGAGCTGTAGTAATCGTATCATCACTATGCTTGCCACCCCAGAAGGCAAATTTAGATGTACCTAATGTATATTTAAGAGTGCCATACATCCCTTTCGACATGTTATTGGCATTGTTATACCCAATATCTAAAGATATATGTGGTGTTAACTGTAATTCAGCACCAATTTTAATGCCTTTATAATGGTTAGCATTTCGTGCAGTAAACCATGGTACAGACCAATGACCTGGACGACCCCAATTATATTCTTGTTTGTGGCTAAATCCATTGCCATTCCAACGATACCCATTTACATAGGTACGAGCCCAACGTGCATTTTTAAAGGACCTTACAATCCCTATTTCATATCCATCTAACACGCCACCACCTACATAGGTATTATAATTTTCACTAGGAATGGTATTGTATGGGAATGTATCTGGATAGCCATTAGGATACAAGCGTTTAGGATATGGATTACCGCCACCGCCTTTTACGAGCTCCTTATCACCAAGGCCTCTATACACATTAGCATACACTTCGTTGAGTCCATTCACATACTCTACACCACCGCTGATACGATTGTAATTTCCTGTGAAAGCACGATCTACAAAAGCGTTAACACCTACATAAGCATGTTCATGTTTACTAAGAATACGATAACCAACACCTAAGCTACCAACTGTTCCTAACGACTCAGATGTTTTTTCATCTGTATTGATTTCCGTAAAAACATCAAACCCAAATGGTGACATTACAAGGTCTGGAGTGAAATAACCTCTTACCTCTTTAGAGGAGATTTTCTCACCACCACGGCCAATACGACCTTGTACGAACACAACGCTCTTAGAGTTTTCATCATAATGGGTAATAGGTTGTAATGTTTCTATATAGGCTTTAGTGATATTCCCGTAATCTGATTTTGTATTGTAAAAGTTATTATTATAATCACTAGGGAACATCCCCTTATGCGAATCAGATGTACCACCAGTTTGAACACCTACGGCAATATCTGTTCGATCTAACCAATTGGAACGAACCGCTTCATGCTTAGCCCCATTCACTTCTGTAGTAGAATCTGTAATACCTTGGCCATGTCCATTTTGTACATCTGCTGCAAAACCTGTAGCACTAAACGCACATGCTACAGCACCTAAAACCATGGCTCTAAATACTAACTTGCTTATCATATATTACTGTCTCCCCACTAGCCTTTATAAGTGATCATAAGGTACTACCATCCAGAATTCTTCATAGGTATTACCTACTCGCATCGGACTGCGATCTACTTTATCTAACATTCTAGCCCGTGCATTGGTAATAGTATCATCACTATGCTTACCACCATGCCAAGCAAACTTGGATGTACCTAATGTGTATTTAACAAAACCATAGGCACCACTAGAGTTGTTATTATCTGATGTATACCCTACATCTAGAGAAACATGTGGTGTAAGTTGTAATGTAGTACCAGCTTGCCAGCCATGGCTTTTACCAACATTAAGAGTTAAGGCAGGACCTTCACCATGTGTTGTGGCGCCTAAGCCATTCCAATGATAAGCACCTACATAAGCACGTGCCCAACGAGCATTCTTAAAGGTGCGTGCATAGCTTACATCATATCCGGACAATGCTTTTTGAGACTTGTAAACTGTATAACCTGCAGTGCCACCATCTAACAAGAATTCAAAATAACCTTCATATAAAGGTACATTATAAGGTTCAGATTTTGTACTATTTAATCCCTTATAGATATTAGCGCGAACTTCGTTAAAGCCAGATACATATTCCAAGCCACCGCTAATACGGTTATATTTTTTCGAGAAGGAATGATCATAAAACGTATTAACACCTACATATGCATGTTCATGTTTACTGAGAATCCGATAGCCTAATCCGACATTAGCAACAGTTCCCAATGATTTAGTATTATGATGTTCTTCAGGTCTATACCGTTGTTCGCCTTTTTTAGTAACTGGATTGTATGGATACCAATATCCCCCATTGCCACCAGAGAAATAGCTAGCTTGATCCTCTTGTCCGCCTTTACCGATGCCACCTTGTACGAATAGAACTGATTTAGAGTTTTCATCATAATGGGTTAAGGGTTGTAATGTTTCTACCGAAACTTGAGCCCCTACCTTAGATTGGGTACCGACTATAATATCTGTACGATCCATCCAACTAGAACGAACCGCTTCATGCTTAGCCCCATTCACTTCTGTAGTAGAATCTGTAATACCTTGGCCATGTCCATTTTGTACATCTGCTGCAAAACCTGTAGCACTAAACGCACATCCTATAGCCCCTAACACCAACGCCTTAATAATTATGTTTCTTCTCATGACTTATACGCTCCCCTCGTTTTGCATAAGAAATAAAACCACACAACACTGCCCGTCCTTCACGTTCATTTCATGGTTAATTCATCTTCATTATAGGTATGCTTGTTTCTATAGTCAATATAACTCCTTATAGTTAAACGACACTTAAAGATTCTCTAAATCATTATGTTACAAATTGATTTCTATTTTCAGGCATAAGAAAAAGACCACCCGCAAGCTGGGTGGTCTTTTTTCTGGGGAATGAAATTGTTATTTGAATAAAGGCAAGATTGCGTTTGCTAAACCAGTAAGTGCAGCCAAAATTGCTTTAACGATAGTTGCTACCATTGCTCTTCCTCCTTCTCATATAAGCACAATAACTAAACTAACTATAAACATCTTAAACGAGGATATTAAGTTTAATATGAAATGAGTAAATTTTTACACATTAATTTTTCATGAGGAAAACAATAAAGTACTAATTATGATAGATAGTTTTATGAGAAAGATAGCATACAACGAATTCATAATTCTATATATTTTCTTAATATTTTGTAAACTAAGATATCTGCACCTACGAAACTTGATCATAATAGAAAACCCTTCTCTACATTCCCAGTTCAAACCGAACTAAAGAATATTAGAGAAGGGTTTCTTATTTATAGATTACAGAATAAACAATGTATATGATTAACTCATAGTATGTAATCTTGTATCTGTGAGTATAGATTGTATGGTTTTATCTATAATTATAGAGATTTAACAACCTCTGCACAACGGTGGCAAAGTGTAGGATGTTCGCTATCTTGACCTACTGTATCGCGGTGGATCCAGCAGCGTTCACATTTTTCAAGTTCAGATGGAGCAACTACTGTTGCAACGCCTGTTTCTTCGTCTTTTACAGCCTCTGCTGGAGCAGCGCCATTTACGATGTGAGCTTCGGATACGATAACAAGTTTAGCCAAACCTTCTTCACCAAGAGCGTTCAATGCGTCAAATGCAGCGCCTTCAGCGTATACTGTAACGGATGCATCCAATGGGTGACCGATTGTTTTGTTTTGACGAGCCAATTCCAATGCTTTTTGTACGGATGTACGCAAGTCTAACAATTGGTTCCATTTATCAGCCAATTCTTGGTTGAAGTGTTCAGGATGACCTTGTGGCCAATCTTGAAGCATAACGGATTCAGGCATACCTTCTTCTTTAGGCATGTATTTCCAAACTTCTTCTGCTGTGAAGGAAAGTACTGGAGATACCATTGCTACCAATGTTTTTAAAATTTCGTACATTGCTGTTTGCGCAGAACGACGAGCTACGTTGTTTTTGCTTTCAGCATACATAGTATCTTTCATTACATCAAGGTAGATGGAGCTCAAGTCTACTGTGCAGAAGTTATGAATTGCATGGTACAACATGTGGAATTCATAGTTTTCGTACGCTTCAGTAACCTTTTGACGCACTTCTTCTAAGCGCAACAATACCCATTTATCGAATTCGGACATATCTGCGTAAGCCACTTTGTCAGTGTTTGGATTGAAGTCATCCACGTTACCAAGCAAGAAGCGGAATGTATTACGGATCTTACGGTATACTTCGGATAATTGTTTTACGATGTCTTTGGACAAACGTACGTCTGCTTGGTAATCCGCAGAGGATACCCACAAACGCATAACATCAGCGCCATATACGTCGATGATGTCGCTAGGAGCTACTGTATTACCTACAGATTTAGACATTTTGCGACCTTCGCCGTCCACAACGAAACCATGAGTTAATACGGAGTTGTATGGTGCTTTACCTGTTGTTGCTACTGCAGTTAACAAGGAAGAGTTGAACCAACCGCGATGTTGGTCAGAACCTTCAAGGTACATAGCACATGGTACATCTAAGCCATTAACTTCAAGTACGCCAGCCCAAGAGGACCCAGAGTCGAACCATACGTCCATGATGTCTGTTTCTTTTTTGAACTCATCATGACCGCAATGAGGACATTTGAAGCCTTCTGGTAACAATTCTTTTGCACTGTGAGCCCACCAAGCATCAGAGCCTTCTACAGCTACTTTATCTTGTAATGCTTTGATAGTATCATCGTTGATGATGTGTTCGCCGCAGCTTTCACAATAGTAAATAGGAATTGGCACGCCCCAAATACGTTGACGGGAAATTACCCAGTCACCACGGTCGCGAACCATGTTGAAGATACGATCATGACCCCATTTAGGAATCCATTGTACTTGATTGTCAATCGCATCAAGTGCTTGTTGACGGTAACCATCTACAGAGGAGAACCATTGTTCTGTAGCACGGTAGATGACAGGGTTTTTACAACGCCAGCAGTGAGCATATTGGTGACGCAAGCTAGATTTGTGAAGTAATGCATTGTTGTGCGCCAAGATTTTAATAACAGGCACTTCTGCATCGTGAATTTCTACGCCAGCCAATGGGAATTCAGTATCGCCATAACGGTTGTCGTCTACTTGTTTAGTGTAGTTACCAGTTTCGTTAACAAGAGATACGATAGGAAGTTCAGTTTTGCCTTCCTTGTTATAACGCATAACGATGTTAAAGTCGTCTTCACCGTGTGCAGGAGCTGTATGTACGCAACCAGTACCTGCTTCAAGTGTTACGTGGTCGCCACACAATACAGTAGAATTACGTTCTACAAATGGATGTTTGAATTCAGCCAATTCCAAATCTGCACCAGAGAAACGATTTACGATTTCGTAGTCTTCGATGCCGATATCTTTCATAGCCGCATCAACAAGTTCAGTAGCCATCAAGTAGTATTCGTCGCCTACTTTTACCCAGCCGTATTCAAGCTCAGGGTTAACGGAAATAGCTACGTTGGCAGGCATTGTCCAAGGAGTAGTTGTCCAGATAACAGAGTATGCTTGTTTTGGATCTACGCCAGCTGGCAATGTTACCTTTTTCTCGGATACGTAAGGGAATTTTACGTAAATGGAGAAAGATTTTTTCTCAGCATATTCAATTTCTGCTTCTGCCAATGCAGTTTCGCAGTGAGTACACCAGTATACAGTTTTAAGCCCTTTGTAAATATGGCCGCGTTTTGCCATTTCGCCGAAGATACCAAGTTGTTTTACTTCGAACTCAGGGCGCAATGTCAAATAAGGGCGATCCCATTCACCTAATACACCAAAGCGAATGAAGTCTTGTTTTTGAGTTTCTACGCATTCCAATGCATATTCCTTACATTTGTTGCGCAAGTCCAATGGAGCCATTTCATGGCGGTTAAGACCAGTGTTTTTAATAACCGCATGCTCGATTGGCAAACCATGTGTATCCCAACCAGGGATATAACGTGTATAGTGACCAGTCATAGTCTTGTATTTCATGATGATGTCCTTCAACGTTTTGTTGAGGGCATGACCGATGTGCAATTTACCGTTCGCATATGGAGGGCCATCATGCAAAATGAAAGGTTTCGCGTCTTTACGCAATTCCAAACGTTTTTGATAAATTTTGTTGTCTTCCCAGAATTTTAAGATTTCTGGTTCGCGCTTAGGCAAATTGCCGCGCATTGGGAATTCTGTTTCAGGCAAATGTAACGTCTTACCGTAATCCATGATGTGCTCCTTTTACATAAAAAAATCGCCCGCCCCCGAAGGGACGGACGTAATATCCGTGGTACCACCCTACTGACCTTCTGTGAAAGCTAGAACATTCCGAGCATACGAAATAACTAGGCTTCATATTGTGAAAGCCACTTAGACATATAACGGTGTTCACCGGCAGGGTTCCTGCTTGCTCCAAAGTGATCCGCAAATCTCTAGATTTCCAAACCTTTCAGCCCATGAGTTTGGTCTCTACTAAATCCGTCTGAGACATGCCGTCTTTTTCAACGCAATATTCATATAATAGATAATTATAGGTCTCATTAGGGTAGCTTGTCAAATATATTCTACCCTAAATGTTATATCGTGTTTAACATATAATATTTCACATTATAATTCTTGTGGCACATACGGCTTCTGTACAGAATCTAATAATTTAAAATTCATCGGACTTCGTACCATTTCATTATACTGCTCAACAACGGCCTCCTCCGTTTCACTAGAAGGATTAGCCATAAAATCCTCAATAGCTTTATCAAGATGTCTCTTTTGCTCTAACCGATTCTGAGCCTCGGCGGCAGTAATCTTAGCACCAATTCCATCGGCTGCTTCCTTCTGTGCTTTCACCCATTGGAAATCACTATCGGATTTATGCTCCACAATATGATCTACTATACCGCTATAAATAAGCATCATTTCCGCCATATTAGCGCCATTCGTCTGCCCATTGTTGCGCATCAACTTAACAAGACGTTCTCCCTCCTGCTTGTGATAGGTTTTAACAATGGTATCTAACGCATTATATTTTGGTCCAAATGCTTCGATTAATGATGAAAGCTTCTCCAACTGCGTATGAGCAAATGCATAATTATCTGATTCATAGCGTTTTTCTTTATAATACGTATCTAGCTCTTTCACGACTACCACAACGTCGTGTAATACCGGTAATAAAGCATCTGTAGCTGCTTCCAAGTCACTATGTGTGTGCCCCGCTTCTCGCGCCGCAATGAGTTCTTGCTCAAGACGTTCATAATCCCGCACCTTAAACTCAGCTAGCGGTACATTTTGTTGTGCTTGCTGCACCGTTTCCATATGTTGATGACTATATTTTACACTAGTGAAATTAAACTCATTTGTGGCAGCCAAATAAAATCTAAAAACGCGCCAGATTTCCTTCTCACTATCGCTTTGCGTAGCTTTCACCTGACTATTTGTCTTTAAATTATCCATATTAAACTCACAACCACTTACAACGCCTACACTCGCCACGATACACACAACTAAACCTATCCGGTGCCACCAATTCTGACCACTCATCTATCTCTCCTAAATGCTCTACATTCCCATAAATTAATATTACAGATATTGTATAAAATTAATACATCCAATTCAAGATGAGGAAATAACAAGACATAAGAAAACCCCATACAAAGTATGGGGTATAAAATATTATATTTTGGATAATAACTGTGGGGCGAACATTTCGCTCTATCAAGGCCCACCTTAGTGTTATTCTATACGATTAGTATAACAATTAAATTTTACTGATGTCAATCAAGCGACTTAAGAAATGGCTGCTAATTAAATTCTATCAAATCCATCATATGGTAAGTCATACGTCTTATAGTCATAGCCAGTAATACGCCACATTTTATTATCCATTTGAGTCATTTCTATAGGTAATACTTTGGTTTCATTAGTCTTCGTATCCAATGCGCGAATTTCTATATTAACAACTCCATCTTTCTTACTTTCTTCCTCTATGGAAATTAATTCATATCGTCCTACTTCTTTTAACGTCTGCAAATTATCTTTAAATGGATCTTTAGGATCAGGTCTATGTGGTATATGACTTCTTAAATCTTGGTTAAGTAATACCTCTTTTACATCTAAATAATAATTATCTATTGCTGTAAATAGCAATGCTTCTCCAAGATTCAAAATCTTAGTTTCTCCTTTTGAATTAGTTTGAGATATATTCCGTCCATCAGATTCTTTAAGTAATTTTTCGATATATGGATCATAAATACGGTGTAAAATACCTTCGCCATCTACGTATTTAAAAAATGTATCCGGATCACCATTTTGAATTGATTCATATATAATCTTTAAAGAGTATTCAGGTGACTGCTGATACTGCTTATTCAGATGATCTGTATACATTTTGTAGCCTATACCTGCCACTGCCATAATACCTATCAATGCAAAAACTAAAAACTTAGCTATACTTACCTTTATAAATTTCATTACTATTATCCCTCTCTCATCAGATAATTTATTGCGTCACATAATTAACTTACAATATATCATAGCCATGAGTTTATAGATAGTTTAAATTTATAGATCAACACATAAAAATGCCACCTTTATTATGTTCCAATAAAGGTGGCATATTCATATAAATAGACTTTACATTATAGTGCTAAAAAAGATATCCAAATATTTAGAACCCAAAGGCAGAGGCATACAATCATTGCTTTTTGGTCCATGCTTTCAGATGGTGTTTCTTTAAGGCCAGTACGAGCAGATTCTTCAGCTGTAATTGTTTCATAGCTTGTTGGAGAACCATATTGGTTATCGCCTACATCACCAGGTTTAGCCAATAAATAAATGACATATACAAGACCGATGATTGGAACAAATGGAAGTAGCAAAAACCATCCAGATTTATTAATATCATGCAAACGACGAACTGCAATACCAACAGACGGTAAGAATACAGCACAAGTGTAAGCAAAGGATAATAAATTAAAGAAGGATCCCAAGAATGAATGTCCAAAAATAAATCTTAATAGAGTAAGTACAAAACCTATGACAACTGTAACTGCTGTAAAGCGCCAATATTCACTGCGACTAGCTCTAGTACTAAAATTAACAAAATTACCAACTACAGAATGCTTGAAGTTATCAATATACGCCAAGTTTTTAATGTTTAAATCAGTCATAATTCTCTCCTATAAAATGACAAATTGAAATTAATTTATTATACAACAAAACAGCCTCCTGCACCATGCAAGAGGCTGTTATTTGTATATATAGTTTACATCGCACTAGTCATTAGCAATCGATCCACTAGGAACCATAGTACAAAGATCGCACATAGTAGTCCTGCTGTAAGACCTGTTGTAGGTGTCGCATCTATTAAACCAATTTCATGAGCCATTTGTTTCGTTAGGATAACATGGCCTGTTGGTGAGCCAAAGCGGTTGTCGTGGCTTTCACCAGGAAGAGCCATCAACACTAACAATATAATTGTACCAATGACAGGAACAACACCAATAAACACAAGACCACCAGAACGGCCTTGATCGTGCAAGCGTCGTACGGCAACAGCTACGCCAGGAATGACCATAACAACGGACATAAGTACAAGAATAACTAGCCCGAAGCCTACACCAACGGCACTAGAGAGCGGACTAATATAGCTCAAGAACGCACAGGTAAATAGAATGGCTACAAAGAGCAATTGGTACATCAAAAAGAAATTCCAATATTCGCTACGGCTAGCACGGCCTTCAAAGTCAGCGTATTTATAAACAAAGCATTGTTTAAAGTTTTCAATCATTCCTAGACTATATTTATCTAGCGAAATGGGTGCTTTGCGGATACGTCCACAGTTTGGACAGTATCGTTCACTTTTTAACACCTCATGTCCACAATATGGACAAGGTCTCATAATAAACTCCTTCCATCCACAGCAGGAAACAGTGAAGCTCATAAAGTCCTGTTGCTTTAACACATATAGTAACTTAGATATGTTTTGAAGTAATCATATCTATATTTTTGAATTCATCTTGATTTCATTTTACTACAAAGTATTATATTGTCTATAAAGGAGTTGTTAAACTTTTATAAAATAAAATAATAATTATGCTATTAAACGTAGATTAATACTATATATAGCCATTGGCGTTAATACCATACCATAATATATCACCGATGGTATCACCAAATATGATGGATTGAAGAATAAATATAGTGATGCCCATAATCCAGTCTTGTTTTCTAGATGGCGTTTCTTCAAGCCCTGTAGATTGGCTTATACTAGCAGTGATAAGAGTATAGGCAGTTCTTTCACCGTAGCTATTCTCACAGGTATCGCCCTGTTTCAATTCGTAAGTTAAGAATATAAAGAACCCTATAATAGGAATAAAAGAAATCAGCTGAGTCCAGCCGCTGCGGCCAATATCATGCATGCGTCGCGTTGTGATGGCGATATTAGGAAGCACGAAAAATAGCGTTACTAATAACGTAATCGTATCAATAATAGACTCAAAATTATAGAGGCCAACACCTTTACAAAGGATGGCTACTACACTCAGCGTACCTTGAATCATCATCATTCCAGCCATGAATCGCCAGTATTCACTACGACTGGCACGACCTTTAAAATTGGCGTAGTTTTTGATGCCTAGCACGAAGGCATCGGTATAGTTCAAATCATATACATTTACAGATGCCATAGCCTAGTCCTCCTCAAACTCTTCAAAACCAATGATTTTCCAACCATTGCCAGTGTTGTATAAACGAACTAACATGGATGGTCTTTTATCTACAAAGTCCACCCTATATCCTATATAGTCCACAACAGCATCATCATCAACATCTTGGGTGACATAGTCTAAGTGTATAGACTCAACTTCAGCACGCGATTCTTTTGTCTTAGCTTGTTGCCAAAGATCAAAGGTACCGTATCGTTCCATTTCACGACCGCTCAAATTGCGATACGCACTATGATAGTCTCCATTCGCCAGTTCTTTGTAATACTCTTTCACCACAAGATAGCCTTCTGTTGTGGCAGAATCACTATGTAATAAACGATTTGCTTTTTTGGTGAAAGCCCCCTGCCCCAAGTTCCCAAAGGCAGTTTCTTCTACCATATAGTTATGCCCCATCATAGAGGAACCTATACTATTTGCAACCCAGCCTAAAACAAGAAGAACCACGATGAAGGCACCCGAAACAGATCGCTTCTCATGTATACTAGGTTCTACAGATATCTGTTCATTAGTTATGCTTGATTCTTGTGTGGGAGCCGATCTTTTACATAACAAATAGAGCAACGCAATCCATCCTAAAATAGGAATAAAGCTGAGAAGCATCAAGGTTGGGTCATTATTAGAGTCGCGTAACCGTCTTGCTACCATCATAATGGTGGGCAATACTAACACTACTGTTAATGCCATCAATACGCCGCCCCCTAAGGATATGGCATATAAAAATCCATAGGGTATGAAGGTGGCAAGACCTGTTATAAATGTAACTAGACCATATACAAAGGTCATAGCACTGATGGTAAGCCAAAAGTCGGCTATCGTTGTTCGTCCCTTATGATTCGCATAGTTTTCTACTAGCTCACGATAGAGGATTTCAAATACTCTCTGCTTCATAAATCTCCTACTATATTTAGATATGATACAAACTTAGATAACCTTATTATACTATGCTTTACCAACCCTATCACTTCATTTTTTCTTCATTAAATTTATCTATACTAATAATATATTTTTTACAACTAAAATTCGTGCAATTAAGTTTGTATAGGAGATAATAATTATGAACGCTAAATTGACTAAAGTAGTAGCTATGGCCAGCTTGGCAGCATTCTTATCAGTTGGTATTGGTGCCAATGTAGCACAAGCCAAAGATTACCACTTCAAAATCGGCGAAAATCATCGCATGGTAAAGAACGATGATGGCACAGTGGACAGCAGTGCTCATCCATGGTTCAAACCAAATCAAAAGAAACATAGAAAACACAAAATTTCTGAACGTGAAAAACATGACAAAAATGCAACTGCAAAACGCAGTGAACGTCATCAACGTTCCGAATCTACAAACGGCTAATCATTCCCCTTTCATAACTGGTTATCCAGTCATATAACACATAACTAAACTAACTAACTGAAAAGGACGTTATACACATGTATAACGTCCTTTTTAGTATGCATTTTATTATGCGTTAGCTCTTATTATGCATCAGCTTTTAGCACAGCTTGTTTCATAGATTGTACGTAGTCAAACAACGCTTGGTCTGCATGTTCGCCATGTTCTGCCACGATTTTAACGATAGCAGAGCCTACGATAGCACCGTCAGATACGCGCGCCATTGCTTCTGCTTGTTCTGGCTTAGAAATACCAAAACCAACGGCTACAGGGATATCTGTATATTTGCGAATGGTTTCAACGATGGATTTAATATCCGTTTTTATTTCGCTACGCATACCTGTAACACCGAGGGAAGATACGCAGTACACAAAGCCTTCTGCGTCTTTTGCGATCATTTCAATGCGGTTTTCAGATGTTGGAGCGATCAAGGATACCACTTCAACACCGTGTTTATTAGCAACGCTAGCGAGTTCCCCTTTTTCTTCAAACGGCATGTCTGGCACGATAACGCCGGAGATACCAACCTCTTCGCAGAGGGTAAAGAATTTTTCACGACCGAACACATAGATTGGGTTCAAGTAAGTCATGAATACGAGTGGGATAGTCACTGCATTTTCGCCTGTACGCAAACGGCGCACCATATCGAAGATATCGTTGATTTTTACACCTGTAGAAAGTGCACGTGTACTCGCTTCTTGGATAACTGGGCCTTCCGCTGTTGGATCGGAGAATGGAATACCAATTTCTATCATGTCGGCGCCGGCTTTCACCATCACGCGAATATAACGTTCTGTATTTTCAATACCATGGTCACCAGCACTGATGAATGGGATGAATGCCTTGCCCTTTATGAAAGCGTCTTTAATTTTACTCATGAAGATCCACCCCTCTATATTTCGCCATAGCCGCTACGTCTTTGTCGCCACGACCAGATAAACAAATAATAATGATATCGTCCTTGCTCATAGTAGGCGCAATTTTACGCGCATGTGCCACTGCATGAGCACTTTCAATAGCTGGAATAATGCCCTCTAAACGAGACAAATATTCGAAAGCATCTACTGCTTCATCATCCGTTACAGGTACATATTCAGCGCGACCACTATCGTGCAAGTACGCATGTTCAGGACCGATACCAGGGTAATCAAGACCTGCGGAGATAGAATATACTGGAGCAATTTGGCCGTCTTCGTCTTGGCAGAAGTAAGATTTCATGCCATGGAAGATACCAACAGAACCTTTTGCAATTGTCGCTGCATGTTCCTCTGTATCGATACCGCGACCTGCTGCTTCACAACCGATGAGGCGAACGCCTTCATCAGGAATAAAGTGATAGAACATCCCCATCGCATTGGAACCGCCACCTACACAAGCCATAACAGCTGTTGGCAATTTACCTTCTGCTTCAAGGATTTGCTCACGCGCTTCACGGCTGATGATGGATTGGAAGTCACGAACGATCATAGGGAATGGATGAGCGCCCATAACAGAGCCCAACACATAGTGCGTATCAGACATGCGGTTTGTCCATTCGCGCAATGCTTCAGAAACAGCATCTTTTAACGTACTAGTACCACTTGTTACAGGATGCACCTTAGTGCCTAATAACTCCATGCGATATACATTAAGCGCTTGACGTTCACAGTCTTCAGCACCCATGTATACTTCACATTCCATGCCCATTAACGCAGCAATAGTAGCTGTTGCCACACCATGTTGACCTGCACCAGTTTCAGCAATAACACGAGTTTTACCCATCCGTTTTGCCAATAGCATTTGACCGATTACATTGTTCAATTTGTGAGACCCAGTATGGTTCAAATCTTCACGTTTTAAGTAGATTTTAGCGCCCCCAAGGTCCTTTGTCATGCGTTCTGCATAGTATAAAAGGGATGGACGACCTGTATATTTTTTATGTAAATCCTCAAGTTCGCGCACGAAATCAGGATCATCTTTGTACTTGTTGTATGCCTCTTCCAATTCGATGACTGCATTCATCAATGTTTCTGGCATAAATTGGCCACCGAAGGAGCCAAAATAACCATGTCTTTGTTCACTCATATAACTTACCTTTCCATATACCATTCCTGCTAGCACGCCTGTATAGCGTTACTACTGGCATCTATCTCAACAATCGATGAATTCCATCGGATGTGTCTAAAATATTATTATATCTTAGATTTATGTATTTTCTATGATTACTCGCCTATAATAGGCCTTATTCTTTCAACATTTAGTGAGCTATGGTTCTCACGATGTTTGTGAAAGCTTTAATCTTCTCATCGTCTTTCACGCCATTTGTTTCAATGCCGCTACTAATATCTATGCCATAAGGGCGAACTGTGCGGATAGCACGCGCCACGTTAGTACTGTCGATCCCACCTGCAAGCATAAACGGACGTTCAAACTCATCCAAGCAAGACCAGTCGAACACTTCACCCGTACCGCCACGCTCGTCCTTGTGGTACGCATCAAATAATAACATATCAGCACTGCTATCGATCCACTCTTCTGCATTTGCAGCACTTCGGATTTGAACAGCCTTCCAAACCTCTACGTCTGTTTTCTCTTTGAGAGCTTGGATGAAAGCTTCATCTTCATCGCCGTGCAATTGCACCGCATCAAGATTGACTTCTTTAACGATTATAACGAGATTATCTAACGTTTCATTGACGAAGACGCCTACCGTTTTAATAGCTTCAGAATTGGTGTTTTCTTCGCCAAATCCATTAGTATCTTGTGTTCCCTCAGCGTTCACTGGCACCGTATTTGTATCATAAGTTTTTGCATATTGTTTATGTAGTTCTTCCACTAATGTTTTAGCTTGATCTACAGTAACTTGTCGTTTACTTGGTGCAAATACAAGGCCCATGTAGTCTGGCTTTGCTTCTACTACAGCAGGGATTGTTTCCACCTTAGAGATGCCACACATCTTAACCTTCGGAGTGTAGTAAGTCGGGCCGTAGAGATATGCCAGTTTCTCAACCTTGTTAGGCGAACGCATAAAGGTTTCACCCATCAAGGCTACGCCGATGTTGTTATCGCGCAATACTTGGATATCCTTTGGCGTTTCTAGGCCACTTTCAGATACGAAGATCACATCGTCTTCAACAAGATTACGCAAGCGCACGCTATTTTGTACGTCTACAGTAAAGTCTTTCAAGTTGCGATTATTAACGCCAATAATGCGGGCACCGCAATCGATAGCCATTTGTACCTCATGCTCATCGTGAGCCTCTACTAAGGAGGACAAGCCAAGAGAGTCGGCTAACTCACGGAACTTCGTCAATGTAGGCACATCTAAGCACGCGCAAATCAAGAGGATAGCACTAGCGCCCCACACCTTCGCTTGGTAGATTTGGTATTCATCGATGATGAAGTCCTTGCGAAGGACAGGGATTTTTACAGTACTAGCAATTTCTTGCAAATATTTTTTGTCCCCTTTAAAGAAGTCTGGCTCAGTCAATACAGAGATGGCTGCTGCACCAGCTACTTCATATTCTTTGGCGATGTCTAAATATGGAAAATGTTCAGCAATAATACCCTTTGAAGGAGACGCCTTCTTTACTTCGCAAATGAAGTTAAAGTCTTGCTGGCGAAGGGCTGCTTCAAAAGGAAATCCTGTATCGGATGGTAACGCTAAGGCCGCTGCTTTCACAGCCTCAGGCGTTTCCACCTCTTTTTCTTGGGCCACTCGAACTTTGGTAGCCTCTACAATCTTATCTAAAATCAATGGTTATACCTCTTGGGTTGCTTTCACAAATTGTTCCATTGTGGCAAGCGCCTTGCCAGAGTCGATCATATTTTTCGCCTCTTCAATGCCTTCTGCTAATGTAATGCCATCTTTTGCAAGATAAATCGCCATACCAGCGTTAAGAAGAACGGCTGTGCGTTTACCACCTTGCTCACCACCGAGAACGCGGCGTGTAATCGCAGCATTTACAGTAGCGTCGCCACCTTCAAGCTCAGTTTTATCAGCATATTCGAAACCATATTCTTTAGGGTCGAATTCATAGCTTGTGAAAGTGCCATTATTAATTTCGCATACGTACGTTTTGTTGGTAGCTGTAATTTCATCAAGGCCGTCAAAGCCGTGTACCACTGCACCGCGTTTAACGCCAAGGTTAGCCAATACGCGAGCCAATGGTTCTACTAAAGATTTATCATACACGCCCATCAACTCTACAGTAGCACCTGCTGGGTTTGCCAAAGGCCCAAGAATATTAAATACTGTACGAACGCCTAACGCTTTACGTACAGGACCAGCATACTTCATAGCTTGGTGATACACAGGAGCAAACATGAAGCACATATTCGCTTTATTAAGGACTGCCTCATTTTGTTCACCATTAAGCTCTAATTTAGCACCTAATGCTTCGATTAAATCAGCAGCCCCACATTTACTAGATACACTGCGATTACCATGTTTTGCTACAGGAATACCTGCAGCGGAAATGATAAAGCCAGACGTAGTAGAAATGTTGAATGTATTTGCTTCGTCACCACCAGTACCTACGATTTCTACAACAGTGCCTACATGAGGTACAGAACCAGCCTTCTCGCGCATAACCTCAGCAAAAGCCGTAACTTCATCTACAGTAGGGCCCTTTGCTGCCAAAGCGCACAAGAAACCTGCCATAGGCACCTCGGCTACATCACCACTCATAATCTTGTTCATTGTATCTTTAGCAAGGTCATAGGATAAATCTTGACCATGTGTTACTGCATATAATGCGTCTTTAATCATTTTATAGCTCCTCGTTTATTTTTCTAAGAAATTGCGAATCATTTGTTCCCCGTTCGGTGTCATGATGGATTCCGGATGGAATTGCACGCCGTAAATTGGGTAGTCTTTGTGTTCTACGCTCATTACTTCGCCGTCGTCTGTAATGGATGTAACGATGAGTTCGCTTGGCATTGTTTCATCGATAATTGCCAAGGAGTGGTAGCGAGCGACTTCAAATTGTTCTGGTACGCCTTTAAGGATTTTGGATGGGTGTACTTGTTTGGCTACGCTTTGTTTGCCGTGCATAACTTGTTTTGCGTAGGAAACGGTGCCACCGAATACTTCGCCGATGGCTTGGTGACCAAGGCATACGCCGAGGATTGGGAATTCACCTTTGCATTCGCGCAATAGGTCTTCGTATACGCCTGCATCAGCTGGTCTGCCAGGTCCTGGTGAAAGTATCACATAGTCTGGTTTTAAAGCGCGGATTTCTTCAACTGTTAATTCATCACTGCGGATGACTTTAATGTCTGGATCGATAGAGCCTACTAATTGGTATAAATTGAAGGAGAAGCTATCGTAATTATCTATAAGGAGTACCATTATTCTACCTCCTGTGCATCTGTAATTGCGGAAATCATGGATTGGCCTTTGATCAAAGTTTCATTGTATTCACTAGCAGGTACGCTATCGCGAACGATACCAGCGCCAGCCCGAACATAGACCTTACCACCTTTGTTCATAGCCATGCGGATACCGATACATACGTCCATGTTACCGGAAAAATCGATGTAGCCTACAGCACCGCCGTATACGCCGCGAGGGCTTTTTTCAAGCTCGTGTAAAATCTCGATAGCACGGATTTTAGGGGCCCCAGATAATGTGCCTGCTGGCAATGTAGCACCGATGGCATCCAGTGCATCTTTGCCGTCTTGAATGTCACCGCTTACAGTAGATGTAATATGAATTACGTGAGAGAAACGTTGCAACATATGTAACGCTTCAACTTTTACAGAACCAAATTTGGAAATCTTACCTAAATCGTTACGACCAAGGTCAACAAGCATATTATGTTCAGCCAACTCTTTTTCGTCGTTGATAAGTTTTTCCTCTATGGCGAGGTCCTCTGCTTCGGTTTTACCACGGCGCATAGTACCTGCAATTGGGAAGGTGTACATCTTACCATCTGTCAATTTTACCAATGTTTCTGGAGAAGCACCTGTAAGTTCAACATTCCCACCAGATAGGTAGAACATGTATGGAGATGGGTTCAACGTACGCAATACGCGGTACGCATTTAACAAGCTGCCATCGAACTCAGCTTCGCGACGGTTAGATACAACACATTGGAAGATATCCCCTTCCTTGATGTAGTGCTGTGTCTTTTTAACAACTGCTTCAAACTCGTCCTTTGTAAACTCAGAGGTAAACTCTGTTTTAAGAACGCCTTTTGGCACATCCGCCTCTTTGCCATTTACAACAAGATCAGCTAATGCTTTCAACTCAAGCTCAGCCTTGTTATAGTTACGTTCTAAATCGTTTGTGCTGATGTTAGCAATCAAGTAGATTTTATTTTTGTAATGGTCAAAGGCAATTACTTTATCGAAGAGCATAAGGTCTACATCGTTGACCATAGCAGAGTCATCATCTGGTGTTTGGAAATCCAATGTTGGCTCGATGTAGCGAATATATTCACAAGCAAAGTACCCTACAAAACCACCTGTGAAGGTTGGCAACTCTTCTAAGCGAGGGCTTTTATATTGACTTAAAATATTGCGAATTTCTGCAGCTGGGTCAGAGCACTCAAAGGTACGTGTTGTACCATCTTTAATAGTCATTTTATGGTTCTTGCAGAATAGCTCGATCTTAGGATCATAGCCCAAGAAAGAGTAACGGCCCCAATGATTACTATTATCCGCACTTTCAAGCAAGTATGTATGACTGCTCACTTGTTTTAACGCTTTCAACACACTAATCGGTGTGCGTACGTCGGATAAAATTTCCATATATACAGGCACGATATCGTAGCCCGGTGCGATAGCTTTCACACGGTCAAGACTAGGGAAAATCATGAGAACCTCCATCTGGCGTTTGCCAATAAAAAAACTCGCCCATGACAATATAACGTCAAGGACGAGTTTATAGTTCTATTATTACAATTTGATTGTATGTGCTATAAATCGCGGTACCACCTTGTTTGAATGCTGTGCATTCCCCTTTCGCAGGATACTAACATATCCCTCACGACTAACGCTCGTGTGACGTCGCACCATACTAGGAATGAAATCATTCTGTTCCATGCGCCCTCGGTGGTCCATTTAATAAGCTGCGTACTACGGGTTCTCAGCTAATCCCGCTCTCTGTGAGTGCATTTCCTATTTTTATCTCCACCTCATCGGTTTCTTTTAGGCGAGTATAAAATTATAGTTTGATTATAATGTTTCTATAGAATGAAAGTCAAGAAAAATCTCAACTTTCACCTTATCCTTACATTCATTCATCATCTAATATCCATATATAATCCAATTACTGATTTCCCTAGCCCCCTCTAAATTTAGAATATTTATATTGTGTTCCTCTAAATGCTAATAGTATACTGAAATTACATATATTATCAGGTTTTACTGATTATTATGCCAAGGAGAGAGTATGAGTCTTTATTTTACTGATCAAATACAACAGTCTTTCAATAAAATATTCCACCAATGCAATAAAGATATTGCTTGGGAGGGCAAGGCCGAGCTCGATGCTCTTGTGAAAGCCGACGAGGAAGGACAAGAGATCCCCGGTATCGGCGATGTATACGCGATTTTGGCGCGCGTCTATTCTGGCCCACAGTTCACATGGATTGAAGCAGGTTTCCCTGAGGATGATACTAAGGCGTATAGTTATTTACATACAGCCATCCGCAAAGGCAGTGCCATTGCTATTTTGCAGGCTATGCGTACCTCAGGTGCCCTTACACCAACCATTGAAAAAGAGCTGCCTATGACAAAGGACGAAGCATTCCAGCGCGTCTATGAAGGCGCTCAAAAGGGTTGTTCCTACTGTGCCTACGCCATTGCCAATGTATTCCAATGGGAGGATTACCGCCTCTTGCCATCTGCACAAAAGATAGTTAATGAAGGTGAACCATCTGGCGTTGTCCATTTCTTAAAATCTTTATTTGTACAACCGAATCAACATAGATTGTCCGCAAAAGTAACATCTATAGCACAGCAATGGTTGCATAAATCCGCAGCCGCAGGTCTTGTCATTGCGTACCGTAACCTTCGCATCACCTATGCCGAGAAAGGTAATAAGGCAATGGAGGAACACGTTATTTTTGAAGGCGCTGAAGCAGGTTTGCCACTCATGATGTATTTAGCAGGCGATATATGTAAGTCGCGTGGAGAGCATGAACGGGCACTCGAATATTTTGAACGCGGCGCATCCATGAATAATGGCATGTGCTTGCGTGAGGCTGCTGAATATTATGCGAAACCAGGTGAGTCTCACAGAAGAATCCCTCAAGATATTCAAAAGGCCCTCAAATACTATGAACGTGCCGCTATAAGCCCAGATTATTTAGACTTTAATGACCACGCTTATGTTACAATGCAAGCCATCATTATTCGCACATTAAACATCGATGGGCAATCACAAGACTGGTCTCGCATTGCTCACTTATTGCAACATCCAGCTATTTACAGTCTCGATAGCCTTTGGCCATATCTCGCTTATGTATTTACGTTCAAAAAAGGTAATACCCCTGCCATAGAAACCGCCGTAGAGTGCGTTGATCAGTCTAGCAAATGTTACGATAGATACGGCAGTTATGACTATGCGGACCATCTATGGCAACTAGCAGCGGGCTATTGCTACGAAACTGGTGCCATTACCCAAAAGCCGGATCTCGACCAAGCCGTTACCTTCTACGAGCATGCTCGTGAAAGTATCAAACGTCTCAACACAAGAAACGATAATTGTTTTGGTACTGGTGAGCCGTTGGTAATTCCTGACGAAGCCTCTGAACGATTAGAAGCCTTTGAACTTGTTGATGGACATTATCAGTACAAAAAAGGCGTAACACAATCTTCTACAACATGTAATCCTATGCCCCCTACTTGGCCTCAAAACTCCGTTGACGTATTAGAAATTTTCGAGGAATCGACTACTGGTTGGCGCACTAATAAATACGACTGGAATTTTATTCAACGGGAATGGGGTACACAAAAATATCTCAGCTTTATTATCTATGATAATCGCCAATCTATAGGAAACGTTATTCACGATGTGTACAGCATCGTTATGTTCCACAACGAAGATAAAAATGCTTGTACCATCTATCTATACGGCTACATTGAGAATCCAACGGAACGCGATGAAACCTTGGAGCCTACAGTATATGAAATACGATACTTCAAGGAGATGTCCATTCCTAAAGGTCTTGCTTTAATTAAGGAATTCTATGATCATGCTACCTTGCCTGTGATTGATGAAAGCTGGGAGAAAGAGTACAAAAACACTACGCCTCCTCGAGAATACGTATTAACTTGCGATAACGATATCTTCTACCTCAGTCAATATGAATATTCCAATCAAATGATTAAGGATGCCTTAGAAGGCGTAGCGAATGGCAAGTATGTTATGATTTCGGTTCGCCCTTCTAGCATTGATGAGCAATGTATTAGCTATTACATCGAGCGTAAAAAAGGTAAGAACTTACGCATTCAACTCTATGCCACTGTAGACGAAGACAACGAATATGTCTTTGAACGAGAGTCTTGCAACTTAACATCCATTAACTACTGGATTCAAGAATCTATAACAAGCAATAAACTACCGGATTTAAGTGATTGGGATGAAATAAAACAGAAATAAGCGTATTATTTTATTAAGAACATACTACGACTAAGAAAGGAGGGATACGTTGGAAACGTGGAAACGAACGGTATACATCAGTTTAGTCTGTGTATTCTGTACAGCCTTTGGTGTAAGTCAGCTAGCTCCAATCCTGCCTTTATACTTTCACGATTTAGGCGTCCAAACACCAGAAGCAATGTCCTTATGGTCTGGTTTAGCAACCGGTGCAACCTACATAATCGTTTGCTTAGCGGCTCCATTTTGGGGGCGTGTGGCGGACAAAAAAGGTCGCAAGATTACATTAATACGATCTAGCTTTGGCATGGCCTTATGTAATGCTTTGATTGCCTTTCAAACAACCCCAGAAGGAGTCGTACTAATTCGTTTAATCCAAGGTCTTGTAAGTGGATTTTACTCGGCGTCAATTACCTTAATTGCTTCTGAAACCCCTATTGAACGAACAGGTTGGGCCTTAGGTCTATTGGCATCGGCTAACCTAGCAGGTTCGCTCATTGGACCATTATTAGGTGGCTACATTGCTGATACAGTAGGTATTCGGAACGACTTTATCATCGTCGGTGCCCTCATGGGCTTAGCCGGTGTGCTGGCAACTATATTCATCCATGAAAATTATGTACCAAAACCTAATCCGGAAAAGCTTTCCATCCGCAAGTTAAAAGAGCAAATACCAGAATTTAATAGTATTGTCGCATTATGTGTAGCCTCCTTTATCTACGCAATATGTATTATGTCCTTACAACCAGTTATCTCTGTATATATTAAAGGAATTGTCCCTAGCGACACAGAAAACCTTGCATTTATTGCAGGTGCCGTATTCTCTGCTATGGGTATTGCTCAACTTATGAGTAGCTCTCCACTAGGTAAATTAGTCGATAAAATTGGCCCCCGTAAAGTGTTAGTAGTCTCTCTTATCTATGTAGGGGTTTTAAATATCCCTCAAGCCTATGTTTCCGATGTATATCAACTTGCCATCATCAGATTCCTACAAGGCTTTGGGTTAGGCGGTATGCTTCCTGCTTTAAACACCTACCTATCTTCCAAAACACCTCGAGAATTTACAGGCCAAGTATTCTCCTATAATCAATCCTGTCTATTCTTTGGCTATTTCTTAGGATCTGTTGGCGGTGCTAGCCTTATGGCATGGCTAGGCTTTACTACACTATTCTGGGTTAGTGGTGGCTTATTTATTATTTCCGCTCTATGGATTGGTTTCAAACTTAAATAATACAAAGATATATAAAAAGAACCCTATCATGATTTTGATCACAATAGGGTTCTTTTATTATGTATTCTAAAGTTTAATGTCTTTAATACACCTGTGATTTATGAATTTATAGTTTTACAGCTACATTTTAATTTAATCATAGTAACAATAGCATAATCACTACTGTAGCAATAATACATGGTACAGCATTGCGTTTTGCCATTTCCATAGGGTTAATACCTGCAAGGCCAGCAATGATGATACCTGCACCTGCTACTGGACTCATACTACGGCCGATACCAGCACCCAATTGGGCCATGGAGCCCAATTGCATAATGCCATAGCCAAAGTCTGCCGCATGCGGTGTTACAGCACCGTTAAATGCAAGGGCTGCCGCATTACCAGAACCAGAAATAACAGCTAACAAGAATGGGCCAAAGGCAGCACCGATTTGAGCGATTTGTTGAGAGTTCTTCATGCCATCAATGAGTGCACTTGTAAGGCCGATGTATTGCATACCAGCTGTAAAGCACGCAGCAGCAGCCATAAGCCCTACTACATCGCACATGCCGTCGCCAGTACCGCGGAAGAATTTCTTAACTGCATCTGTTACATTCGGACGTACCGCAATAATGCCGATAGCCGTACCAATGAGCATAGATACAGGAACAGATATCTCTGGAATTACCGCTACTTGTTTACTACCGAGTACGAGTAATACAAGCGGAATGATTGGGATGATAGCATATAAATAATTTACTTTAAATTCTTTGCCTTCTTCCTCGTTAGTATCTTTCAATACATAACCTGTATGCTCTTTCTTAACAATGGCAACGATATTAAGCAAAATAGCTGCTACGACAATGCCAATAATAGCTTGCATAGAGAAGCTCGCAATAACGGTCATGACGTCTTCACCGGCGAGTTGTGCTACTTGTGGGTTAAACATAAGACCTGGGCTCAATGCGCTTCCCCATGTACCCAGGAAAATAGCAGAGCCTGCCATTGCAGGATGCACACCAGAACGAATAAGTGCAGGAATTAATAGCGCACCTACTGCAGCTGCACAGCCTGCTGCTGTAGGTAATGCAATGTTAATCAAGAACGTAATAATAACAGCACCAGGGATGATGATTTTAGTCATCTTCTTGAGGCCTGCAGAGATGAAATACACCATATGTTCTGTACATTTTGTGTATTCCATAACATAACTAAAACCAAGAACAGTACAAATAGTTGGTACAAGGCCTGGATTTGTAAGCTCTTTTACAAAGGCTGTCGTACCAGCACCAAGCTGCCCACCAATAAAACACATCAATAAGCCTGATAATAATAACACGAGCCGCGTTTCAAACTGTTTAATAATAGCGATAAACGTCGCTACTACGATAACAATACCAGCAATAACCATAATTTCTCCAATCCGTGTAGGTTCAGTTCCAGATTACTAACATACGTCGTTAAGCCTTGGAACTGCAATACACTGTTACACAAACTGATATCCATTGATATCTCTACTTACACAAGTTTTGTAGATTCTAAACTAAGCTTTCTAAGTACTGTATCTAGTACTTTCGCACCTGTTACAATATGATCCATGTCGGCAAATTCAGCTGGATTATGACTAATACCTTCGCGACATGGGATAAAAATCATTCCTGTAGGAACATCATCAGCCCAATGCATGGCATCATGACCAGCACCGCTCGGCAGAGTCATATAGTCTACACCTACAGACTTAACAGCCCCTTCAATTTCTCTAATCATAGCAGGATGCATCGCTACCGGATGATCTTGGGCAATAGGCTCAATCGTATAGGATAAGCCTCGTTTCTCTGCAATAACATCAATAAATTCTTTAATGAGGGTAACTACAGAATCACGGGCTACCTTAGAAATACTACGAATATCTATTCCTAGCTTCACCGCTCCAGGAATGACGTTCATCGCTCCTGGCATAACCTCAACAACACCGACTGTGCCAACTACTGGAGGCTCCTCTTGCATAGCGGCGATTTCCTCGATGCCAAGGATAATTTTAGACGCCCCACAGAGCGCATCATGGCGCAAGTTCATCGGTGTAGCACCGCTATGATCGGCATTACCACGAATGGTTACATAGAACCGTTCTGGTGCGGCAATACCAGTTACAACGCCGATAGGTTTCGCTTCGTGCTCTAACACCTTACCTTGTTCGATATGAATTTCTGTGAAAGACTTTACAGGTCTCTTATATTCCATATGCTCAATAGCATCTGGATTTAAATTACGCTCTTTCAATGCATCATACAAGGAAATGCCTTGTTTATCTACTAAGCGATGTAAATCTTGTAATGTCAATTCACCGCGCATAGCTTTACTACCCAATGTGGCTGCTCCAAAGCGGCTAGACTCTTCACACATAAAGTCTACTACTGCAATGGTATGGTCATGTTCAAAACCATCATCAATCATACTGCGAACCGCTTCGATAGCAGATAATACACCCACAACACCATCATAATTGCCCCCATTAGGCACGCTGTCCGTATGAGAACCAACCATGACTACTGGTAATTCTGGATTCTTACCAAGCTTATAGCCAATGACATTGCCAAATCCATCCGTTTCAACAGTTAGTCCCGCATCAATCATGCGATCTATAATATATTGGCGACCTGCCCAGTCTGCATCGGTAAAAGCAAGACGATGAATGCCTTCACCAGGTCCAGTAAACTGTGACATAGCTTCAAAATCGTTAGCTAAACGCTCTCGTTGAATCATATAACACCTCACAATCGAATACATCAATTACTGATAAATTATATGGTATCAATTGAATATCATACATATTGGCAACTGTATACCATATCCATTCTACTAGTACTACAGAATAACTATGATCTATATCATAGATATATCGAATCACTATTTAGAAATTAATCTATCAGTCAATAATTCTTATTTTAAATAGTGAGTTGCAATAGTACCTAATGCAACAATACCATTTAGCATATCTTCTTCGTCGATATCGAATAATGGATTATGATGAGGTGCTTTAATAGCTGAGCCCAATACCATATAGGTTGCTCGACCACCACGATCAATAACACGATTTAAGAAGTAAGCACAGTCTTCACTACCGCCACCGCTATAATCGAATGGAACTTCTTTAAAGATACCTAATGGTTCAATGATAGAGTGTACTTCGCGAGCTAAATCATCGCTAATACGGCCTGCCGGAGTTTCACCTTGTTTTGTAATTTCAAAGGTACAATCATGCATTTCTGCGGCACCTTTAATAATGGTCTTAGTGCGTTCAATCATATAATCATTGATCTCTGTAGTAGCACCACGAGTTTCTAATTTAAGTGTTGCTACATCAGGAGTAACATTGCGACCTGTACCACTTTCAAAAACACCTACATTCATGCGAGATGCACCCCCACTATGGCGAGCAATGGCTTGTAAGTTAATAACAGCTGTACAGCCTGCAAGCATGGCATTTTGCGCCTTTTCTGGAGAACCACCTGCATGGGAAGAATATCCATGGAATACAGCATCAAGTTTTGTAGTCGCTAAAAAGCCATGATCACTACAAGCAAAGCAATTAGATAACTGTTCATTGAATCCGATATGCATGCCGAACATCAAGTCTACATCATCTACTACGCCAGCCTTTACCATCGCTTTAGCACCACGTACGCCTTCCTCTGCTGGTTGGAAGATAAGTTTAATAGTACCCTTCAAGCCTTCCTTATGTGTAGCAATATATTCAGCAAGACCAAGGCCCATTGTCATATGTGTATCATGACCACAAGCATGCATAGCCTTCTCATGGCGGGAACGGAAACCCTTCTTAGCAGGAGTATGGTTAGATGCTTTAGATTCGATTACATCATTGGAATCCATATCTGCACGGAACGCTACTACAGGACCATCATCACTAAACTTCATAGTTGCCACAATAGCTGTTTTACCATAGCCCATCTTCTCTACTAGTTCAGGATCAGCACCTTCATCCATAGCACGAGCCATTGCTGCTTTCATAACATCCTCGCTAGGCAAGCCCATACGAGAATCTAAATCAAGCACTTCTGCACCAAGTGCCACATCATAACCCAAAGCAATTAGCTTTTCAGCTACTTTAGCGGCAGAACGATATTCGAGCCAAGCTGGCTCTGGATACATATGAAAATCTCGACGCATAGCGATAAAATCATCGCGGCGTTGTTGTACGAAATCTTTTACAGACATAGGAACCTCCTAAAAATTAATTAGTACTTATATATTAACTATATGAATAGATAAGTAAATAGTCAACCAAATAGGTCATGTATACAATATAAAGAGACTAGCTATGATATAATAATAGTAACAAAGAAGGTGCCTATGACATTAAATGTTAATAAAGAAAAACTCACCATTTTAGATGTACAATTTGATAATTATGAGGACTTTGATGCAGTTTGGTATGCCGTAGGTTCATCTATGATTGAAGACTTCACTCCTACAACTGAATCAGTTCTAGAATTAAAAAATTATGTTACAAACAGAAGGAAGGAACTACAAATTGGCTAAGAACCAATACAAAAGAAAGTATAATTAAGAACTTAGCTAAAATCTTAGATTGCCTAAATTTCTTTCATCCATTTAGGGAAGGTAATGGTCGCACACAACGTGAAGTTATTCGAGTATTAGCATTATCAAAGGGGTATAAAGCTCAAATTCGTGTTTCTGAAGATGATACTGTATATAATACCTATATGGACGGAACCGTACATGGCGACTTACAGAAACTAGAACTATTATTTGAAAAAATATTAGAAAAAATATAATATTTGATTACAAAAAACACATATACCTCATGGTATATGTGTTTTCGTTTGTTTATTTCATTTCTATTTTATTCAGTTTTTCTAGTACTTCTCGTTTGATTTGACGGTGTCGATCCCAGGCGATAATGAATACGGTTGCAATGATGCAAATCATGCCAAAAATACCGACCAGCGTAAAATGATTCCCTAGCAATACCCATCCAAAGATCGCTGCTGAGATTGGTTCTAATGATGAAAGTATAGAGCCTTGTATAGCACCAATGAGTCTAACCCCTTCCATATAAGCATTAAAGGATACGACTGTACCAAGTATGATGATGGCGAATAATCCTAACCAGGTCATGCCATCCCAGAGGGCTTCCGATTCTACTTGTTGAAACATAGCTAAAGATAAAATACCACAGATAAACATGGCAAAGCCCACAATGGATGTGGTGCCATATTTCTTTAATAGCTCAATAGGTTGCAATGTATATACGCAGATACTAGCTGCCGATACAAGCCCCCAGAATAAAGCAAGCACATTAAAGTTCGAAACATCTAGCCCTTCTTGCATGACGATACAGAGTGTTCCCACCAAGGCTAATACAATACAGAAAAACTCTGGTATAGATGGCTTTTTAAAGTATCTCAAAAACAAATAGATAATGATCAGCGTAGGCGCAACATATTGAAGGACCGTAGCAATACCGACGCCTGAAATGGCAATGGCCTTGAAGTATGAGTACTGAGATAAAGCAATACCTAAAATACCAAATACTAATAATTTCCCTATATCCTTAGGTTCTGTAAAGATAGAGAAAATACGCTTACCATCCCTTATATAAGCAAGTCCTATCGTCAATATACCTGCTATGAGCAAACGCGCTTCTAGTAGCCACTCCACATTGATATGCTTTGCATTTTCAAGGAATTGTACAGATGTGCCTGAAAGCCCCCAAAATAGAGCACCTAAAATGGCAAGGGCCATACCTTTCCATTGTTTTTTCTCCATACAACCTCCTATCACAACTACTTTCACATTATGTATAATCATAACAAAGAGGCCTCTAAACCGCAATATTCAGCAAAGAGACCTCAAACTATGTACGTTTTTCTAGAGCAATTATAATAACTGTAGCAATGATCATGGCCATGCCAATTAGCCCTAATGCACTAAATTGGTTGCCTAACAAAGCCCATCCAAAGAAAGCTGCCGAAATCGGTTCAATAGATGACAGGATTGATCCTGGCACTGCACCTATTCTCTTAACACCTTCTAAATAAGCATTAAAGGATACAATTGTCCCCAAAAAGACAACATTGAAACAGCCAATAACAGTCCATACATCCCACATAGCATACGAATTTGGCTGATGAAATAAAATAGCAGCAACAATACCACTGAGAAGCATACCGAATCCTACAATCGGCAAGGTTCCATATTTATATAGTAAATCTACGGGAGAAACACTATATACAGCGACCCCTACAGCAGATAGAAGTCCCCATACAAGCACGGCCAGTGGGAATCGCTCCATAGAAAAGCCATCATTCCCCATCAAACAAATCGTACCTACCAAGGCCAGTATAACGGAAATAATTTCCCCTTTAGAGGGCCTTTTACCATAACGGGCAAGCATATAAATAATAATCATTGATGGCGCCAAGTATTGAAGCACCGTCGCAATACCGGCCCCAGCTAAAGCAATGGATTTAAAGTATGTATATTGGCATAAAGCCATGCCAAATACGCCAAAAACGATAAGCCCTACCGTATCTTTCAAACTACGAAAGACATGGAAGATAGAATTGCCATATTTAAACCATGCATAGATAACAGTCAATAGTCCTGCTGTAATTAATCGCATGGTGACAAGCCATTCCAAGTTCATATTCCTAAAGTTACTTAAGAACTGTACTGAAGTACCTGATACGCCCCATAAAACAGCTCCTAATAGGGTTAGTAAGACACCTATAATTTCATATCGCTTCATAGGATTACTCGTCTAAGAGGTCTACATGTACTTTTACAACAACCTTGCGAATTTTAATAGGCTTATCATTAACAGCTAATAGTGGTCTATGGATATCAGATGGGAAGAATACTGTATAATACCCTTCTGGACAGTGGATGTGTCCTTCATCAACAGCTTCATTAGGATAGAAATAGCAATCACGATCTGGATAAGACTCCACAGGCTTTACGAGACCTTTATCTACAAAAAAGCCCATATTTTCTTCCCCATCTACCATGAATTGAATATCTACATAGTTGCGATGAGACTCAGGTTTTGTAGTTTCAAACAGCTTGGTTTCCACATCGTCTACATTGGCATACATCATGTCACCTTCAATGGCATGACGGCCGCCTGGCAATGCTTTCAAATCTGTATTTTTTAAGAAATCTAAAGCTCGTACGATGGCTTTAGGATAACCCATTTTTGTATAATCTGCAGTAATGCTAGAAAAAAACATATGCGATCCTTTCCCGATATCTGGAAATAACACCCGATACATAAGCAATTATATTATCTTAATGTTAGCACATATATACATAAAGGACTAGCAATTCTATTATTTTCACTGCATCTATACATACCAATGATTAGGTCTCAATATTCTCCGTTATCGATTAAGTCTATCCTAATCTATTTCAAATATAGTAAAAGCCCTCCATACGCTACATATATGGAGGGCTCGTGTAAAATACTATTCAAATTTATGACTTACGTCAATTGTTATGCTATTAAGTTGTTACGATATGCAATTATCTATTCAGTTGTAGTGATTCTAACTGTAATTGATACAGTACGTGGACATGTTCTTAACTTTATTCTTGAGTCTTACGAGCAGCGATAATTTCTTCCGCTTGCTTATGTGGAACCTCTTCATAAGTATAGAACTGACGGTTAAATACGCCTTGTCCTTGAGTGATAGAGCGCAATGCAGTTACATAGTCGGCCATTTCAGCCAATGGTACTTGTGCTTTAACAACAGAAATACCTGTTCTTTCACTTTGTTCCATGCCTAATACACGACCTCGACGGCTATTTAAATCACCCATGATGTCGCCCATGAAAGCATCTGGTGCAAACACGTTAACTTCATAGATTGGTTCTAATAGGACTGGTTTCGCCTTAGGAATTACATCCTTGATAGCTTGTGACGTAGCTACTTTAAATGCTAACTCTGAGGAGTCTACGCTATGGTAAGATCCATCCAAGAGTGTCACTTGCACGCCAATCATAGGATATCCCGCAATTAAGCCTTTATCTAGGGTTTCTTTGGCACCCTTTTCCACTGCTGGTATGTATTGTTTAGGTACAGCACCACCAAAGATTTTGTCTACGAATGCAAATTCGCTTCCATCGTATAATGGGTCCACTTGAATCTTAACGTGACCATATTGACCATGACCGCCACTTTGTTTCTTATATTTAGACTCGGTTTCAGCGGAGCCTTTAATTGTTTCGCGGTATGGAATATATGGAGTCACAAGTTTAGCTTGTACGCCATATTTACGATCCATTTTGTTGAGGATATGCTCGAGATGAACCTCGCCCATACAATCGATTTGTAGTTGACGGGCCTCAGCATTTTTCACTACTACGCAAGTAGGATCTTCTTCTGCTACCTTAAGAACAGCACCAGCTAATTTTTCCTCCTCACCTTTTTTCACAGGTTCTAATGCTACTGTGTATAGAGGTTGAGGGAAACGGATAGCGTCGTATGTTACTTTAAAGTCAGGAGCAGTTAATGTATCGCCAGTTTTAGCATTAGCCAATTTCGGTATCACTACGATATCGCCAGCTTTAGCTGAGGATACAGGGATTTGTTGCTTCCCAATAAGGGTAACCATCTTGCCCCATTTTTCTTCTACGCCTTGATTTACATCAAAGAGGCGATCTCCTTCTTTGAGTTCACCAGAGAAGATACGTACAAAGCTTTGTTTGCCTGCGAATGGGTCTAACAATGTTTTAAATACGAATGCAGTTAACGGTTTATCTACATGTACTACACATTGTTCGCCGGTTTCCGCATCAGTTGCGGTCATCACTTTTTTAGTTGCATCCGGCATGTAACGGATCATACGATCCAATACTTGATCTAAGCCAATACGAGATGTGGCACTGCCACACATGATTGGGCACACACGGCCACTAATCATCCCTTCACGCAAGCCTTGGCGAATTTCCTCTAAGGATAATTCTTCGCCTTCTAAATATTTTTCCAACAATTCATCGCTACCTTCAGCCGCGGCTTCTACGGTCATTTCCCGAATTTCTTGAGCCTTTTCGATAAGGTGAGCTGGTACAGCAATCTCTGTTGGTTGGCCGTCCTTGTAAGTAAACGCAGTCATTTTAGCTACGTCTACGACGCCTTCAAAGTTGGCGCCTTCACCGATAGGAATCTGCAATGGCATAATGCCTTTGCCAAATAATTCCCGCATTCTTTCAATAGTACCGAAGAAATCAGCACCATCAACATCCATTTTATTGATAAATGCCATGCGTGGCATTTGTAATTCCACAGCATAATCCCAAGCGCGAACTGTGTCAGTTTCTACACCAGATGTGGCGGATAGTACCATCAACATACCATCGCACGCACGCAAAGCGGCACGAACTTCGCCATGGAATTCATTATAGCCTGGAGTATCTACGAAGTTAACCTTATGGTCATGCCATTCACATGGAGCTATGCCCAATTGGATTGTTACATTACGTTTAATTTCTTCAGGTTCAAAGTCCATAATATGTTTATTGTCTTGGCCTTTACCTACGAAATCAACCGCACCAGAGGTTAACAACAAAGATTCGACAAGAGCTGTTTTACCCGCACCATCGTGGGAAACAACAGCAACATTTCTAATTTTATCACTACTGTACTCTTTCATCGGAATCGCCTCCTTAATGGCAAATTACGGCTTTTGCTAATACATTTCGACACCCAAATAGAAAAGTCCTCTTTTTCCGAAAAAATTTATCAAAAAAAGAGGACTCTTTATTAATATTAATTTATATATCAGTATTATCTACCGACTAAAGAAGCACAGCCACCAAGAAGTGCCATGAAGATTGCCCAGATAAGAACAAAGATAATGGACGTAATGATACAGGCAATGAAAACTTTCATTTTAGTAAGCATGACTTGTCTAGCCATAAGTTCTAAGGATACCCAGATAGAAATAATAATTAATGCCACGGTTCCTACAAAATATACGAAACCAGCAATAGCACTACTATCGAATACAAGACCTAATAGCCCCATTACAATCAAGACTATCATATATCCAATACTAAATAATAGTACTTCATACCCTTGTAGATACCAACTAACTTTCATAATGGCTTGTACATTGTCGGTACCACCCATTTTAGTAATAACCCAGTTATATACATAAGAACCGATGGCAACCATTACAAAGGACCAACCGATACTGATGAGCCATGCAAAAACAAATATAAAACTTGCACCGATACCGATTAAATAGGTTAAACCAGTAAATTCATTATGAGGGAGAAATGGAATTAACATAGTCCCAAATAAAGCCAATATAATATATGGAATAGCCCACAAGAATACAGTGCCCCAGAAACCTTTTTGCAAAGTGCCCGATTGCACCACTTGATCAATACCGCCTTTAAAAGGACTTGCAAACAACCGCCAAAAATCAGAATACCATTTTGTCTCCATAATACAACCTCATATACAAACTAAAACTCTCTAAAACTCTCCCGTACGTTTTCCGTAGTGCTTGGAGTCGCCATTTTGCTTCCAACCTACGGTATCACCGATGGACATTACGCGGCGCGTTAAGCAGTCTTTACATTTGTCTGCATTATCATCTACGCAAGGTTTATTATCGTACAGCAAATATTTTGCACGGTGTTCCGGAATGGTAATGATAGGCATCAAAATATTAGCACCTGCAGCAAGGCCCTTTTCACGGCCTAGTTTATCTAACGCTTGTAATGCAGTTGTAGCTGCAATATTTACGTCTTTCAAGAATAACCGTGTCAATGCAATCATCTTTAGGCCCAATTGAATACGGCGCAATTTACCTGCTTCGTCATCGATGCCCATCGCTAATGCCTCTTGGCCTAGCGGCGTATCATGATGTACCACATACGGTCCCATACCGATCATATCGATATCCATATCGCGATAGAACAAGATATCATTTACAAGGTCTTCTTCGGTTTGCCCAGGCAAACCAATCATGACGCCTGTCCCCACTTGGAAACCTACGCGGCGCAAGCTACGTAAGCATTCAACGCGCGTTTCAAAGGAGTGCAGTTCATCTTGAGGGTGAATTTTATGATATAACTCTTTATTTGTTGTTTCAATGCGCAATAAGTAGCGGCTAGCGCCGGCTTCACGCATGCGACGGTACGCCTCTTCGCTTTGTTCCCCTACGCACATCGTAATGCCAAGAGAACCATCGCCAATGGCTTTAATATCGCGAATTAAATCCACCACATAATCTACAAAAACATCATCACAGCGTTCACCAGATTGGAGCGTAATGGAACCATATTCATGGTCATAGGCCCACTGCGCCATTTTGATGATATCTTCACGGTTCATATCAAAGCGTTCCGTCTTGTCATTTTCACGACGGATACCGCAGTAATTACAGTTTTTGATGCATCGGTTCGAGAACTCGATGAGGCCACGATAGTACGCTACAGGCTTTACATATTTCGCCTTCACTTCGTAAGCCTTTTTATATATTAACTGCAACTGTTCTTCATCAGTTACAGACATAAGAAATCTTAGCTCATCCTCTGTTAGCCATTCATCGCCAACGAGGTCTTTTGCGAGAATGTCTTGCACTTGCAAACAATCACTTCCTTTCATAACGAACCGTCATCGATTCGCTTGGTATGGTAATGGATTCAATATCTGTAACACAGATAAATCCATTAATTTCACGGGGCAAATCCCGTACATGCTTCACTTGCTCTGTCAAACATGCATGAGCCATCATGCCACGACTCATTTTAGAGGACGTACTCATCTGTTTAAATGTGTCGCCTCGCAATTCCCAAAACTCAACGGTTACCACCTTAGGATGGTTCACCATTTTTGCATATTCTTTAGACGCTAGATTTAGGATCCAATCTTCCTTGTGAAAGTATGCATCCACCGTTCCACGCCACGTATCGTATAAATTAATGCCTACCTTATCGACCATATCGAGTCGATAGTCTCTAACGCCCATCGTAGGCTCTACAACACCGTACAAGGCAGACATCACAACGAGATGGCTTTCACCGAAGGCCTTAGCCTCATCAGACAAGTTCTGCCAGTCTAAATATTTGAAAGCAATACCATCGTAGCTTTCACAGGCAAGCCCTACAGGATGGGACTCAAAATCTTGATAGAAATCAAAGAGCGCCTGCGCCTTATCATCCTTTAATTTTAAAGCCTTGCCAAGGGCGGCCACATCTAGTGATTGCACATGTTTTACAATGTCTTGTGTGATGTGCGGTTGAAATTGACCGTCTAAGACTGCAGTATGTACTGCCCCGTCGTTGATAGTAGCAGGGGTAATCGTTTTAGTCTTACTAGGAGAGAGGACGATTTTCATGGGATAACTCCGCCTTAATAGTTTCCTCTGTCAAATTGTCGATCAACTCAGGGTTCCACAACATAAGAGGCACAGCCACTACGTGACTAGCTTTCATTTCTTTACATAAATTAATACATTCTTTGAGGTAATCGGAATCTTCATCTACAAGATCGCATACGATCACAACGTGACGGCCTTTTAGATTAACGCCTTCGTAGTCGATGCTTCCAGCAGATACTGTAAGCATGCCTGTTTCCAAACGACCTTCGCTCATGTCATTCAAACGAGACATCAACACATGCTCAAGCATAGTGGATACAGGTGTCACTACGCGGCCAATGCCGATAAGAGCCTCAGGTTGGGCATGAACGATAACGGTTTTCTTACGTTTATCTGTTCTAAAATCAACGAGAGCTTTTTCTAAAGCGCCAAAGAATACGAATAATTGCCAAGGATCAAAAGAACCTGTTTGGAACATGTCGATAACAGAACCATCCTCATCCATATTTAGGCGCGTTAATAATTCCTCTGCAATGTCGTTTACAACAACACTGAAATCAGATTGCATTGCATCTTGTACTTTTACTTCGTCTGCCATTAGGTCCTCCTAATTTCTATCTATTACACTGATGAGGGAATTCTCCCTACAGATTTATGCTATCTTTAATTGTAACATATTTTATAGCCCACATGGGTATTCTTGGATACGCTTTTTACATAATCAATATACATAACCGAATATGAAAAAAAGACCGCTACCGCGGTCTTTTTCTCTATCATTATTAGCTTTACATTATGAGCTAACGATTCGATTGTTTTCTAAGCCTTACTACTAGTCTACTAGCTTCATGCAAATATGAGATTGTGTATTATACACCTACTATACGCTCGTATATTATGCGCCTACATAGAGTAGGTAGATGTTCATAACGGTTACCACAATACCAATGCCCCATAATAGTACATTCGTATATGTATGGTTCGCATATTGCCCCATCACCTTGCGGCTACTTGTCATATAAAGCTGCAAGAAGATAGTTATCGGCAATTGCAAGCTCAAGAACATTTGGGAAATCAACAAGGCTTGGAATGAATCAGTAACGAATACAATCAAAAGCAATGCTGGAATATAGGTTAATGCCAAGCCTAATCTTGTATGGAAGTCTTTCATATCGTAAGACTCACCAAACATACCGGCAAAGATACTCGCCCCTGCCATACCTGCCGTAGCAGATGATGCAAAGCCCGCAAAGAGCAATGCGATAGCAAAGATTGTACCTGCTGCCGGACCAATGAGAGGTCGTAACAACTCCTCAGCCTGTTCAAGCTCCGTTACTTCAATGCCATGAGCAAAGAACACGGCCGCCGCCAATAAGATCATGGCAGAGTTAATCATCCAGCCAATACCCATAGATAATAGAGTGTCTAGAAATTCATAACGCAATTGGCGCTTCATTACAGAAGGATCTTGCGTGTTGAACTGGCGACTTTGGATGATTTCTGAGTGCAAGAACAAATTGTGAGGCATAATAACAGCCCCTAAGATACTCAAAATAACGAGCATCGATCCATTAGGAACCTTAGGGTCTACCCAACCAATACCAGCTGCCGCCCAATCTACATTGACCATGTTGACCTCTACGAGGTACGCCAACGCAATGAGGGATACGAATCCTGCAATGATACGCTCTAGCTTCCGATAAGAGTTTGTTATGAGCATAATGGTACAGATAACAGCCGTCAAAACACTGCCTATCAAAAGAGGAATGCCAAATAGCATTTTCAATGCGATGGCTGCGCCGATAAACTCAGCTAGTGCAGTCGCTGCCGCTGCAATGCCCGCCGTACTCAATACGAACCTGGACACGTAACGCGGCAAGAATTCATAAGCACATTCGGATAAACATTGTCCTCGTACAATGCCTAAGTGGGCCACGTTATGTTGCAATAAAATAAGCATAATCGTAGATAGCGTAACTACCCACAACAGTTCATAGCCATAACTAGCACCAGCAGCTAGATTGGCCGCCCAGTTGCCAGGGTCGATGAACCCAACTGTGACAATGATGCCAGGCCCTATATATTTAAAGACCTCGCTCACCTGTTGCTTACCGTTTTGGTGGACGGTAAACAGCTGTTTCTTTAAAAAATCAATCATTATAACTCCTTAAATAGGGTTATAGAGTGAAAGTCATCTCCGTTTGCATACGAGCATCGGTTTTAGATTTTGTATCCTTACCACCTGTATAACGGATGCGCACATTATTATTTACTTTAACGCGAGAGTCATCAATTTTGAATTTCTTCATCTTTTCTTTGATTTGTTCATCAGTTAACGCGCGCTCTTCTGGTTTTGCCACTTCGTCATTAGCTGCATCTAAAGCCTCTTGTTGAGATTTAGATACTTGGTATGTCTTACCAGATTTCTTAGCCTTTTCAGCACGTTTTTCATCTAATTTTTGACGACGCTCTCGGGTAACCTTCTTATCGCGAGCGATACGATAATCCATCACATCGCGCATGTTTTCTTGGTAAATACGCAATGCATATTGGCGATCGTTTTCGTTCATTTGCTCCCGTTTTGTTACCACCTCATCGATAAGAGGCATGAGCTCATCCTTTGTATAGCTTGTATTGCCATCAAAGACAAAACCATGTGTATCTGTAATAGCACCATGTTTAATTAATGTTTGTAACGCTGTATACGTCCAATCACTTGGCGTAATTACACCTGCACTCACATGATGTTGTGCTTTACTAGAGCTACTAACAGTTTCTACATCGGCACTCACACCATCTACCATAGGACGTGCGCTTGGAATAGCAATGCTTTCAGCATGCACGAAACCAACAGAGGCAACGAGACATAATGCACCGATGCCAACAGCGCGACGAAGTAAATGTATGTGACGTGTATATTTTGTATTCATAAGAGTCTCCTTAAAATTACATTTGATACAATCTATTATATGAAACCCCTTATCATACGTCAACTCTATAACCTTACACACCTGTATAAATCAATATTTACAAGACCTCAGGCTCACTTGAGCCCTTACACCTTTAGGTCCATCCCCAGTAAATACCACAATAAACAAAAAGACCTCACATCGCGTGATGTGAGGTCTCAGCATGGCGGAGGATTAGGGATTCGAACCCTAGCGACGGTAACCCGCCCTAACGATTTAGCAAACCGTCCTCTTCAGCCTCTTGAGTAATCCTCCATGCTTTACTGGGTAATCATATCATACCCAATAAGGCATTGTCAATCGTATTATTTCAACATAGATTCGATGAACTCAAAAACCTCTAACTACTAGTTTAACTAATAGTTAGAGGTTCTATCCTTCTATATTATATGCGGTTTTATTACACTATATTAAATATAGTATTCTATGTAATCATCAGGAATTTTCTTTTCCTCAGCCTTACCGTTATTAGTGCGACGAGGTTTACGGACATACATATTTTCTGGATCTGTTTCAAAGATAACCATATCTTTAGGGATATCATGTTTGATAACGAGGTTACAACCAATTTTAGTGCGTGCCCCAATGGTAATATCACCTAAGATTTTCGTGCCTGTACCGATGAGTACTTCGTCTTCGATGGTCGGATGGCGTTTTACCTTTTTAGAGGACATGCCACCTAACGTCACTTGGTGGAACAAGGTCACATTATCCCCTACGATTGCCGTTTCACCGATAACGACACCCATGCCATGGTCGATAAATAAACCACGACCAATGGTAGCACCTGGATGAATCTCAATGCCTGTGACATGACGAGAATGAAGAGCTACGCGACGGGCCAAGGTTGGCCATCCCCCCTTATAGAGGCGATGCGCAAAGAAATGCCAGAACAAGGCTGTAATATGCGGATATGTCCAAATGACCATCCACACATTCGTTGCAGCAGGGTCAGAATCCATTACGCGTTTAATATTATATTGAATTTTGCCCCATAATTCGCGTAAACCTTGTATCATAGCGACTCCATCTCAAATAACTCTACTCATATATAATATATAGTATACAACATATGTGGTATGTATTCCTATACATAAGATGCTTTATCTATGCGAAATCCGTTATTTTACATATTCATTATTGGCGAAGTCCAAAAGGGATAAATATTTTTCTACCCCATCCGGCGCAATAACCACAATATTCGCCTTTGGCTCTTCACGAGCAATACGCTTTGCCGCAACGATAGCTGCCCCTGAGGAAAGGCCAATAGAAACACCGCTTTCACGCATAAAGGTTTGTACCTCGCTGAAAGCCTCTTCATCGCTTACAGTCTGTATACCATCCATCAAGCTTTGATCAAAGTTTTCAGGAATAAAACCTGCCCCAATGCCTTGAATTTTGTGAGGACCACCCTTGCCTTCCGTAATGGCTGGAGAACCTGTTGGCTCTACGGCGATAGCCTTTAAGTTAGAATTATGCTCTTTCAACCGTTTTGCAACGCCTGTGAAAGTCCCGCCAGTGCCGATACCCGCTATGAATACATCTACCTTTGGCACTTGTTCTACAATTTCAGCACCAGTTGTACGATAATGCATATCTGGGTTTGCAGGGTTTACAAATTGGCCCAATGTGAAAGCATTTGGATATTTATCTAAAATTTCATTAGCGCGTTCAAGAGCACCTCTCATACCCGTTTCTTTCGGTGTTAAGATAAGTTGCGCACCATAGGCCTTAATAAGTTCACGGCGTTCTTTACTCATGCTTTCAGGCATAATAATAACAGTTTTAATATGCAAGATGGCGCCCACCATGGCAAGAGCAATGCCTGTATTACCGCTTGTGGCTTCAACAATAATGCTATCTTCGTGAAGGCGTCCTTTTTCCTTAGCATCTTGCAACATGCCAAGTACTGCACGGTCTTTCACAGAACCACCTACATTATATTTTTCAAGTTTTACATAGATATTGGTATTTGGTAATTGATATACCGGAGTTTTACCAATCAATTTAGTTGTTTGATTTGTGACTATGCTCATCTGATCCTCCTTTTGGCGATAGATGATAAAAATCGTCCTCAGGAACATCCCAAGGACGATATGAATTTCACCTTGTTATTCTCTATACACTGGATATAACCATTTGTGTATTTCCATAAATACACTCATACTCTATCACCTGCATCTATGCATTGTCAAGAGAATGAGAACCGCTTTTAAAACCCTAAAAATACAGGAAATAACTAGGTTTATTTATAATTTTGTTAGTGTGTCTACTACCACATCCCAGGTAATAGGCACCATAATGATAGCTAGCGCAAGCCCAATAAAGATGACGGCCCCTAGTATAACGGTAAGACGCGGAACGATGGCTATAACAGTGCTATTCGCTACGTTATACGCCTTGTCTATGTCATAGTGTAGCGCTACATAGCCCCACAAAAATCCTGCTATCAAATATGACGCTACATAAGTGTCTAGTATGATATGCGTTGATGTTATCAATTCAACATGCATTAATCGATTGATAACTGGTGAAAGTAACACATTAGTGAGTATAGCTATAAGCTTAAACCACATAAGACATGTAATATAAGGCCACATAGTTCTCATGGTCATCCGCAACATATAAAGCAGACCAACCATACCTGAACCCAATGTGCCCTTTGTATGTGCCATGTAACGTTCCATCCAAGACGGTTGTTCTTTGCCTTGATGTAGTTGGTCATAATGAAACGATAAATTCCTTTCACCATGCGCCAAATCGACGAGACCTAACACTTGTAACAATACTAAAACAAAGACGAAAACAACGCCAATCTGGAAGCTTTCACTAAAGAATAGAGCCATCGGGTCAAATGTTAGCTCACTCAAAGACGATAGATCACCATAAACATCATAAAATGCAGCATATATACAATTTGTCGTGAGTACATCTACGATAAACAGGGTCAATACAAAGATAAGATACCCATTCCATCGACCCCATCTACTAAGATGTGACAACTGCGTATGCTCCCCTACGATTATGGATGCAGGGTGAATAGACAAGATCACACCGATCATAAAAAACATTATGAACGATGTGCCCATTGTTATATATTCATATACCATATTAACGGTATGCTACGCGCTCAGGCTGCATGTCGTGGAAATGAAGGCGTTCTTTTGCCGTTTTTTCCCACTCTGTACCAGGCTTTCCATAGTTTGCGTATGGATCAATGGACAAACCACCGCGCGGCGTAAACTTGCCCCATACCTCGATGTACTTAGGATCCATCAACTTGATGAGGTCTTTCATGATGATATTGATGCAATCTTCGTGAAAGTCCCCATGATTGCGGAAACTAAATAAGTATAATTTCAAAGACTTGGACTCAACCATTTTCTTATGTGGTACATAAGAAATATAAATTGTGGCAAAGTCTGGTTGACCTGTCATAGGGCACAAGCTAGTGAACTCAGGACAGTTAAATTTAACGAAGTAATCGTTGTCTGGGTGCTTATTATCAAATGCCTCTAACACCTGTGGTGCATAATCAGTAGGGTAATCGGTCTTGTGACCTAACATCGTTACCCCTTGTAACTCTTTTTCAGATCTGCCGGATGCCATAAGGAACCTCTTTCTATATCTTCTAGAACTCTATAATTAAATATATTGAATAATTCATGTAACACTTAATTATAGCATACAAAGAACGACCTATAGCACTACATTTGCTTGCAATTCATCAAAGGTAAAAGCATATTCTTCTACACGCACAAACTCTTCCCAATCATTATGTAATAAAAGGGAGATATGGATTTTATCCTGTTCCTCAAATATATCTGCACCAACACAATAGCATGGAGATGCAAAAGAAATAAATTTACTTTCACTAGCATTTTCTAAGTTGATAAGCTGTAGCTGTTTTTCACCAATCGCTAACAAATATGTATTAGATGCTATTAGTTGATAGTATTTAATAGAAACTACATCTGGAATTTCAATAACACTTGTACCATCTATAATTATTATATTCCCAGAGTCATGACAGATTAATTTATTCTTTCTATAATACATAACTATTCCATTATATCTATTTTGATACTCATTAAATGGATATTCATCAACAGAAGCAAGTTCTAGCACTGTAATTTTGAAGTCAATCAAATCCAAAGATACTACATTCTTACTCGTCTCTATCATAATATGATCTTTACAGAAACAATGTAAGTCTGAGAAATATATATCTTGAAGATCATCAGGAAGCTCTATTAGTTTAACCCCACTACTTTCAATGTCAACTAAACACAAAAATGCCTCCAACTTAAAAAGCATCCTATTATTAACGTAATCTACATAGCTAGCTTCAGGGCAGAATAGATTTTCATCCACTTTAATTCTTTTCACTTCATTCCATGAGGAATCCAACACAATAAGCCCTTGATGGTTATCATTTATTATGCTATATGGTCCTATTCGTTCTAACATATAAATATCATTTTGGTTATATATACTCCGCATTGATTTTATAGGTTTCATGATTGATATCATATCCTTTCTTTATATCAATTATATAACGACTACAATCAGCAATAAACAAGCTCTTTTTCATGGATTACATTATGTACTTTTGTCAATATTTAGATTGTATAAAATTAAAATTTATAATAAAATATTCATATACATTTGGTAATGTTAATACATTCAGAGAAATATAACACCTTATGGAGGTCCCTTATGAAATTAAAACAGCTTATTTTATCTAGCATCGCTGTAGGTGCATTAGCTTTCACATTTGGCGCAGTACAACCTGCACAGGCGGCTATTGGCATGGAGAATCCAGGTCCAGCTATGAATCTTGAAAAGCCTGCATCTGTTACGACTGCCCATCATATCAATGTAGATGGCAAGGTTGTTGAGCCTATTAACGGTCAACAAAATGTAATCTATGTAGATGGTCAACCACTCGTAGCATTGCGCCAAGTATCTGAAGCATTGGGCTATAAGGTGGCATGGGATGAGCCTACTAAAACAGCATTAGTAGACATGAATATCGCTACATTAGCTATCCAACCTGATTCTGCAGAGGTAGTGCGCCATGGCAAATTGAAGATTATCAACCTTGATACTTCTGAATCCTTCTTGCCTGCAGCTCGCAAGGTAGATGGTACTATCTTTGTAAAACCTCAAATATTCAAATTATTATTGAACGATGTAAAAATTACGAAGGATGAAATCTTCATCGCCCCTCAACGCGCACAATTAGCGTCTACTACAAACACAGAGGTATCTCACAAGAATGAACTCAACACATTCTTGCCACCATCTCAAAATGATGTAAAGAAAAAAGAAGGTCCAAAGGCTACGGAAAAACCTCTTATTAAAATTAAGAAATCCTTAGCTAAAGATACTGTAACTACAGACGATCAAGCTCAATCTACAGATAAATCTGAATACCAACGCGCTAACGGATTAGATCGATAAGCGAAGCTAAGAGATTGTTAAACAAGCTCTCAACGCATCGAAAAATTTATACAAATAAAAAGGTCCCATACGGGACCTTTTTATTTGTATAACGTATATAGTTATTCAAAATTAGTTTTACTAAATTTGATGGCTATATTATCTGCCAAAACCATAACGGTTAAGTGCTGTATTACCACTACCATATATAGCCATGATCTTCGCCATGAAATAGTCAGCTACTGCTAGAGAGTATGCTGCAATATCATTGTAATCAGAGTATTTTGGTGCAACATTAGTCACAGTAATGTTTTCAATAGTAGTACTAGCTTTAGGAGTAGTTAATTTATTTGTAGTAGGTGCAGGATCTGTAACAGTTACTGTAGAACCCATGGCTGGATTAACATAACCTGTTGGAGTAGATACTGGTGGACGTTGGGAATCAGTATATTTGTAGCCATAAGAAGCGTCTGCTTGTTGTGGTGCTACTGTAACAGCGCCAAAAGCAAGTACAGCTGCTGCCAAAACGATAGAGAATTGTTTTGATGCTTTCATAAAAAACCTCCAAATAACATAAAAGTATTTTATCAAAAATTATGATAACGGAGATTTATTATAAACTATCTACATAAACGCACAATGAAAGAGAGTTAATATCATTTATATTTCATTTATCACTTTATTTTGATACCTTTGAAAGCATCTTTCACCCCATCCATTTGGCGTTTTACATTATCAAAGGATGCTTTTAAATCCTCAGGAGGCTTAAAGTTATCGAGATCTTTAGACGACTCAGATGCACGTTTGCTATTTTCGCCAGCTTGCTTCATGCCAGCTTTAATCCGATCCATATTCTCATCGATCTCATCGAAGGATTCGTCGTAAAGGATAAAATTACTACCCCCATGAGATGTAATGTTAAGAGGCCCCATGGTGAGCTGCCCATTATCGATACGCAACGCATCTGTAGAAATGGTCGTAATATTCGTATTCACTGTCACATCACTAAAGGATAAATGACGTCCCTTATTGTGAAAGTTTCCTGTAATATTTTTAATTGGAATGAGCATATAATGACCTTCACCAGACCAGAAATTCCCCCATACCTCCATATCACGAGGCTTACCTTCGCTTTTAAAGTTCAAATTAGCCGATACGGGCACAACGAACTCAGGTGTTTTAAGGGCTACACTACTATCTAAATCCTTGGCTACGCCTGTAATTGTATAGGCTCTTGTATCTAGATTATATACACCTTTTGCCTCTAATTTGCCACTATATACATTAGCATTAACATTTTCAAAATTTAAAATGCCATCTTGGTACGTCACATCACCCACTACGTTTTCAAAGGTAAGCGCAGGAATACGTAAAATAGGCATCGTTACACGGCCTTTAGCCAACGGTCGATTAAAATCACCAGTTACTCGCGTCAGCAAGGTCATAGCATCGTGAATATCATCGCCAAAACCAAGAGAGGCGGGGTCCACACCTTTCACATCAAACTGTAAATCTAACTGAGGCATGCGATGCTTTAACACATCCTTTAAATCAACGCGACCTTTTAGTGTCATTCCATCACCAATAGCGGTTCCACCAAACTTACCGGTTTCCATATCAATGCGAATAGCGCGCTTACTATCAAGATGGATTTTAGCCTCTACATTCTTCATCACATAGTGACGATTTTTCTGAAAGATTTCTAGCTGATTATTTCTAAGTGTAATGGTAAGGTCCAAATGTTGACCTTCCCAATTAAAATTACGAACCTTTTTAGCCAATTCCTCTTGCCGATCTTGCGTCGTCTTTTTAGGCGGCTTAGGTCGCGGCTCCACCTCATCAAGAGGCTTATTCACATCAGGTGAGGCAGGCACGAAGTCGAGCCGGTTGTTATCATCTAAATCGACTACAATGGTCGCATCATTTAGCTCGATTCCGTTTATAGCAGAGGCCTTAAAATTCCGTGTTATTACGTCCCACATATTGACGCGAATCTTACCACTTGGAACGGTGAGCAATTCACGACCTTCTGGATCCTTCCATACCAAGTCAGTAAAGGATAATGTCCCCCACGGCGTTGCAGTTAAACTCTCTACGGTTACAGAACCACGCATCATCGTTTGCCGAGCCATAACCTCATTGAAGATAACGCCCATCCCACGACTCGCTATCGTAGCCAACACAAAGAAAATAATCGCTCCAATGGCAAGAAAAGCAGCAATGCCTTTTAGACCTTTCTTATACAATTGTTTATATTTTGTCCAATAGGAACGTATGTAATGTTTCATAGCATTATTATATCATGATGCATTTATAATTTTATTTTAATGGGGCCCTAAAACGTAGCGGCCGGTATATTGAAATGAGTGGTCTATACAACTTCGCTCCAAAGCGAGCTAAGTCGCTCATTATGTATAGACCACTCATTTCATAACGTTTGTTACAAAGGTGTCCCATTAAAATAAAATATATTCCTAAACTCTGATAATAATAATGATATGAAGCATTACTCGAAAAGAGTTAAACAGAAAAAAGACGAGGGTAAACCTCGTCTCTTTTCTATTTTAGTATTCATTTATCATGCTTCGTCGTCGGTTACGGCCTTGGTGCCTCTTGTACCTGTCCGTATACGCATCGCGTCTTCTACATCGTATACAAAAATTTTACCGTCCCCTACTTCACCAGTTTGTAATGTATTACGTGCTGTATCCATCACGAGATCCACAGGCACATCACACACAACGGTTTCAACTTTTACCATAGGAATTAAATTCACATCATATTGTTGGCCACGATATACTTCGGTATGGCCCTTTTGTAAGCCACAGCCAAAGACTTGTGACACCGTCATGCCTTGAATACCAATCTTGTTTAACGCCTCTTTTAAATCCTCTAGCTGCTCTGCACGAGCGATTATATCTACCTTTTTCATTCGTTTCATATATCTATCTCCTATGTGGTACAGAAGTACGCATTATATAACCTAACTTTCACCAATTACAGCATATATACATTCAATTGTACCTTACTATGTATCTATCACAAATTATAACAAAGACGTTTGATTGGATGAAATAAATCGACCTGAGCTTTTAAATTCAGATTGATTATAAGCACCTTCGCCATGTTCACTAATATCGATGCCAAGTGACTCAGAGCCAATGCTAACACGCATGTCCATGAAAGCGCTGACGATTTTAAAGAGTATAAATGTACCTACGATGGCAAATACATAGGCAATAATAAGTGAAAGTAATTGAGGGCCTAATAAGGAGCCACCATAGAACAATCCATTGGCCCCATCAGGATTAATCGTCGTTGTAGCCCATAAACCTGTAGCAATAGCACCCCACGTGCCGCCTACACCATGAATGCCAAAGGCATCAAGAGAATCATCGTAGCCAATACGGTTTTTAATAATGGCTACCGCTAGATAACATACAACGGCACCTACAAAGCCAATTATAATGGCCGCCATAGGCGTTACAAAACCTGCAGCAGGTGTAATGGCTACAAGGCCAGATACACCACCAGAGGCAGCCCCTAACACAGTAGGTTTACCACGGTGTATCATTTCTACTAGTACCCAACCTACAATACCAACTGCTGCAGAGATTTGTGTAGTTAACACTGCATTAGCTGCAAGGAAGCCTACGCCAAGGGCAGATCCTGCATTAAAGCCAAACCATCCAAACCATAGAATAGCAGCTCCAAGAATTGTCATCGGCAAATGGTGCGGTAGCATAGGCATGCGCCCATAACCGCGACGACGGCCTAACAGCATACATAAGGTCAATCCAGATACACCAGACAGAACATGTATCGCAAGTCCACCAGCAAAGTCTAATGCACCCAAATCACTAAGGAAGCCACCGCCCCAAATCCAATGGGCCATCGGATTGTATATAAAGATAGACCATAGCAAAGCAAATACTACAAAGGGTGCAAAGCGCATCCGCCCCGTAACAGAACCACTCATGATGGCTGGTGTAATGACAGCAAACATACATTGGAATGCTATAAAAGCAAGCTCAGGAATATGGGTATCACTTAAGATGGTTGTTTCCGCACCACCAAGGCCAAATTTACTAAAGTCGCCGATGATACCATGTAGATCATCACCAAAAATCAACGTATAGCCGATCAAAATAAACTCAACAGAGATGACGCCAATTAAAAAGAAGCTCTGCATGATCGTACCTAGCACATTTTTACTACGCGCCATCCCACCATAAAACAACGCTAAACCAGGTGTCATAAAGAATACTAAGGCAGTGCATAACAAGACCCATGCTGTGTTGCCCGTATCAATCATATTGACCATAAGAAACTCCTTTCCATACAAAAAGCGCCTTGCTCGCAGAAACTCTGCATGCAAGGCGCCGTTACCTAACTATTTTATTGTAGTAATATACATCACTACATACATCGTATATTAGATTATAATGTATGTCAACAAATTCTATAGAATTTTATTTTCAATCCCATAAATTTCTATGAAACATACTAATTATCTAAAAAAAGAGCACTCATAACGAGTGCTCTTTTAAATATTTAATAAAACAAGCTATTATGCTTTTGCTTCTTTACCGTATTTTACAAGGCTTTCAGCTTCGATTTCAGCTTGTGTACGATAATCTTGAGGAATATTGGACAAACGAATCCAGCTGCGTACAGCTTCTACCAATACGATAAGGATCATGAGGAACATAGCCGCACTGAATGCTACTAGGATCCATTTACCAGCTGGGATATAGCTATTAAATACGTTTTCAAAGTCCGCAGCGATAGCAACGATAGCCATAAGGATACAAGGAATACCTGTTACCCATGCATAACGTTTGCGACCAAGTCGCATGATAACTGTAGTACCTACAGCTAATGTCATAGTACCTAATAATTGGTTAGATACGCCGAATAAAGGCCAGATAATACCGATGTTACCTTGTAGAACTAGGTAGCCCCACAAAATACAAATTAAAGCTGCACAACCATAAACGCCAGGAGCCCAATGTTGGTCGTTGAATTTAGGATGGAAATGACCTAATAATTCTTGAAGTAAGTAACGACCTACACGAGTACCAGCATCGATCAAAGTCATGATGAACAATGCTTCGAACATGATACAGAAGTGATACCAGTAACCTAGCAAGTGATCCATGTTAGGCAATCTGGAGAAGATATGAGCCATACCTACTGCAAGGGATACGGCGCCACCAGGACGGTGCATCAAATCTTCGCCAACCATCGCAGACAAAGCTGGCAATTCATGAACTTGAAGACCTAATGCTTTGAAGGATTCAACAGTGGAGTTAATTGCGAAGTAATCATCTGGATGCAACGCAGTTGCGGCGATCAACGCCATCATAGCGATGAAGCCTTCTGTTAACATTGCACCATAACCGATAGGCAAAATTTCTTTTTCATTAGTAAGCATTTTAGGTGTTGTACCTGTTGCGATAACAGTATGGAAACCAGATAACGCACCACATGCGATAGTAATGAAGATATAAGGGAATACAGAACCTTTCAATACAGGACCGCCACCCCAGATGTAAGGAGTTACAGCTGGCATTTGAATTTCAGGCATTACGATGATAATACCAAGAGCCAATGCGCCGATTGTACCGATTTTAAGGTATGTGGACAAGTAATCACGAGGAGCAAGCAATAACCAAACTGGCAATGCTGCTGCAAAGAAACCATACACGGCAAGCATGATTTCGATGGTTTGCAAGTCATATGTAAACCAAGAAGCATATTCGCTAGCTGCTACGTTTGGACCGTAGATAATAGCTGCGAAAATCAACGCTACACCGATAATAGTTGCTTCTTGAATTTTACCAGGACGCAACCATTTCAAATAAATACCAATGAAAATAGCGATTGGAATCGTAGCAAATACGGAGAAGAAACCCCATGGGGAGTTATGCAATGCGTTAGCTACTACTACGGCCATACCAGCAAGGGTGATGATCAATAGGAACAATGTAGCAAGCATAGCACCGAAACCAGCAAATTTACTGATTTCTTCTCGTGCAATATCCGCAATAGATTTACCATCATAGCGAACGGATGCGAACAAGATAACCATGTCATGTACAGCACCGGCTAATACGGAACCGATAAGGATCCATAATGCACCAGGTAAATACCCGAACTGGGCTGCGATAACAGGACCTACAAGAGGGCCTGCACCAGCAATCGCTGCAAAGTGATGACCAAATGTTACCCATTTGTTTGTGGGCACGTAATCGTGACCATCATTGTGGACCATAGCTGGCGTTGGACGATATTCATCCAATGTTAATACTTTCGCCGCTATGAAAGCCCCATAAAAGCGGTACGCTAAAATTAGAATACACGCGGAGGCTATAACTAAGTAAATACCATTCATAACCATATAAACACCTCCAATTGTCTTGTGTGACATGGTGTTATATAAAAATATCTGATAAATCTTTTGCACATCCATGCCACATTGGCTCTCAAAACTTTTAGTACTTACAATAATATTGTATATCTAAACATAGAAGTGTCAATTATCAATTTCTCATTTTGGATGTACATTATGAGTTAAAGACATAACTAAAAAGCATTCTCCGTTACTTAGAGAATGCTTTTATCGTTTTATTTTGATAGTAATTATCTATTATCTTACTACGACTCCTGCTTCGTGAAGGGCCTTTTTAATATCTTTTATAGTTAAAACTTTGTTATGTAACAACGCCCCTACAAGAGCTCCAGTTACATTTGTTTTTGTAAATAAATCTACAAAATGCTGTATATTTCTAGCACCACCAAAGGCTGTTACAGGTACATCCACAACCTCTGCTAAAGCTTGATATAATTCAATATCAAAGCCAAGCCCCGTGCCATGCCTATCGATACTCGTTACCAATAACTCACCTGTACCATGGCCTACCGCTTCTTCTGCACATTTTACAGGATCGCCGGCAGCTACCATATTACGGAATTGAACGCCATTCTGAACACGACCATTTGCCACACTGAGGCAAGGGATAATACGAGATTGACCTTCCTATTTTTTCGCCGCTCCATAGGCTTCTGTAATATTGCCAAATGCACGCAATAGATTTAGACCTACCACACCACTTTTTTCAGGATGGAATTGCATTCCATATACTCTACCGCGCTCAACAACACCTGGTACATCGATACCATAGTTTGCAGTAGATGTAATAAACTCAGGGTCAGTATCTACATAATAGGAATGAACGAAATAGGTATATTGATCGTCTACATTGCTGAAAGCACTATCTGGATGGTGTACTGTATTTTTGTTCCACCCCATGTGAGGCACGCTAAGACCAAGGTCGCGAGGAATTTCTTTTACCGTTCCCGGAATGAGACCTAAACCTGGAGTGGGTCCATATTCTTCAGACTCTTCAAATAGTAGTTGCATACCCAAGCAAATACCTAATAGCGGTATTTCTCGTTTTACCACTTCCTGAATGACATCGACGAGGCCTCGTTCCTTGAGAACGGCTACAGCCGATGCATAGGCACCTACACCGGGTAAGAGAACACCATCAGCATTTAATATGACATTCGGATCTGCTGTTAGCACTGCATCTAGTCCGATATAGGCCAACGCTTTCTGGACATTAAATGTATTACCCGCATCATAATCTATAATGGCAATCATAATACGCTCCTTTCAACAGCCTTAATTAGTATATCTGATGTATCCTATATAGACTAATTCATGAATTCTTTTAGTATACCGCGCATAACAGCTCCATCTTGAGCCATAGGAATGGTAAGTCTCAACCAACCATCCCGTTGTCCCCGGCGCACTTGATATCCTTCTTTTAGCCAAGCATCAGCTAAGCCTTCCGCATCAGGTACAGTAAAGAAAATAAAGTTCGCTTCACTCTTATAGTAGTGAATGTTTAATTCATCAAATAGGCTCTCCCATTTTGCCCGTTCCTCTGCATTTTGAGAAACTGTTCTTCTTAAGAATGCTTGATCCTCAAAAGCAGCTTCTGCAGCCACTTGGGACAAGGTATTAAGATTATAAGGCAAGCGGATAGTTTGCATGTAATTAGCCAACTCTACAGGTGTCATCATATAGCCTACGCGATAATTAGCAAGGCCATATGCCTTGGAGAAGGTACGCATGATAGCTACATTAGGGAACTCATCTAAAAGTGCTCGTGCTGTAGGAACTGCTACAGTGGTAACAAAATCGATATATGCCTCATCGATGATGACCAATGTTTCCTTAGGTACAGCAGCTACGAATTTACGAATATCTTCAACAGACTCATAGGTTCCTGTTGGATTGTTAGGATTACAAATCCACACGAGGCGTGTTGTTTCATCCACTGCTTTCACAAGGGCAGAGAAATCATAATGACCTGTTTCAAAATCGGCCTCAACCTCGCGAATTTCAGCACCTTCCACAAGGCCATTTAATGCATACTCGGAGAAAGCAGGTACGCTTACCACGATGGAGTCGCCAGCGCTTATCAATGTTTTATTGACCATAGCGATGACCTCATCGAGGCCTACACCAATAACAAGTTGTTCTGGTTGTACCTTCCAATACTCTGCTAATTTTAGGCGCAAATCAGTGGCATTCCCATCAGGATAATAGTTAGCATCATTATATGTTACATAGCTAAGGATAGCCTCGCGCACCAATGGAGAGGTGCCGTACGGATTTTCATTGGCAGACAAACGCACCAATCGATCCACACCGAGGCGTTCCTTTACCGCTGCAGCTGGTTCCTCAGGTATATAGGGTTTCAATGTGCGAATTATCTCTTTCATAAGCTATCCTTTCTAACTATTTTCTTAACGTATATATTCATTATAAATTTGTAATTTCTGGGCGATCTGTAGTCTTGCTCACTACACCTTCACGGCTCGCAAGTTCTGCCTCGATGGCTTCGTAAGGAATATTTTTCTCTGCTAGTAATACTAGTAAGTGATACAATACATCAGCCGTTTCGTATATCAATTCTTGAGGATCCTCGTTCTTTGCAGCGATAACAACTTCAGTAGCCTCTTCGCCTACCTTTTTCAAGATTTTATCGAGCCCTTTATCAAATAAGTAATTTGTATAAGAACCTTCCTTTGGCTGTGCCTTGCGGTTCTTAATAATTTCGTATAATTCGTTCAATGTTTGCTGTGCCATATATAACTCCGTTACATCTCTTATATTTATATTCTCTTTTGTCTATCCTATTGTGCCGATTCCATTGACTGCCATTATTGTTCTCTTATGGGCCGCTATGCTTCTACATCATTAAAGAAACAGCTTGTACGCCCCGTATGACATGCAGGGCCTTCCGGCTTAACTTGAATGAGCAACGTATCACCATCGCAATCGAGGGCCATACTCACCACATGTTGCACATTGCCGCTCGTACCGCCCTTGTGCCATAGCTCCTGACGAGAACGAGACCAAAACCACGTTTCCTTTGTCTCTAGTGTTTTGTGAAAGCTTTCTTCGTTCATCCACGCCACCATGAGCACATCTTTTGTATCTGCATCTTGTACAACCGTTGGCAATAAGCCATTTCCCTTTTCAAAATCAGGTTTCATATATTAATCCTTTATGAAAATAATCGTTTTAAAACTCAGTGTTTTATTAGTATCGTTACCATAGCCTTTTATGTACTGCCTTCAAGTATCTTTAAATACTGTAATTATTTAAAAACGTATGTATGAAAGCTACTTTCTATCGTACAGTAATGCCGTGAGCTCGTAATTCATCTTTGAGTTCTGGAATTTTAATCTCCCCAAAGTGGAAGATCGATGCCGCCAGTGCACCGGTAACACCAGTTTGCTTAAAGAGGTCAACAAAGTCCTGAACCTTACCTGCACCACCAGATGCGATGATAGGTACATCTACAACGGCTTCAATTGCCTTATATAGTTCAATATCAAAACCAGATTTTGTACCGTCCTTGTCCATACTCGTTACAAGCAGTTCTCCGGCCCCACGAGATACAGCCTCCTTAGCCCAATCAAGAGCCGTCCATTCGGTACGGTTACGACCGCCGTGAGTATAGACATACCATTCACCAGTTTCTTCGTCTGTTTTTACATCGATGGCTACTACCATGCATTGATTGCCAAACTTTTGAGCCCCTTCTGAAATAAGTTCAGGATTAGCAAGGGCTGCAGAGTTCAAGGACACCTTGTCGGCACCAGCTTTCAATAAAGCCGTCATATCATCGATACTCTTAATGCCGCCACCAACAGTGAGAGGCATAAATACTTGGGATGAAATCTCTTGCACCACATCGCGCATGGTGGTCCGTGCATCAACAGTGGCCGTAATATCTAGAAAGACAAGCTCGTCCGCTTGTTGTTGCTCATAGGATGCTGCAATATCTACGGGACTGCCAACATCCACGAGATTAACAAAGTTAACCCCTTTTTTTACGCGCCCATCATCCACATCTAGGCACGGAATGATCCGTTTCGCTAACATAATGCTCCTCTCCATTGAGTACTACTCAATATATTATCTGTTATGCCCCTACATAAGTTATAAGCTAAAAAATATTAGATATTAGATATACCTTATAACTCATTAAACTAAGAGCGTATACTACATGGTCAATTCTATTAGTTTTGCTGGTTATACTCAGCGATTTCTTCTAATGTAATCGTTCCTTCATATAGCGCTTTACCGACGATACTATCCATGACGCCTTTTGCTTCAAGGGACTTAATATCTTCTAAATTACGAACACCACCAGAGGCAACGATACGAGCTGTAGGGAATGTTTTTTGCAAATTGCTGAGCAAGTCTTCGTTAGCCCCCTGCATGGTACCGTCGCGGTCCACATCAGTAACGATAAAGTACTTTGCTCCGCCTTCAATCATAGCGCCGATTAAATCGGTCATAGGCACATCGGATTGATCGAGCCAACCTTCAGCAGCGACCTTTCCATTTTTACCGTCTACACCGATAACGATACGCTCTGCACCATATTCAGCGATAACCTGTTTCGTAAGCTCAGGATTTTTAAGGGCTACAGAACCTAAGATAACTCTGTCTACGCCTAAACCTAAATAAAGGTCAACAGCCACTTTATCGCGGATGCCACCACCGATTTCAAGGATGCCTGTGAAAGCCTGACGCACTGCTTTTACAATGTCCACATTAACAGGCTTACCTGCCTTAGCACCGTCTAAATCGACGAGGTGGAGTGCGCCTACCTTGGCATCTTCATATTGTTTTGCTTGGTCCACTGGATCTGGATTGATAACAGTTTCCTGCGCGAAGTCACCTTTATAGAGGCGAACGCTGCGACCATCTTGTAAATCTATAGCTGGAAAAATCATAGGTTCTCCTTTATTAAATGACTGTATTAAATAACACCCTTTGTGGAGTTTACCCCTTGAATATCTGGGTTAATCGTAACGGCCTTGCGCAATGCGCGACCTGTAGCCTTAAACATGCTTTCAATAATGTGGTGCGTGTTGCGACCATATAGATTGCGAACATGTAAATTCATAGCAGCGCTCATAGCAAGAGCTTGAAAGAAATCCTCCACTAGCTCTGTTTCAAAGTTGCCCCCAAGAACTGGAGTGCTCCATTCACCTTGGAATACAAGGTACGGACGGCCGCTCAAGTCGATTACAACTTGTGTTAGTGCTTCGTCCATAGGAACCCAGGCATCGCCGTAACGCTCGATGCCAGCCTTATCGCCAAGGGCTTTCACCAAAGCCTGACCTAACGCCAGTCCGATGTCCTCAACGGTGTGGTGAGCATCTACGTATGTATCGCCCTTTGCCTCAACCACGAGGCCAAAGCGGCCGTGTTTTGCCAGCAGCGTCAACATGTGGTCAAAAAATCCAATCCCTGTGGAGATGGAGCTCGTTTGTGCCCCATCAAGGGTAAGTTCTACTGTAATATCTGTTTCTTGCGTGGTGCGTTGCACCGTACCTGTGCGTATCATAACGACCTCTATACTCCAAATCTATTGTTACAATCTATATTTCTAATTGCTATTTCAATCTATGTTTAAATCAGTATTTAAATATAGACTCCAAATATATAATCTAATCTATTTATATACACTATTTTTCAAAGCGTACTTCGATGGCACGAGCATGTGCTTCAAGGCCTTCTGTACGAGCTAATGTAGTAATGTGTGTTGCCACTTCTTCTAACCGTTCTTTTGTAAATTGTGTAAAGGATGTACGTTTTACGAAATCATATACACCAAGTGGAGAGGAGAAGCGTGCTGTACCACTTGTTGGCAATACGTGATTTGTACCGCCTACGTAGTCACCCAATGGTTCAGATGCATAGGCACCGAGGAATACGGAGCCTGCATTTTGAACGAGGCTCATATAGTTCATTGGATCTGGTAATTGGATTTCTAAATGCTCTGGCGCTACTTCGTTCATGACCGTAAACATGTCTTCAACGCTGTCCATAACGGCAATATAACTGTTATTTTCAATAGCTGGACGAGCGATGCTTTCACGAGGCAACAATTTCAATTGACGTTCTACCTCATCGGATACAGCATTTGCCAAGCTTTCACTAGTAGTAACCATAATAGCGCGCGCCCGAGGATCATGTTCCGCTTGGGACAAGAGGTCTGCGGCGAGATGAACTGGATTAGCACTGTCGTCAGCAATAACACCGATTTCGCTAGGGCCCGCAATCATGTCGATATCGACTTGACCAAATACTTGGCGTTTTGCAGTGGCTACGTAAATATTACCAGGGCCTACGATTTTATCGACCTTTGGAATGCTTTCAGTACCATATGCAAGAGCTGCTACACCTTGAGCGCCACCAACTTGGTATACCGCATCAACGCCAGCAAGCTTAGCTGCACCTAGTACAGCAGGGTTGATGCCGTCCTTTTGAGGAGGTGTAACCATAACGATTTCTTTAACGCCTGCAATTTTAGCTGGCAACGCAGTCATGATAATAGTAGAAGGATATGCTGCAGTACCGCCAGGAACGTAAAGGCCAACGCGAGCCAATGGAATCACCTTTTGACCGCGAATGATGCCCGGTGTATCCATATCTACAAAGCCTTGCTCAATTTCACGGCTGTGGAACTCAGTAATATTAGCCTTTGCCTTTAATAATGCGGCCTTTAAATCATCAGATAAGGACTCATAAGCAGCGTCGATTTCCTCTTGAGGCACCTTGAAGTCTTCGATGGATACACCATCGAATTTTTCAGAGTATGCTTTTAATGCCGCATCACCATTGGCGCGAACATCAGCAATGATATCGTACACGCGGCGTTCAATTTCCATATCTGTAGTTTGTTGCGTATAATTTCGCACGATACCGAGCATCGTATCTAATGTTTCCTTATAAATTTTCATGTCATGTCCTTCTTCCTATATGCTATTCGCACTATTAGTTCTATCTCTTATTTATTAATGGCTTCTGAAAGCTGGTCTATAAGTTTGAAAATGGTATTACGCTTTTGTTTTAATGCCAATGGATTAGCTACTAAGCGAGTAGAAATCTTTTGTAACCAGTCAAAGATTTCTAAGTTGTTTTCACGCAATGTTGTGCCCGTTTCTGTAATATCTACGATGGCATCAGCGAGACCTACTAGAGGCGCCAACTCAACAGAGCCTTCAATTTTGATGATTTCCACATCTTGAGCACCAAAGTACTGTTTTGTAATGGTTGGATACTTTGTACCAATACGTTGGCGGCGACCTTCTTTAGGATCATAGCCTTCCAAAGAGGCCAAGATAAATTGGCATTTACCAGTTTGTAAATCTAGCATTTCATAGCTTGTATCATCTTGTTCGTCTAGTACATCACTACCAACGATGCCGAGGTCTACAACGCCATTCTTCAAATATGTTGTTACGTCAGGACCTTTAGCGAGGATAACCTCTATAGCATCGCCCAACGGAATGATGAGCTTACGCGCCTTGTTGCGCAACGGCTCACAATCGATACCGCATGATTCCAAGAGAGGAATGAAATCCTTCTCGACACGGCCCTTTGTAAGAGCTATACGCAATTTGCCATTATCTTGATTGTTGCTTTCACCATTCAAGGTAACATCTGTCAACACATCAATATTAAAAGCCATTCCCACCGCAGGCATCGGCGTACCATCAAAGCTAGAGAGCAAGCCATCATAACGGCCGCCGCTGACGATGTATTGAGATACGCCATCCACGTAGCCTCTAAAGGTGAGGCCTGTGTAATAAGATTGAAGCGGTTCTGTAGACACGTCGATACGAACCTGTTGGCCTGTTTGAGCCACTTGGTTAGCCATATCGACGAGATTGTCTAAAATGCGTTGCGCCGCTGCTGGCAAGATGATTTGGTTGAGCTCATCTTTAATATCTCGGACCGTGCCAAACAAGCGAGGCCATACAGTTAAGAATGGATATAACGCACTATTTTTAAAGTCGGAAATCAACTCGTTGTAACGAGGTAAATATTTAGTAAACAAAGCGTCTAATAGCTCTGTTCGTTCCTCATCACTAAGGCCTAGCGCATCGGTGATAGCGCGAGAGAAACGAGCATCCCCAATTTCTAATAGCAAATTATTACCAAGTTGCGTTTCATTTACCTCTTTAATGATGGCGAAGCACTCTTGCTCGGCTTCAATACCTTCATAGCCAACCATCTCGATGCCACCTTGCGTTACTTGGTTCACATCACCACGGTGCTTTTTATTTTTCATGAACACATCGCCTAAGTAGTAGAACGTGCGAGGCAATTCAATATTTGTGGTGGCCAAAAAACGACCGATTGGCATGGTCAAATCAGGACGAATTACAACGGACTCATCAGAACTATCCATGAACTCATACATATGCTGACCGCGCCCCATGGCATAGCCATTAAATACATCCTTGTACTCCACAAGAGGCGTAGAGATCTTGGTGTATTGACAGCTACGACATAGACCGAGCACATATTGGCTTACATCATCCTTGCGCTCTGCTACGGCCCCTATATCATCACGGAACCCCGTAGGTAATTGCTGCTGTACCATCGTAAACATCCTTTCTATCATTTCATTTCTCATGTCTGTGAAAGCATCATATAATCAGTTTCAAACGAGTTAAATGGCTTTCATTTATCTATGAGAAAAAATTTACCTATATCGATACTTTTCTATTTTATCGCTTTATCTAGTTAAAGTATGAAATTATAATATAACGGTTCTATAGAATTGTCAATAGAACCGTTATGATTTCACGTTATTAATATAAAGATAACACGGCTATAGCTTATATCCGCTTATAGATTATAGTTAAATACATGTAATTAAAGATCAGTTTTGCCGTTGTAACGATAGATATATAGACTTATCAACTTCATCTAAGTCTTCAATCTTATACTTCGTTTTGCTTTCATCAAAATGATAATACTTCCGAACATGATCTAATAAAGCTTTAGACTCTTGATTTTGTTTGGAGAAGAATAGAATACAATTCATATTACTATCAAAGACAATCATATTATCCTTACATAATAAGTATAAATACGAGCTTTCACCCTTATTTTTCACTACATAGGCATCAAAAGGATATGGAAACTTAGAGTTAGAAAAACTAGTATCAGATGCAATAAATTGACTACCCAATTTGCTAATATGTAACTCATGTTTAGGCCCAAATTCTAAAGCTACACTGCGCCCAACTAGCTCACCTGATGATGGTTCATGATAAAACATATAAGCTATAAAAGCTGCTATTAGAGTAATCAGAATAATAATCCCAAACAACAATTTTCTCATCAATCTATCCCCAGATACGTTCTATATCTGCTATGCTATGTGCATCAGAGCCCAATACAAATGGCACGCCAATAACAGCAGCCATGCCTTGGATAAAGCGGCTTGGATACATTTCACGGCAGTCTGGTTTAAAGAAGCCACTCATGTTGTAGTCTAGTTCGCGCCCTTGTACGCGCATAATATGTAAGATATCGCTTACCACCTGTGCATTGCGGCGATCCAAGTGACGCTCAAAGCCAAAGTGGTGTTGGTATTTCTTAATTAAATCAAAGTGACCAATTCGTTTTGGCGTATATTCACCGAGGTCAGCACGTACGGCTTGGCGTACGGTGGAGTAATATTTGTAATATAACTCATATTGCTTTTGAATCCACGGACCAAAGCCACGCTCAAATTCTTCAGGGCTGTAGTCTAAGCAATAAAAGGCATTATTCACACCTTCCATAAAGTGAACAGATAAAATATTATCATCCGTCAACGGACCATAACGATCGAGGAACTCTTGAATATCCGTCTCAAAGCCTGGAATGTAATCCACTTCAAAGCCAAGGGAGATGTCGATATGAGTGCCATAAGCACGTTGCAATTGACGGCCTAATTCTAGATAGGAATCTACTTGATTCAATTTCAAAGACGCTGTGTCATAAGCCTTTTGGTCACCGCCGTATTCAACAGCAAAAGCCTTTGGCAATGGTGCATGTTCAGTGAGGCACACCTTTTCAATGCGCAACTCAATAGCCTTTTCGATCATCATTGCAGTGCGGTCCCCACTACCATGGGGACACAATTCTGTATGTACATGACCGTCCACAAGTCGGCTGCGATACTTACTGTACCCAACGAACTGCCGTTCATCTTTCATGTTCATTCAATCACCCTATTCGCCCTAACCCGTAGCGAACCCTTATCTATCATCTGTACATTTAGTCTGTAATTTAATATCTACGTTTTATTATACCAATAATGCGTATGTTTCGGTATCCTGATATTTACCATGTTTGAAACCAACTTGCGGTGTTAGACCACAGTAGGTGAATCCAAACCGTTCATGCAATGCTGTACTTGTCGCATTTCCCGCCGTAATAACAGACACTACAGTATGTAATGTTTCCGTTTCTTTTGCGTGGTCTAAAATATGAGCCATCAACTTAGATGCCACGCCCTTACCTCTATAATCTTCGTGGATGTAAATAGATAATTCGACGGTACTTTTGAAAGCATCCTTTGTTCTATATGGTGAAAGCGATGCATAACCTACAACTACATCATCTATAAGGCCTACAAAAATGCAGTGCTCAGAAGTTTGATGTGCCTCATACCACTCCTGCCACTCTGGCAACGTACGGGGCTCAAGATCAAGGGTGGCTACACCGTTCACAACCTCGTAATTGTAAATATCTAAACAAGATGCTATATCATCCTTTGTAATTGGTCGTATTGCTAATTCACTCATAAGAATTCCTCAAAATTGTTGGTATCCAAAATCCGGTATCCGAAACTAAAATTATTTCTATATTATATCTATATAACATAATATATAAAAATAACGCTAACACGCAAGAAAAAGGACGAGTTGCAACTCGTCCTTTTCTGTTATATTGTAGATAATTTTGTACGCTTTACTACCTATCAATAGTATACCATAAACAGATTTTTAAAAGATAATCAAAAGACACCAAGAAATTTCGCCCTTTCTAGGTGTCTTTTCAGGTGTACCAATTGAGGCACCCCATACTCTTCAAGTTAATTATAACACAATTAACTCTATGAATCTGTCTAGTTTATCTATTACACAATTACGAATAGTAGTACAGTAATAGCAATCAATGCACCAATTACAGCGTAGTCCATAGTTTTCAATCCCACAGATGCAGCAAAGCTATGTGTTGGACCACCAAAGCCACGTAGTTCTAGAGAGAGCGCCATTGTTTCGGAGCGGCCCAAGGATTTTAAGAGCAATGGTTGAATAACAGATGCATAGGATTTGATGCGTTTAATGAAGTTGCCTTCTAAGGATAGCCCACGGCACGCTTGTGCCTCTTGTACAGCATGGCTTTCAGCAATGAAGTCAGGCACAAAGCGAAGTGCTGCCGTGAACATAAATGCATATTCATAAGGAATTTTGCATTGTGTTACGAGCGCTGCTGTAAGGTCTTGCAATTTTGTAGTTGCCAATAGACAGATAAACACAAGTGTCATGGCAAGCATACGCAAGCCGGATACGATAGCAGATGTTATATCGCCACTGCCGAGGAATTGAATGATGCCAAGGAATACGGCAAAACTAGTCAATGCCATTACGGCCTTACGTTGTTTGATCAATAAACCTGCAACAAATAACACGACAAGTTCTACAACGACTAAGGCCAATAGAGATACCCAGTCGCGTAATAGAATGGCCCACACGGATACAGCGAGGGTCATCAAGATTTTTGTTAACGGTACTAAACGTTCCATATGTCCCTCCTATTTTCTGCCCAACTGAGCCACTAACTTAGATTTCAATTCATCCATGGATTTGCAATAGCCTAGGGATGGCACCGCTAGTGAAAGTTCCACACTTGGCGGTTTTGTAAGGCCTAAGTCTTGCAATTCATCCGTAGATTTCTTGAATAATTCTTCTGGAGAACCATCAAAGGCAACGGTTTGGTTACCCATGATGAGTGCACGGCTACATTTGCTAGCCATGATTTCCATATCATGTGTAATGAGAAGGATCGTAATGCCCTCTTGATTAAGTTGACGCAATAGTGCTAACAACTCTTTAGTTTCCTTACCATCTTGACCACTTGTTGGTTCGTCGAGGATGAGGATTTTAGATTGCATTGCTAGTGCAGAAGCGATAGCAACGCGTTGCTTTTCACCGCGGCGCAATGTTGGAGGATAGGCTTCACGTAAGTGAGCGATACCTGTACGTTCCAACACTTCATCAACGATGCGTTTCACTTCGGATTTACTGCGACCTAGTGATTCAGGACCGAAAGCAACCTCTGTGGCTACTGTTGGTCTGAACATTTGGCGATCTGGTTGTTGGAATACATAACCAATAAATTGACCACGTTTAGATGGCGGCATAGACGTAATATCCGTACCATTATAGTACATGCGGCCTTCGCTAGCCTTTTCAAGACCAACGAGCAAACGAGTGATAGTCGTTTTACCACAACCATTGCGACCGCCGATGGCAATATATTCGCCCCCTTCGATGGTGAAAGTCACATCACGGAAGATGTCTACGGATGGCACATAGCCAAAGCGGATATTTTCAACCTTAAGCATGAGCGCCACCGTCCTTTCCTTGTACATCATCAACGCGTTGAATCGGTTTTCTATCTTCTACTACAGTAGTATTTGTTTGGTTATTGGCAGAGTTACTTTCACCATGCACCTCAGTTTGAATGGCGTGAGCCATTTCAATTTGGTGCAAGCCCTTGATAGCAGACTCGATGCTAAGCCAAGGCTCATCGCTGTGGAAGCCCGCTTGTTCAAGTTCCATATACGTAGTGAACACAGATGGCAACGCATCAACGTGAATATTGTGTTCGTACATGTAACGAAGCGTAGTTGGTACATCGTCATCACATGCAATAGAGCCATCCACCATGAGAGCCATGCGGTTTGCATATGGCAATACTGCGTGTAAGTCATGATCGATAACGACAACGGTAATACCGTGTTTCTTGTTCAAATCACCTACGAGGCGATATAATTCGGCAGTCCCATCTGGGTCGAGGGAGCTCGTTGGTTCATCAAGAACAAGAACAGTTGGGTTCGTAGCCAATACGGAAGCAATCGCCAAACGTTGGCGTTGACCACCGGATAGACTAGTAATTTTGCGATCTTCTAAGCCGATAAGACCAACTTGTGCAAACACCTCTTCAGAACGTGCTTTAATGGTTTCACGGTCATAACCGCGATTTTCCATGGCAAAGGCCACTTCTTCACGAACTGTCATCGTTACGAGTTGAGTGTCGTAATCGGCGAGAACCACACCGATATGGTTCGCTAACTCTGGAATTTCCATTTGCGTAGTCGCTTTACCATCTACGAACACCATGCCTTCAAGGCGGCCGCCGTAGAATTTAGGTACAGCCCCTACCATAGCCATGCAAAGGGTACTTTTACCACAACCGGCAGGACCAGTCACAACGAGGAAGTCACCATCATGTACATCGAGATTGATGTTTTCAAGAGATGGTGTAGTCGCCTTAGGATGGTAGTAATTTACGTGTTCAATGGAAATTTTAGCTTGGCGCTCAGGCAAGATCGTCATATGACTATGGTCAGACGTCAATTGATCTGTACTTGGCAACATGCCGCGTTTAGAGAATAGACGTTGCGCCGGAATGTACAAGATTGGTGTAATGGCACCATTCAAAGCGCCTACGATAAGAACCATCGGCCACATACCATACATATATACATTGTCTGGTAAGTCCAATACTTTCCACAAGATGGTAACGAAGATACCGCCAGATACAACAGTCGCTAAGAAGCCAGATAGGATTGGCGTTAAATCAAAGCCACCGATTTTACGGAACTTCACGGACAACATAGCGCGCGTCACGAGAGCTGCGGTCAAAGCACCACCTGGTTCAGACAACAAGTTGCCGTAAGGGAATGCTGACTTAGATGTCAATACGTTAATGAGGGCCGCTACAAGGCCAATCCCCAATGTTTGGCTCAAACTAGGACGTGTCAATAAAATAGCTACGCAGTACGTAGCAATTGTCCAGTTCGGCGTTACCCCAGCCACACTAGGGCTCACCAAATGCAATATCGTGCCCAATGCGAGCATCAATGTGCTGACAGTAACCCATCTAAACTGGCCACCCTGCACATGCGTGTACACAAGATCTTGAATCCGTTCCATAAATAGCCTCTTTTCTAAAAATGAATATATAGTGTCTATTGTAACATTCTTCAGAGATTTGTGAAAGGCAAGATACTATTATAGATAGTATGTTTATCATATGATAAAAAGCACCATCTATTAACGATAGTGCTTTTAATAACTAATGTACTTCATCTAATAATATTCTAAGATAATCCCGTCTACTGTTTAATATTCTATCAATATAGATAGTTCGGTCTAAATAACGGTAAAAACTTAAATAATTATGACAAAGTAAATATCTGTATTCAATTTTACTTCCTAGATTAATCAATAATCGCTGCCCCATTTCTGGAAATATACTCAACGAGTCATTCGTAGTCACTATATCCGAAACGGTTTTCTTAGCTAACTCAATATCACCGGTTTCTTCTTCTATAAAAGATTTTATTTCTAGCAAATCTTCTCGTGCTTTTGGTGCATAGCTAATTTGATTATTCATAATTAAATCCCCAATTCACTCTTTAGTTGCTCTGATGAAATCCAGCCTTCTTCTTCACCAGATTTACGACCTGTCTCTAAAGCCCCCATAAGTTTTATAGTAGCCATTACACGTTCATAATCTTGAATATCCATAATTGCATATCTACCTCTACCATTTTTAGTTAAGAATACGGGACTATCTATAGTAACATCACGTAAAACTTCAGAATAATTACGTAAATCTGAAATAGGTTTTATATTCGGCATACTATCACCTCCAGAATACTTTAGTGATATAACACTCATCTTTCTAATATCTTATCATTATTGTAGTTAAATTATCATGTAAATTCAACATCAAATTTTACAGCGCATCTCTAAAATTTGAAGAAATCGATTTGAGTATCTTATAACAACAAAAGAAATTCTAGCTATTAATTAAATTGTTATTCTCACTTTCTCGTCATATAGTTGTGATATAATGCATACAAATACTTATGCCTAGGACATAGGAGGTCTATATGTACAAATATATTACAATTTTAGGGGCCGCTGGCCAAATTGCACAAAAGTTGACTGCTACATTATTAACATATACAGATATGCACCTTACATTATATGGTCGCCAATTGAGTACTCGTTTACATCCAGAAATTTTAGAACATGAACGCGTTACTGTCATCGAGGGTTCTTTCCAAAATCCTGCTAAATTAGAGGAAGCGGTAACAAATGCAGAGATCGTATTTGTAGGCGCTATGGAGTCTGGCAGCGATATGGCGGCTATTGTGAAAGCATTGAGCCGTAAAAACGTACGCCGTGTTATCGGTCTTTCTATGGCTGGTCTTTCTGGCGAATTCCCTGCAGCACTTGAAAAATGGACCTTCGACAGCTTGCCTATTAGCTATGTACAAGGCGAACGTCAAGCACGCAATGTGTTGCGCGAATCCAACTTAAACTACACAATCTTGCGCCTCACATGGCTCTACAATGATCCAGAAAATACAAATTATGAGCTCATTCCTGAAGGCGTTCAATTTAACGATGCCCAAGTTACACGAGAAGCTGTAGTAAAAGCTATCTTCGACATCTTACATGTAGATGATGAAACACCATTCCACCGTGCAAGCATCGGTATTGGCGAACCAGGCACACACTACGACAAACCAAGCTTTCACTAATATATATATGAATATTTAGTAAAAAAGAGAAAATACTATATACCAATACAAGACTATCTTCAATTCGCTTGAAGATGGTCTTTTTATATATCATTTTATGATTAAAGTATCTAGTTAACCCTATTTGAATTAAATATCTCATATATATTTATATACTGTAATTATATCGTTTAAATGATATAATTACAGTATATAAATAATGAACTAATACTTTTAAAACTATAAGGAGATAACTATGGGAATATTACGCGAAACAATTCGTCCATCCTCTGATTTACGAAATAAGTATCCTGAAATTTCTAAATCCTTACAACTTAAAGATGAGGCTGCCATTATTACTGTAAATGGTCGTGGAGATACCGTAAGTCTCGGCTATAATACATATAATATGTTAAAGTCAAAAATAGAATTACTATCCTCTCTTGTAGAAGGGCAAAACGATATCATTCAAGGTCGCACCACTACACTTGATGAAACCTTCAGCAGTATTGATAAAATGCTAGATCAAATGGGGTAACTCTATGAAAACCCAAACCTACACAATCATTCCTACGGAAAAGTTCAATAAAGAGCTACATCAGCAAATACTTTATATAGCTATGCAGTTTTCAAAAGAAACAGCTATACAAGTCAAAGAAAATATTCAAAATTCGATTTCAAATCTTATGAACCATCCATATATGGGGGCTAAACCTAAAATTAGAGCACTTAATGACAGCGACTTTCGAATGTTAATTTTAGAAAAACTTATCATTTTCTACACAGTTGTAGAGGAAACAAAAACAATTTATTTAATCTCTATACTTGATCAACGACAAGATTATGTAAATATACTAAATGGATTATAACGTTTCACCTTATTCAATACTTTTTCAATAACAAAATAACCATTCAAATAGGTATATCCAAAATCTAATCAGTACATTTTTACTCATGTAATATAGATTTTGGATATACCTTTTCTTATTCCCATATTTTATAGTTATTTATATAGATAAACTTTTGTATTTAGGCTATACTAATAAATGATTAAGTTATACTAATAGATATGTGAAAGTAAACGCCTATGCGGTTATCGATACCATTTATATATACATTTCTCCGCATAAAATATCGAGAAATTTATGTATAAAAATTAACGATATCCATTTTTAGCCCCACTTAGGGCTGAGGCTGATTAAGGAGTTATTATGAATCGCATTGTTGTTATTGGTAGTTGCAACATGGATATTGTAGTGCTCGCGGATAAACGTCCGGCGGCAGGCGAAACAATCATGGGCAACGAATTGCACATCGCACATGGCGGTAAAGGTGCAAACCAAGCGGTAGCTGCTGCTCGTCTCGGTGCAGAGGTTACTATGGTTGGTTGCATCGGCGAAGATGCATACGGCAAAATGATTTTAGATAATCTAAGAGAAAATTTCATCAATACAGATTACATCGTTACCGTACCGAATACTACAACGGGTACAGCCCATATTACATTAGCTGAAGGCGATAACAGCATCATCGTAATTGCAGGCGCTAATGCTAAGGTCGACAAAAGCGTAGTAGATAACGCTTGGTCTGCTATCGAGCAAGCAGATCTCGTAATGGTGCAAAACGAAATTCCTATTCCCACAATCGAATACATCGTTCGTCGTTGTCACGAGGCCAATGTAAAAGTCCTCTTAAATCCAGCTCCAGCGGCTGACCTCAATCCAGAGTGGTTAGAATTGGCAACCTATATTACGCCAAATGAGCATGAATTATCTGCCCTCTACCCTAACCAATCCACGAAGGAAACATTGCTAGCTAACGAAAATAAAATCATCGTTACCCTTGGTAGCAAGGGCGTAGGTTATGCAGATAATGGCGAAATCCATACCGTATCTGGCTTCAAGGTTGAACCAGTAGATACTACTGGCGCAGGCGATACCTTCAACGGTGCCTTTGCAACAGCTATCGTTAATGGTAAAAGCTTAGCCGATGCATTGCACTACGGCAACGCGGCCGCAGCCCTCTCCATCCAACGCTTAGGTGCCCAAGGCGGCATGCCTACAAAGGACGAGGTTGCTGCATTCTTAGAAGAGAATTAACTATTGAATAAACATTTCAATACAAGTTATACATTCTCATACAACGAATGTATCTGCCCTCTATTAAAAAAGAGAGTTAATGACTGAGGTGTTAAACCTCAGCCATCAAAATATAAAAGGAGTTTACCATGCAACGACACGGCATTTTAAATAGCCATATCGCTAAGGTGCTTGCCGATCTTGGTCACACAGATACAATTTGTATCTCAGACTGTGGTCTACCAGTACCTGAAGGGGTTCAAAAAATCGACTTAGCTTTAGATTTCGGTGTACCAAGCTTTGAGCAAGTAGTATCCATCATCGCTAAGCATATGAAATCCGAAGCAGTTCATGTGGCAACAGAAATTAAAGAAAATAATCCTAAGGCTTATGACTTCTTGGAGTCTACCTTCCCATCCGATCAATACGAATGGATTGAAACAAGCCATGAGGCATTCAAAGAAGCCACAAAACAATGCAAATGCATTATTCGAACTGGTGAAGCATCTCCGTATGCAAACATTATCTTGCGCGCCGATTGTATTTTCAGCAATCGTCCGTAGAGCAATAGATTAGAGATACTTTCACCAATCATATAGGAGTAGTTATGGAAATTGTTATGTCAGGCATTGCAAAGGCATTTGGTACGAACCAAGTACTGCGCGATGTAAGTATTACCCTCAAGGAGGGCGAGGTTCACGCCTTGATGGGCGAAAACGGCGCCGGCAAGTCTACCCTCATGAATATCCTCACTGGTATTCACAAGGCAGATGCTGGTACAATCACCATCGATGGCGTAGAGCGCACCTTCCCGAACCCGAGAGAGGCCGAGTTAAATGGTGTGGCTTTTATCCACCAAGAGCTCAACATTTGGCCAAATCTAACATTGTTAGAAAATCTATATTTAATGAGACCAAAGCGCAACAAATTTGGTATGCTCGATAAAAAAGCGATGCTCACTGAGGCAGAAAATACATGCCGCGAACTAGGCATCGAATTACCACTCACAACTGAGGCAGGCCTTTGCTCCGTTGGTCATCAACAAATGACGGAAATCCTTCGCATCTTGATGTTAGATGCAAAGGTTGTCATCATGGACGAACCAACAGCAGCCCTCACAGAGCGTGAAACGGCGACATTGTTTAACATGATGCGTAAAATGAAAGCCCGCGGCGTTGCCATCGTATATATCTCTCACCGTATGGAAGAGGTATTTAGCGAATGCGATACGATCACAGTTATGCGCGATGGTCACACCATCATTACAAAACCAACTGCTGAGATTTCTGTAGACGAAGTAGTACGCCACATGGTAGGCCGTTCTATTGACGAGTTCTACCCTGCTCGCACCACAACACCAGGCGAGGTTGTGATGAGCGTAGATAACCTCAAACCAGAAGGTTTCGACAACGACATTTCCTTCTCCTTGCGCAAAGGCGAAATCCTCGGCGTAGCAGGCCTTATGGGTGCAGGCCGTACAGAAATCATGCGCGCTATCTTCGGTGTAGATAAACATAATGGCGGTACCGTAACAGTTAACGGCTCCGTTCTGAACTGTAAAAAACCAGAAGATGCCATCAAAGCTGGCATTGCTTTCATCACAGAAAATAGAAAGAGCGAAGGCTTGATCCTCGATTTCTCCATCGGTTCCAATATTACATTGCCAAACCTGGGCGAAATTTGCCCATCTCATGTATTGGATAAGGGCAAGCTCAATTCCTTTGCTGACGAATTGTCTAAAAAGCTAGGCGTTAAAACACAATCTATTCACGAACCGGCATCGTCCCTATCCGGTGGTAACCAACAAAAGGTGGTTATCGCGAAATGGGTTGGTAAAAAGCCATCCATTATCATCATGGACGAACCGACACGCGGTATCGACATCGGTGCGAAACGTGATATTTATGATTTAATGAACGAATTAACGAACGATGGTGTGTCCATTATCATGGTGTCCTCTGAGTTACCCGAAGTGCTGGGCATGAGCGACCGCGTTATGGTCATTCATGAAGGTCGCGTAGCAGGTATCTTGGACCGCAGCGATGCAACACCAGAATCGATTATGACATTAGCCACAGGAGGACAATAATGGACAGCAAAGCTCTACAATATGTAAAAAAATTAGGCCCCCTCATCGGCCTCATCCTATTATTTATCATTATCTCTGTCATGAACGACAGTTTCCTTGAATTCTCTAACTTGCGTAACTTGTTGCGCCAAGTATCCATCAATGCAATCATCGCCTTTGGTATGACTTTTGTCATCTTAACGGGCGGTATCGACTTATCCGTTGGTTCCATTCTTGCCCTCTCTAGTGCAGTGATGGCCAACCTCATCGTAACTGGTACTGACCCTGTATTGGCTATCGTATTAGCTGCAGGTGCGGGCCTTGTATTGGGCGGTATTAACGGTCTCGTTATTACTTATGGCCGCGTAGCTCCATTTATTGCTACCTTGGCCACCATGACCATCTACCGTGGTGCGACGCTAGTATTCACAGACGGTAACCCAATCTCTGGCCTTACACAAGACCCTCTATTCCACGGCTTTGGCCAAGGGGATATTGCAGGCCTTCCAGTTCCAGCGATCACAATGTTCCTAGCTTTCATCGTTCTCTGGTTCGTATTGAGCCGCACATCCTTAGGCCGTAAAACCTACGCCGTAGGTGGCAGTGAAAAGGTTAGTTACATTGCTGGTATCAAGATTGACCGCGTTAAAATCTTCGTGTATGCCTTAACAGGTATGCTCTGTGGTATCGCTGGTGCAATCATCACATCTCGTCTTAACTCTGCACAACCTACAGCAGGTGCAGGCTACGAACTTGACGCTATCGCAGCCGTAGTTCTTGGTGGCACAAGCCTTGCTGGCGGTCGTGGTCATATCGTCGGCACATTAATTGGTGCCCTCATTATCGGTACCCTCAACAACGGGTTAAATATTCTCGACGTTTCCAGTTTCTATCAACAAGTTGTAAAAGGTATTGTCATTTTATTGGCGGTTCTTGCAGACCGCAAGAAAGCCTAGGAGGTTCCTATGAAAAAACTATTGTTACTGTTGGCGATGGCTATCATGGTTATCGGTCTTGTAGCAGGCTGTGGTAAAAGCGCTGATAACGGCGGCGACAAAAAATCCGGCACTATCGGCTTCTCTGTTTCCACATTGAACAACCCATTCTTCGTAACTATGAAAGAAGGCGTTGAGGCTCAAGCTAAAGCGCTTGGTCTTAAAGTTAAAATCGTTGATGCTCAAAACGACCCAGCTAAACAAGCAAACGATATTTCCGACTTACTTGAAAGTGGCGTTTCTGTATTGATTATCAACCCTGTAGACTCTGCAGCTATCTCTACTTCCGTAGAAGCAGCAAATGCTAAAAACATTCCTGTAATCACTGTTGACCGCTCTGCTGACAAAGGCAAAGTAGTAGCTCACATCGCTTCCGATAACGTAAAAGGTGGCGAAATGGCTGCACAACTTATCGTTGATAAAGTAGGCAAAGCTGCAAAAGTAGCTGAAATCGAAGGTATCCCTGGTGCTTCCGCAACACGTGAACGTGGCCAAGGTTTCCACAACGTAGCTGACAAAGACTTAACAGTAGTAGCAAAACAAAGTGCTGACTTCGACCGTACAAAAGGTTTGAACGTAGCAACAAACATTTTGCAAGCTAACCCTGACGTACAAGCTATCTTTGCTCATAACGACGAAATGGCATTGGGCGCTATCCAAGCAGCTAAATCCGCAGGCAAAACAATCTTCATCGTAGGCTTTGACGGTACTGCTGATGCAGACAAAGCTGTTAAAGACGGCACATTGGCTGCAACAATTGCTCAACAACCAGACCAAATGGGTAAAATCGCTATCGATACAGCTCAAAAAGTTATCAAAGGCGAAGCTGTAGAAGCTAAAATCCCTGTAGATCTTAAAGTTGTTACAAAATAATTGTAAATAGAAACTGGGTACAGAAAACCCCGACATCAAATTGATGTCGGGGTCTTTATTATATGTATTTTAGTTAATCCTATATAACGTTTATCAACCAAAATATATACTCTTATAGTGTTTTCTTAAAGAAAGTGATGTTATGAAAACAACATATATTAAAACATGAAGTTTACATCTGTACGCCAGTAATCGCCTAATTTATTACCGTCCATATCTTTATTACCGAAGCCGTAGTAAGCACCGATAGATACGTTTTGGAATGGTACATAGTTTACATTAGCTACAAAGCCTTTGAAACCATTGCGTACATGAGCTACGCCCTTATTATCTACATAATGTTGATTGTAGAAGCTATACGCAGGCGCAAAGGCACTACTGAAGATTGGGGAGTTCCCTTCTTGGTAGTAGTATTGACCGCGTACGCTATAAGTATGAGCTTTCTTAATGTCATAGTTACCATAGCCAAGACTAGCCATCCAAGCATGAGAGTCGGAAACGCCTGGAGCTGTAAGCCATTCGCCGAATACATTCCAACGGTTAAAGTTCATATTTGTATTGAGGCCCCAAATATTTTTGTATGGAGAATCAATAAAGGATTTAACTTGTTTGCCTGTCAACGCATCCACATCTTGGCCTTGATACAATTTACCATCATGGAAACGACCATACATACCACCAAGGGTAACATGTTTATTAAGTTTACCCTTAACTTCAACCATAGCTGCAGTAACTGTATTTTCTCTAGTTTGGTAAGTAGGAGCACCGCCCAACCAGTAACCATAACTAGCAGATACATCGAGCTTGCCATGTTTGTACATGAGGCGAGCACCATCAACGAGATCATCATACATAAGGCCTAGGCCTGGTGTATAGAGTTGACGACCTACGCGCAAGGTTGTGTCTTTACCGAAATGATGATCTACATAGGCAAGATTAATTTTACCTTGTGTAGCATTGCTATTGCCGAATTCGCTAGAACCTTGAATACGTACGACTGCATCAGTTTTATCGTTAACCTTAGCATTAAAAATCACACGGGCACGATAATCAAAGGAGGAATGTTTACCATACGCATAGGTATCATTTTTCAACTCGCTGCCGCGGTAACGCAAACGGTAGTTACCAGTCACCTTTACATTCCCTACTTGATTTTCTAATTTGGCTACTCGCACACCTAATGTGTTGAGTTCATTTCCAAATTCATCGGCCAAACGATTAATCATCGCTTGTTGTTCCGCATTGGCTTTATCTTGGTTAGCCATCGCCTTAGCTACCATTTGAGCCATTTCGTATCGCGTAATAGGATTGTTCCCTTTGAAAGTTCCATCAGGGTACCCATTAATAATCCCTGCATTCGCTAATTGCTCAACAGATTGGTACGCCCAACTAGAAGCATCTACATCGGAAAATGGATTGGCTGCATACACACTTACAGAACCTAATACCATACAGGAAACTAAACTTGCTACCAACTTTTTATTCATTAAAAAGACCTTCTCTCATATAGATATCACACAATATCTCATATATTAAATTTATTTTATGTACTCAAGTACATACCGAAATAACATAGTACTCAAGAACTAAATCTTACATTATATAGTGATTGAAAGCTAAATCTATCACTACACACTCCCCAGAAGTAAACACTAGTACTTCTGAGATTTTTATTCGTGAGGTGTTGTATAGTTAATATCTTGTGCCTTGTAGCTTTCACCATGAGCTAATACGTGAACGATGGTTTCTAATGTGGCACGTACAGTTTGAACAGCCATGCTTGGTTGATTTGGTTTATCCACTACTTGGGATGGCAAGTACGGAATATGCATGAAGCCCGCTTTGATGTTGCCCTTTTGCGCTGCATAATGACATACACCATACATCAAGTGATTACATACGAAGGTACCCGCTGTATTAGAAACCTTAGCTGGAATACCATTTTGATGCAATGCGTTAACGATGTTTTTAATAGGCAATGTCGCAAAGTATGCACTAGGGCCATCGGCTACAACAGGTTCATCTTCCGGTTGGTTGCCCCCATTATCTGGGATGCGGAAATCATCACAGTTAATAGCAACGCGTTCTACTGTAATATCTGGGCGACCGCCTGCTTGACCTACACATAGAATGAAATCTGGTTGGCACTCTTCAGCCGCAGCTTTCACAGTATCAACAGATTTGTAACGCACAGTAGGAACCATTTGAGTCACTACCTTATAATCACCATCGGTATAACCATCCATTGTTTTTACCGCTTCCCAAGCAGGATTAATAGGTTCACCGCCGAATGGATCAAAACCGGTAATCAAAATTGTTTTCATCACACTACCTCATAACGATATTCTACGATTTATAACAATAAGTACATGTTGATAAGGACAATTATACACAAAACTACATCATAGTAGATTGTATATAGTATCCAATATCATAAGAATATCGTGCTTTCACGAAAGGTTTAAATAAAGTAATACATTAATAGGGTGTTCAATACGAGCATAATTAATGCAATTGGAAGTTGTGCTTTAATAACGCCGTATTGGTCGCGCATTTCAAGGAGCGCTACCGGTACGATGTTGAAGTTGGCCGCCATAGGAGTCATCAAAGTACCGCAATAGCCAGCAAGCATTGCGATAGCACCGACAGCAGCTGGGTTAGCACCATGAGCTACGACGAGCATTGGAATACCAATAGCACTTGTAATCATTGCAAATGCAGCAAAGGCGTTACCCATGATCATTGTGAAGATAACCATACCGATGCAGTATGCTACAACAACGAGGAATACATTATCAGCTGGTACTACGCTTGCAACGGCACTGGAGATAATTTTACCAACGCCAGCCAAATTAAATAGATAGCCTAGAGCCGCTAATAATTGGGACAAGATAGCAGTCCAACCAATAGCATCGATAAGACGACGACCTTCATGGAAACCTTGGTTAAGTGAACCCTTAGTGATGTAAAGCGCAGCACACATTGCAATGATTGCAGCAATACCAAGACCAACAAGAGCACCTAGTTTAGTAAAGAAGCCGATTACGAAGGTAATGATACCAACAAGCAAAGCTGGAACAAAGATAACATTACCAATACGAACTGCTTCGCCTTTTTTAAATTCGATAGCAGATTCAAAGTAATTGCCTTTGCCAAGTTGTTTTACCAACACGATAACCGCCATAGCAATTACAAGCCAACCATTGATTTCCTTGGAGAGATAAGAGCCAAAGATAAAGGATACACTATACAATAACCAAAATAGACCTGTACCAATGCGATATTTATGTTCTTTATCTAAAAATGATTGAATGGCAAAGATAAATAGAATAATCCCTACGAGAAGATATACATAATCTAAGGGCTGCATTTTATAGAGTAGTTCTAACATATTATTTGCCCCCTTTCGCTAATTCTTCTGGTGTAACAAGTATATTAAATTCATTAGGTACTAATTTACCCGCTTTCATATCTGCTTCGTCACGAGCTACATAGGCTTGAATTGTTTTATCGAAGATAATAAAGCGAATGAAGTTAACGATATATGCACAAACAGCAGTTGGCAATCCGTACAATACCATATCTGTTAATTCAACAGAATAGCCCAATTGTTCCATAACGCCTTTGATGAGTAATAAACCACCAGCAGCAAGGAATAAGTTTTGACCAAAGAAGTTACCTGTATTATCTGCAGAAGCAGCTATACCACGTACCTTATCTAGAGTGCGTTGAGATACTGGACGACCTTGTGCTACAGCAGCTTCACTCATAGGAGCAATCAATGGACGAACCATAGCAACCATACCAGACATGTTAATACCAAAGGCTACTGTTACTTGGCGTACAAATAAGTAAATCATAAAGATACGACCAGCAGTAGCTGCGTTGATCTTACCGATTAAAATTTCTGCCCGTTCACGCAAGCCGTGACGTTCCATAAGACCAATAACAGGTAAAATCAAAATAAATAATGACATATAACGATTTTTAACAAAGGCCTCACCAATGGCACCAACGATATCGTTGATACTGAGACCACCTGCAAGGCCCGTTACAAAACCTGCGGCTACGACAACTAACAAGGCATTAAAGCGCAGCATCAGACCGATGACCATCACTAAAATACCAGATAAGACTAACATAGTCTCACATCCTTTCAAAAAAACATCCATGACCCTATCCCATAGTCCATAGACATACTACATATGTTTACATTATATACCCAAACATGTATTTTTTGCATAAACAAATAAACCTTATACATCAATTACATTTGATTCTGTTATTATATCGAATTATAAAGACATTCTAAATCAAAGGTAAGTAGTGTATAAGGTTTGCTTTCTATAATAAATCTTTTTTGAAAAGTATTGTAGTATGTTGTTTACCTCTAAAATGAACTTTGTCATAGGCCTTAAAGCCAAAGGACTCATACATTTTAGGCAACCATGGATGTTCTTTTGCAGTCCCCAATGTAACAGCAGGCGTTTTAAATTGGTTAATCAATAATTCTTCAGCATAGCCAAGAGTTTCCCGAGCATAACCTTTTCCTTTAAACTCTGGTGCGGTTACAAAGTGAGCGATGTGTGGAAATTTATCTGGTGTAGAATATTTCACCCACGGCATACAGAATGTAATAGAGCTTACAAGTTGTCCATCAATATACAATCCATATACAGGATAGGTCTCGATCCATTCTTTGGATTCTTCCTCTGTAAAATCGATAGCATCGAATGTAATCGGATAGTCCTTAATCGCTGCATAGCCGTCGATTAATACCTTATGATATTCCGCTGTATCTGCTACAGTTAATTGTCTAAATTCTTTCATGGTCTTTCCCTCATATCTATATTTTTATTCATAAACTATGTATATTTATTACTTATGAACGTTATTATACACCTATATGTATTTACTTTCAAGATTTTTACATAAATATTATATGAAGTTTTTATACCCAATAAGAAAACACAGAATAACATATTGTAATACTAGTATTTTTCTATTATAAAAGTTATCCAACATACATAAGATGTATAAATATTAATTTCACTATTTATATTTCAGGGTTAATATATCAATTCTATATAAGCATAAAAAAACAGGATGTATCACTGGGATACATCCTGTTTTTGAGCTTTCACAAGCTCGAGGGGAAGTTGTTATCAACGTATTATTGGTTAATACGGGAACCGTATACGTCGCGTTGAGTTTTAGGTTCGTTGTTAACGCGAACACGTTCTGTTTTATGACGATCGTTATCAGCACCAGAAATACGGTCAACACGGAAGTGGTTAAGACGAATATTTTGTAATTCAGGACCAAATTCGTTCATAGCACGTTTCATGTTGTCATCGATAGGAGCACCATTTTGAAGTGCACGGTACAACATAGTAGCGAATTCGTAACGAGTCATCTTAACGTCGCCTTTGAATGTGCCATCAGGGTAGCCAACAAGGATACCATTACCAGCCAATTGGCTAATGTATTGGTAAGCCCAGTGATTACGAGGAACATCTGGGAATTCAGCAGTTTTGCTAGGATCAATTGCATGTGGAGTCAAGATTTGTAACAAGTTGTTGTATTTGTTTTCCATATCTTGAAGACGTGCGTTCAATTCAGCAATTTCACGACCCATAGCTACACGAGAGCGGGACTCAGGGGAACGTTTACCAAGACGGATGGATACGCCAGCGTTCAATTGAGTTTCGCCAGTGCCTACAGTACCACCAACGGAGAACATTGTATCTTCGTTAGGACGGTAGAAAGCACCTAATGCAGCGGAGTTAGCATTGTGGTAGTGACCATAACCAGCAGCGATTGTCCATTTGTCATCTGGGTTGAAGTCCAATGGATGCAATGCAGCCAATGCAGCAGAACCTGCACCTACTTTATTAACACGTTTTTCAACATTACCAACACGGTTATTCAAGTTATTGATGTTATTGTTGATTGCACCTGGTGTGGAATTGTTGATTTGAGTTTGCAAATCATTTGCCACGGAGTACAATTGGCTACCGTTTACAGCATCTGTGGAGTCAGCGGAAATTTTACCAGCTGCTACGTTGTGGATTTGACGTTCTTCACCAGCTTTACCAACGGATACAGAGCCTACAGGGCTAGTGCCTGCGAATCCACCATATGTATGACCAGCTACTGTTGCGTTAGTTACGTTAGTAGCAGAACGAGTAGTAGAGTTAGCACCTAATGCAATGGAGTTTGCAGTGGATGCATTAGCTTTGTTACCGATTGCAATACTGTAGTCAGCAGTTGCAGCTGCATCAGAACCGAATACGTTAGTACGTACGCCTGTTGCTTGTGCACCAGCACCGAATGCTTGTGCATGATCGCCAGTTGCTGTTGCAGAGGAACCAATTGCATTAGCATGGTTGCCATTTGCTGTAGCATCAGCACCGATTGCATTAGCTTTGTAACCAGTAGATTTTGCTTGGTGACCAAGAGCTAAAGAACGTACATCGGAAGCAGTTGCACGAGTACCGATTGCAATACCCCAAGTTTTGTCAGCTTGAGCTTCATGACCGATAGCAATGGATTCGCTCATACTCGCTTGAGCCTTATTGCCGACTGCTAATGCAGAGCTACCTAATGCAGTATTTTCAGAACCGATTGCTACGGAATTACTATTCCAAGAGCCGTTCAAAAGTGTAGCAGAATCTGGTTCATTATCGAAAGTACGATCACGGTAGTTTGTAGTTGTACCAGCTACAGTATTGTTATAACCATAACCAATCGCATTTGTACCACTAATTACATTGCTATCACCAAATGCTTGTGCGAATGCACCAGTTACGCTATTACCATCACCGAATGCATTAGCTTGGTTACCATTAATAGTATTTTGGTTACCATAGGCACTGCTAGAACCATTAGCGCTTGTAATTAAATTACCTTGACCTACAGCAATGCTTGTAGCTGTACCATCAGCAACGGTACCATAAGCAACACTATTATGTGTAGTGTCAGGAGATGCTGTAGCATTACCAGCAGCAAAGATAAAACCTTGTGCTGTTTGAATTTCTGCCGCATTAACTGGTGCAGTTGCAGATAGACCTACAGCAGCTGTTGCAGCCAATACAGCAAACGCTAATTTTTTGGAATGTTTGTTTTCTCTCATCTTACACCCTCGCTAAATTAAAATTCTTAACCAAACACAATACAATTTTTCAGTCTCTCTAAATTCCGCCTCTCTCCTCGGGCTAATTAAATATACTTCTTATTTTGAGCTAAGAAATATATTCAATTCATTTTAAGAAAAATTTATATTGTTGATTACCCGCCTAGCATATCAAAGTTTTACGATATAAACAAGCCTTTTTCCCATATAAAGTTCATTAATAACTCTTCATAATGTCAAAAAATAGCGTGATTGCTGGTATTCTTCGTTGTATTAATATACTCATCGATTTTGCTTATGAGTAAAAAAAATCACACCTTTTTCAGGATTCTACAGAATATATATTGTGTAGCTTATAAATAATTATTACTTTAATAAGCCAAACAGATATTTAGACTTTCCAGTTATTCATTATTCACATTAATTTCATGAACACTTTCTGAATTTTTATAGAATAGAATATTTAATCATTTTTCTGAATTTTATACTATTTTTATTTTTATACTTAATAGCATAACACATCTACGTAAATACTTAAGATTAGTATACACATATCGCCACACATATTCGTATAAGCTTACAAAAATAAGACTTAATCTATATATAATACTCATATAATTCCAAATAGATCATAAAAACCAAAAAGCTCCTACGTTATATGAACGTTAGGAGCTTTTTATATATTAAGCCAATAAGGCTTTTACAAGTTCTTCTGCTTTGCCAAAATCATCTGCATCTGGGTTCCAGTTACATTTGATTTCTGGTTCAACAACAGAGAATCCATATTTAGTTAATTCTTCACGAAGTACCTTTGTAGATTCACCAGACCAACCGTAGGTACCGAATACAGCAGCCTTTTTGTTTTTAAACTTCAACTCACGTAAGAAGTCGAGCCATCCAGCTACGGCAGATAATACACTATTCCCTACAGTTGGGGAACCAACAGCAATGGCTTTAGACTTGAATACTTCTGTCATGATGTCATTTTTATTGGTTTTACTGATATTAAAGATCTTAACTCGTGTATCAGGAGATTGTTTTGCAATTTCATCAGCAATTTTATGAGCCAATTTCTTCGTACCATCCCACATGGTGTCATATACGACTGTAATTTGGTCTTCTTGGTATGCTTGAGACCATTCATAGTATTTTTCTACGATTTGCAATGGGTTTTCACGCCAAATAGCACCATGACTTGTAGCAATGATATCGATTGGCAAGTTAAGCTTTTGAATCTCTTCAACCTTTGCTTTTACCAATGGAGAGAATGGGTTCAAAATATTAGCGTAATATTTCATCGCCTCTGCCCATAGACGGCATTGATCAGCCTTATCAGCCCACAATTCTTCTACCGCAAAATGTTGACCAAAGGCATCGTTGGAGAACAAGATATTGTCGCCAGTCATATACGTCGCCATGGAATCAGGCCAGTGAAGCATGCGCATTTCAACGAATACCAAAGATTTACCGTTGCCGATATCTACGGAATCCCCTGTTTTCACAGTTTTAAAATTCCATTCTGGATGATGGTATTGACCAACCAAGGACTTAACAGCGTTTTCTGTACAGTAAATCGGAGTATTAGGAATTTTCTCCATCAATGCTGGCAAAGAACCACTGTGATCGACTTCGCCGTGGTTACATACGATGAAATCAATCTTGTTTAAATCAATTTCAGATTCCAAGTTATCAATAAATTCTGTGGAATGAGGTTTCCACACAGTATCGATGAGGACTGTCTTTTCCTCTTCAATCAAATACGCATTTTGGCTAGAGCCATTGTTAATGCTGTAATCTGAACCGTGGAACTCTTGTAATTCCCAGTCAATTTTACCAACCCAAGATACGTTATTTTTTATATGCTTTCTCATAATAACCTCCATAATTCTTGTGAAAGTCTTTCACAATCAACAATATTTATGGCCTATGTGGTATCTATGTATAGAACTATCTATACTGCTATGCATATATCACAACTCGGTCATTAACTATGGCTTTATTATACCCATATCGCATTATTAAGTCTGTATCTGTAGGTACAGATTTGAGAATTATTATAAAAAACCACTCATAGGAAATCATATGCTGTACATTAGCGTACAATGGATTTCCCATGAGTGGTTACGACTATATACAGTTTTAATAGTGGATTGTTTATTATCTAGCTTAGATAATCTAGGATAACGTCCGACTATTGATTTCCATTCTTAGATAATCCAGGGATGGCTTTATAGATATATAACGCAATATATCCATCGACCATGCTATGAATGATGGTACCGCCACCTACAAGAACGAATACGACGTAGATAAGATCGATATTCGGCATTGTAGTCGTAGTATAGAACAAGAGGCATGCAAGTACTTCACCGATGGCGTGAATGATGGCACATACAAGGTTGAAAGCAGCAAAGGATAACGCCCCAGTCAATACGCCTGGATGATGTTTAATATAGTAAGCCCCCATCAAGGCAAAGATGATATGAGAGGCCGCGCGCATAACAATGACAAGCGGGAAGCCGGCTACAAAGAAACCAAGTGTAGAACCTATGACTACACAAGCGGCCATCTTGCGAGACAAGAACATAGCTAGGAATATAGGTACATGGCTAGCCAACGTATACGACGCCGGTGGAATGACAACTTTCAGAGGCATCATAATAGGAATCATGATGGCTAATGCCATCAACAAAGCAGTAATGGTTAGATTTCGATACATCGAAGAATTCATAAAGGCCTCCTTAGTTAATATATCTAGTGTCCTACATTTCCCCACAAATTAAGGATCACTACGCCTACTACGATTAAAGCAATACCTAGCACAGTGTAAATATTAATGCCTTCGTGAAAGATAAAGACAGAAATCAAAGTTGTCACAACAAGCCCCACGCCAGACCATGTAGCATAGGTAACGCTCAGCGGAATATATTTCAACACATGGGTTAACGTATAAAACGACCCTATGTACCCAAGCGCACACGCAATGGTCTGCAACGGTCTCGTAAATCCGTCAGATGCTTTTAGCATGGTCGTTGCAAACAACTCTAGCCCTATAGATAAGGCTAGAAGAACATATGGTAACATAACCCCTCCCGCTCGAAAAAAGAGAGGGACCTTCTCCCTCTCTCTTATTTTTTAGTATTAAAGACGTTCGATAACAGCTTGTGCCATTTCTGTGGTACCAACGCGCTTCAAACCTTCACGGTAGATGTCACCTGTGCGGTAACCATCAACGAGTACTTGTTCAACAGCTTTTTCAATAGCGTCAGCCACTTGTGGTAAATCAAGGGAATGACGGCACATCATAGCTGCGGACAAGATTGTGCCCAATGGGTTCGCCAAGTTTTGGCCCATGATGTCTGGTGCGGAACCGTGGATTGGCTCGTACAATGCTGTGCCTGTGCCCATGGATGCAGATGGTAAAAGCCCGATGGAACCGGAGATAACAGCGCCTTCGTCAGACAAGATGTCGCCGAACAAGTTTGTTGTCACGATAACGTCGAATTGTGCAGGATTTACAACGAGTTGCATCGCTGTATTATCCACATAGAAGTAATCTGTTGCGATATCTGGATTAGCTGCCGCTTTCTCTTGAGCGATTTTACGCCACAAACGAGAAGATGCCAATACATTTGCTTTATCTACAGATACAACCTTTTTGTTACGTTTGCGAGCTGTTTCCATAGCAATGTCCATGATGCGCTCTACTTCGTAACGGCTGTAAGTTTCTTTATCCCATGCGAACTCGTTAGCACCTTCACCTTGTGCCTCTTCACGTTCACCGAAGTAAATACCGCCAGTCAACTCACGAACGATAACGAAATCTACATCTTGTACGAGTTCCTTTTTAAGTGGGGAATACTCTTGCAAGGAAGGATAGATTTTTACAGGACGCAAGTTACAGAACAAACCAAGCTCCTTACGAAGACCAAGAATTGCTTTCTCAGGACGGATAGAAGGATCTACATTATCCCATTTAGGACCGCCTACAGCACCAAGCAATACAGCATCAGCTGCTTTACAAGCCTCGATAGTATCCTCAGTCAAAGGCACGCCGTATGCATCAATAGACGCACCACCCGCTTTTTTATCAATCCAATTAACCTTTACACCGGCTTTCTCAAAAGCCACATCACATACAGCCTTCGCTGCAGCAATAATCTCAGTACCGATACCATCACCAGGAATCAATACGATATTCTTTTCGCTCATATTACCTCTCCATATAGTAAATGCTTGCTTGCGGTTTTTCGCAAAGTTCACAAGACCGCCTGCTGCCGCAATGTCTTGAATAAATTGTGGCAATTCAGTGCCTTGGTATTGTTCATTTTTAGTCAAGTTGTACACGATACCTTTAGACAAGTCTACGCCGATAGCATCGCCTGCATCGATACGATCAACTTGTTCACCGATTTCAATTACAGGTAAACCGATGTTGATGGCATTACGGAAGAAAATACGTGCAAAGGAGTGTGCAATGATAACAGGCACGCCTTTTGCTTTGATAACGCCTGGTGCGTGTTCACGAGAGGAACCACAACCAAAGTTTTTACCTGCTACCATGATTTCGCCAGCTTTCACATTAGGTGCAAAAGTTGTATCAATATCTTCCATCGCATGTTCTGCCAATTCGTTCCAATCAGCAATTGCCAAGTAACGAGCTGGAATGATTACGTCTGTATCTACATCATCGCCGTAGCGCCAGATTTTTTTGCTTTCAAAATCCATTTTAAACCTCCTCAGGGCCTGCAATGCGGCCTAATACAGCACTTGCTGCCGCCACGTAAGGGCTTGCCAAATATACTTCAGAATCAACGTGACCCATACGACCACGGAAGTTACGGTTTGTAGTGGAAACTGTACGTTCCCCTTCAGCCATGATACCCATATAACCGCCAAGGCATGGACCACATGTTGGTGTGGACACAGCGCAGTCAGCTTGAATGAAGATGTCTAACAAGCCATCTTTCATAGCTTGATCGTATACATCTTGGGAACCAGGGATTACGATACAACGAACAAATGGAGCTACTTTGCGACCTTTGAAGATCTCTGCAGCTGCCACCAAGTCTTCGTAACGGCCATTTGTACAAGAACCGATGATAACTTGGTCAATTTTAATATCTTTATCGATTTCGTTGATGTAATGTGTATTGGATGGCAAGTGAGGGAATGCTACCACCGGTTGCAATTTGGACAAGTCAATTGTAATTGTTTGGGCATATACTGCATCAGGGTCAGCATTAATAGGTTCTACAGAACGATTTACGCGACCTTTGATGTATTCTTCAGTCACTGCATCGTAAGGGAATACGCCACATTTACCGCCTGCTTCGATAGCCATGTTACAGATTGTAAGGCGATCAGCCATAGTCATGTGTTGTACGCCTTCACCAGCAAATTCAAGGGCCATGTAACGAGCGCCATCTACGCCGATTTGACCAATCAAATCAAGAATTACGTCTTTACCAGTTACCCATTTATTAGGTTTGCCGATAAGCTCAACCTTAATTGTTTCAGGTACTTTGAACCAAGTTTTACCTTCTGCCATAGCAACGCCCGCATCAGTGGAGCCTACGCCTGTGGAGAATGCATTTACCGCACCATATGTACAAGTGTGGGAGTCAGCGCCAATCATCATTTCGCCAGGACCGATAAGACCTTTTTCTGGCAAAATAACGTGCTCGATACCCATTCTACCGACTTCAAAGTAGTTTGTAATGCCATGTTCGCGTACGAAATTACGCATTACTTTCGCTTGTGTAGCGGATTGAATATCTTTGTTTGGTGTGAAATGGTCAGGCACCAAGTAGATTTTATGACGGTCAAATACAGGTTTGCCGATTTTCAAGAACTCTTTACGGGCTGGTGGGAATGTGATGTCGTTCATCAATACCGCGTCCAAATGACATTCGATGATTTGGCCTGGTTTTACAACATCAAGACCCGCGTGGCGAGCCATATTCTTTTCAGTAATGGTCATACCCATATTATTTTTCCTCCTCTTGTTCTAGCTCCATAGCTAGGAATACTGAGTTTACTGCATTAATATATGCATTTACACTTGATTTAACGATATCGGTGCTGATACCACGACCATGGTACAAACGACCGTTATATTCTACCTTAAGGGTTGCTTCCCCAAGGGCATCTTTACCTGCTGTAATCGCGCGGATTTGGTAATCTTTCAAACTAATTGGCAAACCAACCACACGTTCAACCGCTTTAAGGGATGCGTCTACTGGACCGTCACCAACGGCAGCATCGGCTTTTTCACCTTCTGGAGTCATGAGACGAACGTCTGCATAAGCGTAGCCTTTTTCACCCAATTTGTAATATTGAGCCACAAGCTCGAATGCTTTTTTATGATGTAAGTTGTCTACTACAAGAGCGATGATGTCATCATCGTATACTTGTTTTTTGCGGTCTGCCAATTCTTTGAATTTAGCAAAGAGGTCGTTGATTTTCTCTTCTGTGAAAGATTGGAAACCAAGTTTTGCCAAATGATCCGCAAAGGCATGACGGCCAGAGTGTTTGCCCAATACGAGGTCTGTTTTTTCAGCCCCTACGGACTCAGGAGTCATGATTTCGTATGTTTCAGGGTTGCTCATCATACCATGTTGGTGAATACCAGACTCATGAGCAAAGGCGTTGGAACCTACGATTGGTTTATTTGGAGGTACTACGACACCTGTCAAACGGCTTACGAGTTTAGAAACTTTTGTAAATTGTTTTGTATCAATGTTCACTTGTAGATCGCCGAAGTAATCATGGCGTGTTTTTAGAGCCATTACAACTTCTTCAATCGCTACGTTACCAGCACGTTCGCCTAGACCATTAATTGTGCCTTCTACTTGGCGTGCACCTGCTTTAATAGCAGCTAGCGTATTTGCATTAGCAAGACCTAAGTCATCATGACAGTGAACGGAGATGATGGCATTTTCAATGCCTGGTGTATGTTCTTTGATGTAACGGATTTTGTCACCAAACTCATTAGGGTTCATGTAACCCACTGTATCTGGTACGTTAATAATCGTTGCACCACCAGCAATGGCAACTCCAAATACTTGGCATGCAAAATCTAAATCAGAGCGTGCTGCATCTTCACCGGAAAACTCGATTTCATCAACTTTACCTTTTGCATACGCCAATACAGATTTAACCTTATCCAAAACCTCTTGGCGAGTCATTTTTAATTTATATTCCATATGAAGTTCGGAAATAGCAATGAACACATGTAAACGGCTGCGTTCCGCATCTTTCAACGCATCAATCGCTTTTTGTACGTCCTTTTCATTAGCACGTGCCAACGCACAAATTGTTGCACCTTTCACTTCGCGTGCAATCGTTTGTACTGCTTCAAAATCCCCAGGGGATGCTGCTGGGAAGCCAGCCTCGATTACGTCGATGCCGAGGCGTACTAGGCCTTTCGCAATTTCAATTTTTTCAGGAGTTTGTAAAGACACACCTGGTGTTTGTTCCCCATCACGAAGGGTTGTATCGAAGAAATATACGCGATTTTGATCCATAATCTTCACCTTTTCTATACTAATAAAACATAACACTGTATTATATCTATCTATTGTGAAAGTTTAGTAAAATCGCCGATTTCAACGCTATTTCGACTGAATCCAACGTAGATACATTAAATCAGTAATTTTACTAGACTTTTACAATAAAAAAAGCCCCTCAGAACAACTGTCGTTGCTCAAAGGGGCGTTATATTCATAACACGGTACCACCCTAATTGGGACTCATTGCGGGTATAACGGAACCACCGTCGATGACTACTGCTGCATTCGCCACCAAAGCTCACGGGAGAGTGTCAGCGTACAACCTCTATTGCCTCGCACCAACCGGCAACTCTCTGAAAGCAGGATTTGTAAACCTTTATACCCATTCATAGCTCGTATTTAGATATAAAGGTATTGTACTGTATTCTATAGAGTTATGTCAATTAAAATAAAATGAATATTATGCATCTAGCATTCTTCTTACTAACTAGCACAATAAAAATAGCAGGGTGGCCGCCCTGCTATTTTTCGTTCATATGAGACTATGTCACATATTGACATCCCTTGTCATATAAAATAACACTTCACGATAGTATAGTCAATGCGCCCTCTATGCAATCAATCTTAAAAGCTTATCCACTCTAAATTCTCAAAATCATTGAGAATTCGTTTATCCATTTTTACCACTTGATTAGTTAACTCTATTCGATTATTAATAAATGAAATATCTGTATACCAGTCCTTTAAACTAGCATATACTTCATTCTCTAAATCAATAATCATAGTTTCTATGGGATCCCAGGTTTTACATCTTACAGACTCGACCATAACCATACTAGTCCCTATGAAAGTAACATTCCTACCATAAATCCAAAATGGCAATGTCTGTCCCTTTATAGTAATGGAGTATATGGCATCTCCATGAGGTGGTTCCGTTTCATATTGTGCTTTTATTTTGTACTTTTCCATTATCTTGTTGCTAGCATTTTCTATATATGGCAACTTGGAAACTTTGTACTTTTCTGCGTTCATAAGAGCTCCATTATTTTTAATATCAAACACAACAAAGGTTACCTATGTAATCATCATAGTTCTCTTAGCAGTAGTCACTATCATTGCACTAATTAAATAGTACAACGATAAACACCTAACGTATAGAGGAGTGCAGCCCTCTAACACGTTAGGCGCCATCATAATTTTGTTCAGTTTTAGATCAGCCTAACGCCCTAATCACGTTAATGGGCTCTCTTTATATGTATATTATAAGCTAATCATAATTAAAGAAATAGTACAATAAATAACTCAATTTATACCTACACTCTTAATAATTTCCCTAGCCCGGTTAACAGAAATAGGCTCATTAAATAAGAATACATGGTTCTGCCCCTCTTGTTCCCATGATGCTAGATATACGGAGTTATCCACCATTCGATAGGTTACGGTCACGCCATTTACAACCTCTATTTTCTGAGGCACGTAATCCTTATAGTCACCTGCGATATTACCAGATAAAGTTGATACTCGATACTTAATATACTTTGGCATATCATCTACACGGTCAAAGTATTTTCCTTTTAAAAGCTCATGATAGGCATACACGACTTGTAGTACATCATGATCCACAATAGATACATGTACAGGGCGGAGTCCCTCTACCCCAACTGGCAACTGCGGCTTAAAGTTCAAATGTTGCTTAGCCTCATATACAGTATCAAATACCTCTAAAGCTTGCCCCTTCCGAATACTTCTATAATCCTTATCAGTCATACTGCAACTACCAAATCCATCTGGACAAGGAAACTCATTTCGATCACCATAAGGCTGGTCATAAATAGAATTACCATTGAGACGAAAGCGCATCAAGTCATCTGCGGAAGCGACATTGATAGAACCTATAAAAGCTAACACAGCCAATGCACATATAACCTTTTTCATGATATATTCCCCTATAAACAACATGTATTAAGTAAATTATATCACTAAAAGAACAAATGCCTATATAATACTAGTTACAGCATGATTCTAAGTCTATAATAAGCTGATGCCGAAGACACGCCTAAGCAAGATTAACTACTAAAATTCCAATAATCCCTTTTCATCAAACTTAAAGTTTGGCCCCCATGCAACTTCCCAGTAATATCCATCTGGATCAGTAAAATATGCATGATAACCACCCCAAAAAATATCTTGTGGTTCTTTTACAATTCTTCCCCCAGCATTTCGCACTAATTCAATGACACTATCAACATCTTCTTTATGCTCAACATTGTAAGCTAATGTAATTCCTGCAAATCCATCTCCCATTGGAGGATTGCTTTCATCAATATCTTTTGCTAATTGTTCCAAAGGAAATAGTTCAAATTTTGTCCCTGCTGTATCGAAAAATATTACTGGCGGATTATTTTCTTTACAGTCAGTCTTATATCCCAAACCATCTCTATAAAACTTTATTGATCGTTCCATGTCTCTAACGCCTAAGCATATGCAAGTGATCTTATTCATTACTACCTCCATAGTTTACAATTACATTAATCAGATAAACTTGAATTTGTCAGCTAATAAATTTACTCGCCAATTTGTACACTTGATTTATTTCTTTGCTGTCTAATTTCCAATTATTAAGTTCAGCTTTAATTAATTCAGGAAATTTTTTGCTAATATCTCTTAAAGCATTGCCTACCGATTTTCTGACATATTCGCTGGTATCTTCTTTTAGTGCAGCAATACGCTTAATAGCTTCCTTCGGATTATCTTTAAAATATGGTCTACTCATCCATATTCTTAATCCCTCTATAACGGCTCTCCTCGTATTTGGATTATGATTATCTAACCATTCATCAATAATTGGAAGAGCTTTTTCATACCCGGTCTTTCTGCAAAATTCATCAAATGCCTTTGCTAATACTTCCTGAACTCTCCAATTATCATCTTCAGACACTTCATCTCTCATAAATACCAAAATATCTTTTTTATCTGATAAATATCCAAAAAGAAATACACCGTACATTCTTACTTGATAGATATCAGATTTATAGGCTAAAAATGCCAATTCCTTGATATATTCAGTATCATTAGATTTATAATCGGCCAAGGCTCGTCTTTCTTCCTCTTTGAAGCCATTTTCTATCAAGGAAAACTCTGTTTCTAAACTCCTAATATACGCTTTCAAAGAAACTCACCTCACTTACAAATTCTAATTTGTTTATAACGCTCTGATTCTAGCCTTTACAAAATCAATAAAACTATGTTTTCAATACAGCTACATTGCGCCAATTTTTGGTATTCAGCTTTTATTATTAAATTATATCAAAAAATTTTCTCAGTAATCATCACAAATCTATCACATTTGATAGTATCTATCGCAAATCATTCTACTATTCAAAATTATTGTAGGTGCTATAATGAACTCAACAAAAGGAACAGATGCTCATATGATACTAAATGCACTATTCCAAAACTATAGTTAGTAGTTATATAAAGGAGACTATCATGACACATACACAAGTAAAAGAACTCGTACAAGCTTTATTAGATGCACCTACAAGCAACCCTACAGTAAAAGAATTCGCGCAATCTTGGATCAATGCAGAAGGTAAACCTGAACAAAAAGCACTTACAAAACAGCTAGTATCTGTAGCAGAGCAAAACATTGCTCTTATCGATGAAACAATTGGCTTTGCAGGCTCTGAACTAGCTACACAAATCCTTGGTGCAGAAGGCGCAGCTAACCTATTACAACACGCTAAATCTATCAAAGCACAAGGTGCAGAATTCTGCGACTGCCCTGGATGTGTTGCATGTAAACACGTTATCGATTTGAAAGCGGAAATTGTGTAAAGAAATTAATAAAAACAACAAACGGCTCCTTTTTAAGGAGCCGTTTTCTATATTTTAACTAAATCATATCATTTCATAGTCTTCTGAATCTCTACTATTTAAAAAAAAGTCTTTCATTCAACTTTTACTCTATTTTACTTAATAAGTAAACTTAAACACTATTTATATTTAAAGTCACTATCTATTCTAGACAAATAGCTAACTTATCTTCATTTTTTATAATACTTTCACTACTCTAGTAAGGCTTTACTTATATAATAACAAAATTATTCTAATTACTTCTAGGTTGGTAAAAATTATATATAATTTATTATTATATAAGAAAATGATCTTTAAAGTTGCAATTTCATAACTACGGCTAATACAAACCCCTTTTTAATAAGATTCTTATAGCTTAGACCGAATTTCTTCTACCAATTTATATACTGTAGTACATGGATTCATTTCAGAAGGAACAGTAATGCCATCTCGGACTAATGATATATACCGATTTTTAGCAGTCTTAATAGCACCTTCTTCGCTCCCTACGGTATAAAAACGCTGATATAAATCACTATCAGTCTTATTATATTCATATCCATTCATTTTTTGTCGACAAATCCGCTTTAAACTTTCGCAACAACAAACTGATGTATCAAAAGTTTTCAGTCTTCCTAAATATGCATGAAGCCATATCTCAATACAAGGGTTTGACCAACCAACATGAATATTTAAACTCTCAGCCTTTTCTATAATTTTATCAAAAGTAGTTACTTGGTCTCTATCAAATATAATCCAAGTTTCTCTTAATTGTGGATCGTAACTACTGTCTCTACAAGCTTTACTTATTAATTCTCTAGTTTTAATACCATCTACAACTTTTATTTGCAACTTACTTCTAACTTCATCAGGTAATGACTTATGTAACCCTTCAAAATACGCCCTCTCGGTTCCTTCCGTATCAGTATATATTAAATAATAGCCTAACTCCAAATTACGTCTTTCAATCCGTTCGTGTCGAGGTCTTCTTTTACCTCTATGATCTTGTTTAGCCATAATTATTTCTCCGAAGAAAAGTCCATATCTTTTAATAACGGTATTGCGCCATAATTACCTAATAAATATTGCTTAATATAATTTACATCCTTACGAACTGCTTTTCCTGTTTCTCCCTTAAAATCAATTAAGGAATATAATTCCGAGGCTCCATCAATATCTTTTTCTGCGAACCAAATCTCATCACGTCGTAATAATCGATTAGACATAGGAAGCAAATCATGAGTTGTAAAAATTAACTGTGCATTATTTGTATTAATTTCGGGATTTAAAAATAATAGTAATATATTCCGCATCAACAAAGGATGTAGTCGCGCATTTAGCTCATCAACAAATAATACGGCGCCCTTAGTCAAGACAGATTGAAGCTCTGGATACAAAGCAAACATTTTTTGTGTCCCCGCAGACTCCTCGCCAAGCGATATTTCTACAGATTTATTACTACCTTTTTTTACATGTAGGGTATTAATAGAATATACCTTTCTTTTTTCTTTCTCTTCTTCTTTTTCGTGCTTTGTAATAGAAAACCCCTTTATGCTATCATCAAAAGCACCTAAAAAATTCACTACTTTATTTTGAACATTCTTATCCTCAACAAATCCTTTAGGCATCATCCTGTAGCGAAGTAAAGACTCTATAGGATCTGCGAAATTCGATAAAGAATTATATCCGAACCAGTCTCTTATTAATTTACATTTCTCAATTTTCAACTTAGCTCCAAGAGATACTATTAAAGTTTGTGGTTCTAAAGATATTTTAATATTTTCTTGACTTGCTTTAGGAATCCCAGATAAATCTAGCTCTTCATGAGCTGTGTTTCTATAAAATATAGGTCTATATTCTCTAACAGTTCTAGCTTTAATATTTAACCACTCTTCTTCAATGCCCTGACGGTTCATAGAGAAACCATAATTATAAACTTTTTGTTTATCATCTCCAGGGATTGTAAAATATACCTCAAAAACAGATACCTTATCAACAGATTCTATATCAAATAAAAATGGGTCCTGTTTAATCTTAGCATCAGATTCAATATCTTCATCACCAAAAGAAAAGGAACGCAAGACATATTGAGTCATATACTCAAATGCGTTATATACATTCGACTTACCACTAGCATTAGCACCAAATATAGCCGCTACGGGTAATACTTTTTCACCACCAGATGCCCGTACATGTTCAGGAAATTCAGTGCAAGTTGTTGCTGTTAAATCTAAAATAGCTTCATCCTTAAAGGATCTAAAATTTTTAAAGGAAAACTGAATTAACATAATACTTCCTCCATTCTTACGTCAAGTATACAACGCACACAAAAAAAATACAACCAAATGAGCCAAATGCTCACATGATTGTATTTTTTTAATATTTCTATTATTCAATATACAAAATAAGGGCTTTCGTTTACTCACTTGCTTCTACAAGTGCTTTTGTATAAGGATGTACCGCTTCTTTAAGCCGTTTTGATTCGATGATTTCAACGATGTGTCCGTCTTTCATAACCATGATTCGATCTGTTACGGCTTGTAAAAGTCCTATATCATGGCTGACGAATACGTAGCCAAACGGTTGTTCCCGATGTAATTTTTGTAATAGATCTAATACTAGCTTTTGGTTCACCGCATCAAGGGCTGATGTAGGTTCATCAAAAAGTACTAGTTTTGGATGCATCAACATAATTCGGGCCAGTACAACGCGTTGCAACTGACCACCACTTACTTCATGAGGATACTTTTGAACAATCAATTCCGGTAGATCTACATGTTGAATCCATTTGCATATGTCTTCTTTTGCAGAAGCTACATCCATAAGACCATAGTTGATATACGGCTCCAACATAAATGCTTCTAAGTTCATCCGTGGCGGAATGATTGCCAAAGGATTTTGAAACATCATCTGCATGGATTGATAAATATCCCTATGGTTTTGGATAGATGTAACATCCTCACCGAATAGCCGTACAGTACCTGAAGACGGTTTTTCTAACATTGCAATGAGTCTGAGGAGTGTACTTTTACCTGAACCACTGCCGCCAGCAATGCCTACGCGTTCATTCGGCGCTACAGAGAAAGATACGTCATTTACGGCATGAACCGTATGATGGTGGTTCGTATATTGTTTACATACATGCTCAACTTGAATCATACTACACCACTTTCATTACGGAATCTAACAATACATGGGTATACTCAGCTTTTGGCTGGTTTATAACCGCTTCGGTAGGTCCTACCTCAACGAGCTGACCTTTATTCATGACGCCAATGCTATTTGCAATGCGTGCTGCAGCCTTGATGTTATGCGTTACGATGACTACTGTTGCACCAAGGGCTTGCGTCACTTCTCGCAATAGGTCCAACACAGAAGCTTGTACGAGTATATCTAAGGCGCTAGTCGGTTCATCGGCAAATACGATGTTTGGCTTTAGGATAAGGCTCAAAGCTATCGCTAATCGCTGCTGCATACCACCGCTCAACTGGAATGGATAAGACTGTAAGATACGGTCTCCTCCATCGAGATGAACGAGATCAAGCATATCGATAATGCGGCTAGCATCATAGCTTTCGCCATGAGCACGGAACAGATCCTTGAAGTGATTTTCTACGGTCCGATTCGGATTTAGATAGGCACTAGGATTTTGAAATATCATAGAAATTTCTGTACCACGCAATTGGCGCCAATCTCCATCACTCAAGGTAGAAATGTCGATGCCATTTAACAAGATTTGACCTGCTATAGTCGCTTGTTTCAACATGCCAAAGGCGGCACGGACCAGCGTAGATTTACCAGACCCACTTTCACCAACGATGGCAAAGACCTCACCATTAGGCACGGAGAAGGATACATCGCGTACCGCTTGCTCCGCACCGTATGAAATTGTAACCTTGTCAAATACGATACAATCAGATTTATTCAATAGTAGAATCCTTTGTTAACAAGTAGTAATCGATAGGATGTACTGGCACATTTTTAACCTTAGATGTGGATACTACAGTTGCACTTGGATACAACAAGTAAATATCTGCTACGTCATCAACCAAGATTTGTTGAGCCTGTTTAGCAATGTTAGAGCGTTCGTTTTGATCAAATGTTACGGACAATTGGTCGATCAACGCATCTACTTGAGGGTTAGAATAAGCGCCAACATTTGCTTTTGCACCGGATTTATAGAACAAGCTGAGGAACCAGTAAGGGTCGTTTGTAGACATGGTGATAACATTACGTTCTACCAAGTCAAAACCGTTGGTACCAAGTGTATCCACTTCGTCAGGGCTTTGTAGTTTTTTAAGCGTTACATTAATGCCTGCTTGTTTCAATTCTTGTTGAATTTCTTCGTACATGCTTGTGTCTTTACCCCATACAGCTAGTGTTAGAGATAACTCTTTACCATCTTTCGCATACACGCCGTTTGCATTTTTAGCATAACCAGCTTGCGTTAAGATTTGGTCAGCTTTAGCCACATCAGTTGTCGCTTTATTAGCAATTGTGTCATAGCCTAAGTTAGCAGATGGTGGGAATGGTGCCGCACCTGGTGTAGAACCGTTACCGATAATTTTTGCCATAGAATCATAATTAATAATATGAGCAACAGCATTACGTACAGCTTTGTCATGTAATGGAGATGCTGCAGTTTGGTTCATTTTTAACATAAAAACACGTACGCCAGCGATGTCTTGAATATTGAAACCATCTTTAAACAAGCTGCGGTTAGCAGAATCTACTTTTTGAATAACATCTACATCTTTAGATTGCAATGCCATTGCGCGTTTGTTATTGTCTTCGATGTCTTTCACTGTTACAGTATCAAGGCCTGGCTTGCCGTCCCAGTAATCTGCAAAGGCTTCTAGCTCAATAGTTTCACCCTTTGTGAAAGATTTAATTTTGTAAGGACCTGTAAGAATAGGTTTTGTCGCTACGTCTTTAAGATCTGCAGTGTCCATGATGACAAATGCAGGTTCAGTTAAGCTAGACAACAAGGAACCATTAGGTTCTGTCGTTTTGATAATCAAGTTTTGACCATCTACAGTGATAGACTCAATCTTAACAGCTTTTGCAGAACGAGCACTTTGTTTCATAGTGTACTCGATAGACTCTTTTACCTTTTGTGGTGTCATAGGTGTGCCATTTTGGAATTTAACATTTTCACGAATGTGGAACTTCCATGTAGTAGGGTCCACATTTTCCCAAGAATCCGCCAATTGTGGGGTGAATTTCATGTCTGGTGTTACAGTTGCCAATGTTTCACCGGCACCGATACGTGTCAACGTCCATGCATCCCACTCATGAGTTGGATCTAATGTTTCACCAAACCAATACAGGCCAACATTCATGTGTTTTCCTTGTTTGCCTTGTTGAGCGGTATTACTGCCACAACCTGTCAAGAGGGCTACCATAGACAACATGGCTAAACATACTAATAACCAACGTTTCATAATTTCTCCTTTAAAAATACAGCGCCTGCTAGGGCTTTCACAATAAAAATCTATACACAGCGCGGTTACTGAGAGACATCGAGTGCATCGCGTAACGCATCGCCAATATAGTTAAATAAGACAACGGTAATGAAAATGGCAAACCCTGGATATATGAGTAGCCACGGCGCCGTTTGTAAAAAATCTCGAGAACTTAATAAGATTGTGCCCCATTCTGGATCTGGTGGTTGCACGCCGATACCAATGAGTGAGAAACTTGCAACCAAGATGATAGCGTCTCCGAGATGTTGAATAATAACAATCAAGAGCGGTGGCAGTACATTTGGTAACATATAGCGCCACAGGATACGCAGATTAGATGCGCCCGACATACGAGCAAAGGTAATATACTCCGCATGACGCTCGATTTGTACGAGACCTCGCGTGATGCGCGCATACTCTGCCCATTTTGTAATACACAGCGAAATAATGACATTCGGAATGCTAGGCCCCATGATACCGATGAACGCAATAGCAATCACCATATTCGGGAATCCTAGGACCAAATCGATTAAGCGGGATAGCCAGCGGTCGATACGAGGCGTAGAAAATCCTGCAAGGCCACCGATGACGATGCCGATAGCGCCACTAATACCAATAATAGTGAAAGCAATCCCTAAAGATGCTTTACCACCATAGAGAATACGAGACCACACATCACGGCCCAATTGGTCAGTCCCCAATAAATGGGTACTACTGATATCTTGTAAACGGTCGGGGATACTAGTTGTTTCAGGGTCAAAGGGTGCTATATAGGGAGCGCATAAAAATAATACAATCCATAGAGTAGCTAAGCACAACATAAGATATAAGGTATACGGCTTTTGTCTATTCATAAGAGCCTCCTTGTATAGCGGCCCTGCGTTTTGGATTTAGCCAATAACTCAATGCATCAATGATGATATTGATAATAATAAACACCATCGTAATCCAAATGATATAGCCTTGCATCAATACAAAGTCGCGAGCCATAATACCTTGTACCATCATATAGCCAATGCCCTTAATGGCGAATACCGTCTCAATAACAGCAGATCCTCCAAGCATAGCGCCCATCGTTACGCCCATCATAGGGAGTAACATGAGCCCTACATGTGGGAAGATATATCGGATATATACCATCCACTCCGGCAAGCCCAGGGCACGTGCACCTTGTACAAAGGGGCGTCGAGACACCTCTAAAATAGCATTCCGTAAGCGACGGATATATAATCCACATAACCATAAAGCCAATGTCACAGCTGGCAAAATATACGCAGAGAAACCATTTGTATTCGTAACTGATACAAGCTGCAATTTAACGCCAAATAAGTACAACAATAATAGGCCAACCCAGAAACTAGGGATGGCCAAGGCTAAAAATGTCAATAGACGAACGCCATGATCCACCCAAGAATTTTGATACGTTGCAGACAGCATTCCTAGAGGAATAGTTACAATAATCCCCATAATAAGTGACAATGAGACGAGACCCAATGTATTAGGCAACGCCCCTGATAGCAAGGTTGCTACAGGCATCGAATATAGGATAGATTCCCCAAAATCACCACGTATAATTTGACTAAGCCAACGCATATATTGTTGCCACCACGGATCATTGAGACCTAACTGTTCCCGTAATTGAGCGACTAGTACAGGATCAGGCGTAGCTCCCACGAGGTTAAACTTCATCGACACAGGATCGATGGGCGATAATTTAATCAATACGAATGTACCGATGGTAACAACTAATAAAATACCAACTATACTCACCAAACGCTGTAGTAGTAATCGATACAATCCATCACCTGCCTTCTTAACATAAAATAACTATATTTCTATTCTATCAATGCTCTGTATATATATGTATACCCATAGAGGTATATTAGACTGATTATCATTATGAAAGTTTTGCATACCAACAAAAACGGCCCCTCATATGAGGAGCCGCTTCTTATATAACCCTTACAAAGTCCATGCGAGTGTTTCACTACATCCCGCATGCCTATCCCACTAGGCTGAACCTTTTATTTTGTATGTAGTTTAGGTGCTACTGTATTTGCGATAATTGCTTTAGCCATATCACGAGTTACAGGGCGTTCAAAATACATCGCATGAGTTTGGCCATCTTTCGTCCAACCTGTGAGATATACCATTTTTTCGCCACCTTTGAAAGTAACCTTTGTACCGTTTACTTTTTCTGTAGCTGTTACGCGATAATCCTTATGATCACCACTAATATCACCTTTTGTAGTTCCTACGCGATACACGATACGTTTACCTGCCGCTTGGTTACGAGTCGCATCCTCACCAGCTTGGTATACATAAACTACTTGTAATACATCTTTTTCGATAGTGCTGACAGACTCAATATTGTAGCCTACAGGCAATACCTTAGGCAATTGAGGTGTAATATTCATATATTTAGCAGCTTCATCAATAGTGCTAAACTCATGAATAGGATTTGGCATGCCAACCATAGGCGCTGACTGTTCTGCTACCATAGGTTTAGCTGGATCTGGTTTTACATCAAGAGTACCTTGTGCACCAGCAACAGTGTAAGAACCTACACAAGCACAAGCAACTGCCATTAATACAAATTTTTTAACCATGGGTATAATCTCCCTTCACGTAACATAAAAATTATTAAAAACACATTTATTTTGTATGTGATTTTTCTTCAACAATATTACGAATCATAGCCTTCGCCATATCTCGCGTAACGGGATGCTGAAACTCTAACGAGTGATTCTGCCCATCTTTCATCCACAATGCAAGATTGACCATTTTGTCACTGCCTTTGAAAGTAACTTTTGTTCCATCTACACGTTCAGTTTCTATCACCTTATGAATCTTACGGTCACCACTAATATCACCAGTTAACTTAGATGAACGATATATAATCAGTGCACCACCAGCTTTGTTGTAATATGGCTCCGCACCAGGTTCATAGACATAAACAACTTGTAATATATCTTTCTCTAAGGTTATGACAGATTGAATATTAAAGCCTACAGGTAACAGCTTTGGCATCTGTGGTGTTATATTCATATAGTCCGCTGCTTCTTTAACTGTGGTAAACACATGTACAGGACTTGGCATAATAAAATTGGGTTCTGCAGGTTCAACTGAGATTCCACCAGTCATAGGCATGGAATCGCCTCCATTGGATGGATTATGAGCATTAGTAATGCTATAGGAACCAATAGTTGCCCATGCTAAAGAAGCCACTAATAATATCTTTATCCTTGTTGTCATAACAACAATCTCCGAAAATAAGTTTTGTAAAATTATATTTATCAAAATTCACTCAACAAGTATACCCTAATTGATATAGGATTTCAAGTAACTATTTCTTATGCACCATAAATCCAGCTGCTTGTTGGTTCGCCATGATGGTTACATCAGAGATTTGCAAGCGTTTAGGTTGGTTTGTTACATACAATACTACATCGGCTACGTCTTCTGGTTGAACAGCCTCAATACCAGCATATACAGATTTTGCTCGTTCCGCATCACCGTGGAAGCGTACTTCACTAAATGGTGTTTCTACGATACCTGGTTGAATAGTTGTAACCTTAATATCTGTAGCAATCGTATCCATGCGAATACCATCGCTCAATGTCTTAACAGCGGCCTTTGTAGCGCAGTAAACAGCGCCGCCTGGATATGCATAAATACCAGCCGTAGAGCCCATATTTACAATATGACCTTCATTTTTATCAATCATGAAAGGCAATACCGCTTTTGTTACATATAAAAGGCCTTTCACATTGGTATCAATCATAGTCACCGCATCAGCAACAGAGCTATCTTGGAAAGGATCAAGCCCTTGAGCAAGACCGGCATTATTTACAAGTACATCAACGCCACCAAAAGCCTCGATAGCTGCAGGAACCTTGCTTTCAACATCCTCACGACTACGCACATCAAGAACCAAAGTCTCAACACGTACGCCATATTCCTTAGACAAACGAGCCTGTACCTCACCCAATAACTCAGCACGACGGCCAGAAATCAACACATTATCGCCATGCTTGGCATACGCCTCTGCAATACAAAGACCAATACCAGACGTTGCACCAGTGACAAAAACATTACGAGCCATAAAAGCCTCCTCATCATCAATCCGTTCTATTCTAATAAGTTCATTATACCATTATAAAAAACAAAAAACGCTACCCTACCACCTATAAACAACAAAAATAGTGTATACATAGGCGCAGAATGTATTTAAAAGCCCCCATAAAGTGGCTTATGGATTTAGGGATATGATAGGATACCCTTTCTGAAAATGACATCCTATCTCCCATCTAAATAAATTTGTGTAGCAGCTTAAATTTAGAGTGTAAATATTTGAGCTCTACTACAGTAGGAAAGGCAAATAGGGATACCTATTCGAAGCCGCCTTGGGCGCTACGCGTACCACTCTTTCCATTCCCCCAAATGATATATTGACGCATCTGAAGGAAAAGCGCATAGAAATGAAAAAGGATTACCGTTCCGGAAGCGACTTAGGTCACTATGGAGCCTTTCACTAATCCCTAGAATGATATGCTGATGTATCTGTATGTAACGCTAAGATATTTGAGCTCTACTGTAGCTAGAAAATAAATAGGGATACCTATTCGAAGCCGCCTTGGGCGCTACGCGTACCCATGAAGGCTGAGGATAGGTATCCCTATGGTTTATTAGGTTTTACGAGGAGAGCTCAAATACTCTTGCTCTTTATTTCAGATGCGCCAACATATCATTTAACACTTCCATGCAATCCCCCACGATACCATAGTTAGCGTGTTGGAAGATTTCTGCGTTTGGATCGTTGTTAATAGCCACGATTGTGTCAGCACCGGAGATGCCGCTCACGTGTTGGATAGCACCAGAGATACCGAATGCCAAGTATAGTTTAGGGCTTACAGTTTTGCCTGTTTGACCTACTTGGTATGGCAATTCAATCCAGCCTTTTTCAACGAGTGGACGTGTAGCGCCTACAACGCCACCGATAGCATCGGCTAGTTCATAAAGTTTATCGAAGTTTTCTTTAGAGCCCATGCCACGGCCACCAGCTACGATGATATCTGCTTCTTGGATGTTGTAACCATCTTTGCTGAACGGAATGAAGTCGAGGCGTTTCATGCGAATGTCTTCAGGCTTGAGGTCAAATTGTTCAATTTGAATACGACCCCAGCTATCGGCAATACGTTCAGGCTTTTTGAACACGTTAGGACGTACGGAGCCCATTTGAGGACGATGGTTTGGAGAAATGATTTCCGCCAAGATATTGCCGCCCAAGGCAGGACGTGTCCATTCTACAAGGCCTTCATTCGTATCTACCGTTAAGATCGTACAGTCCGCTACAACGCCATTTTGCATGCGACCAGACATACGAGGCGCCAAGTCACGACCGTTATTAGTAGCACCAATCAAAAGGATATTAGGCTTATGGTCTTCAAAGAAGTCTGTTAACACCTTAGTATAACCATCAGTTGTATAGTATTTCAAAAGCGGGCTTTCAAAAACGTGAACGATATCGGCACCATGTGCTACGAGTTCCTCTGCTTCGGTTTGAACATTCTCGCCCAATAGCATAACTTGAACGAGTTGGCCCAATTCCTTAGCGATACGGCGAGCTTGGCCAATCAGTTCATACGTAACCGGATGTACCACATCATCGATAGTATCAGCTACGACAAAGACGTCTCTATATTCATCAAAATTTGTCACGGCCATTACCGGTCACCTCCTTTAGAACCTTCATCACCTTTAGCAGCTGCTACCGCCTTAAACTCACTAGGGGATACGCTTTCAACAGACGCAGCCCGTTGCACAGGGTCTTTTACATCTACACCCTCATCATTGTCCTCAGCCACCTCAACAGGCGCATCATTTGGCACTAGTAGATGAGCAAATTTTTCTGGCTTAATATGGTAAGCCAATTCGAGAACCTTTTTAGCCCCTTCCTCTATGGATGGCAACATTTCTACTTTACCGCGGAGAGGTGGTTGGTACACCTTACGCACACGCGTAGGAGAGCCATTAAGGCCGATACGGCTTTCATCAATATGAGGCATATCTCGCAATGTTACGTGAGTGATAGTATACCGTTTCGCATAAATAGAGCTCCAAAGGCCTGGTTGGCGTGGCTCGTTGAGCTCAGCTGTGGCTGTAACCAATAACGGCAATGGAACCTCTACGATTTCATAGCCATTTTCATGTTGTCGTTTCACAACTGCTTTTTGAGCTGCTTGATCTACGGATAGTTCACAAGCATAGGTAGCTTGCGCCATACCGAGTTCCTCTGCAATTTGAGGCCCTACTTGTGCAGTATCGCCATCGATTGCCTGCTTACCACAGAAGATAATTTGGAACTGACGGTTCATAGTCCGTTGAATATGACGGATTGCAGACGCAATGGTATAGCTTGTAGCCAATGTATCGGCACCACCGAACGCACGGTCTGTAACGAGTACCGCATCATCAGCGCCGAGAGCTAAACATTGACGAAGTGCTTCTTCCGCCTGTGGAGGCCCCATGCTGACAACTGTTACACGACTACCTTCATATTGGTCTTTTACCGCCAATGCCGCCTCTAACGCATGCATATCGTCAGGGTTTACAATGCTAGGCAAGCCTGTGCGGATGAGATTATTTGTTTCCGGATCCAGCTTAATCTCAGAGGTATCTGGAACCTGTTTGATACATACTAATAACTCCATACACTCACCCCTGTCTAAATTCTACGCCCTTAGCGTTACGCGGATATTTCCAAGTTTTTACGATTGTTTCACCACAAAGAACACGGCATGTGCCGCATTCTAAACAGCCGGCAAAATCAAAGGCTAAATCGCCATTATCTTGTAATGTATATAGACCAGCCGGACAGCCATTGACGAGTTTCATTTTCTCTTCAAGGCTAAAACCAGCGCCATCCACAAGGATATGAGGAGACGTTTCATCTACATAATATTTATTGGCGCCCAAACGCTCTTCTAGTTTCATAGGGAACGCACCCCTTTCCAAGCATCACGAATCAAGGTAAATAGGCCAATGTCTCCGACACGGCGCATAATTTTTTTCATCATTGGTACTGCACCATCACCATTTACAGTGAATACGTCGCGCATCAAATTATTAACAAATGCTGGGTATTCATTGAAAATACGCGGATGGGTAGCGAGGAATTTAGGCATATTTTTGTAACGCTTCAAGTCCTTCAGTAACCAAGAACTCTTGATTTGACGTTCATACAATTTAGCTACGCGATCCATATTTTCATCGCGCAAGGCTACGTTAACTGCATCTGCTGCGCACATACCGGACTCGATAGCAAGGTCCATACCACGAATAGTATACCCAAGATTCATACACATGCGCGCCGCATCGCCAACGATAATATAACCATTACCACCCAATGTAGGCATCGATTTATAGCCCCCTTCAGGTACGAGGTGGGCACTATGTTCTTTCAACTGACCATTTTTCAACAATGGCGCAATTCTTGGATGGCTTGTGAAAGCTGAAAGCATATCGTCTACAGAACGATCGGCTTTACCGATGTCTTCAAGGCCCACAACCATACCCACAGAAAGGCTATCTTTATTTGTATAAATAAAGCCGCCTCCCAATAAGCCAGAGGTCATATCACCTAGAGTAAGCCACGCCATACCGTCATCTCCAGACAGCATAAGGCGATTTTCAAGGTCCTCTTTTTTAAGTTTGTATACCTCTTTTACCCCTACTGCCATAGTGCTTGGATCGGTAGGAGCTGTAAGACCTGCTTTTTCTAATAATACTGTATTAGAGCCTTCTGCGATGATAACAAGTTTTGCATATACTTCATCATCGTGGCAACGAACGCCAACAACGCGTTGCTTTTTGCCTTCACCTTCAGTAATGAGGTCTGTTACCTGTACATTGGATACGAGAAGAGCACCCTTTTTCTCAGCCTCTTCAGCGAGCCATTTATCGAATTTAGCGCGTAATACTACGTAGGATTCTTCATTCGGTTGTCCATCTTCGTAGCTGTATTCAATAGTCGTCATTTCATTGCCAGAGCCAATAGAAATGCGTTCTTTTGTTACCTTACGTTCCAATGGGGCACGGTCTCTAAAGTCCGGTACTAACCGTTCTAAAGAATGCGTATAGATACGTCCACCCATCATATTTTTAGCGCCTGGTGCGGTACCGCGTTCAATGAGTAAAACCTTTACCCGTTGCTCCGCGAGGCGTAACGCCGCCGCAGAGCCTGCTGGGCCTGCACCAACAACGATAACGTCAAATGTTTCATTGCGATCAATTGCCATATACTCAGCTCCTTTAAATCAAAGCTTAGACTTACATAAGTTCATATAGTATATATATTTCTCTATTAAGAACCAAAATACCTCTAAAAATTACCACAGAAAAATGAATATATTCTATATTTTTTAACATTATGTTGTAAATAGCTCTATAGGATGTATATATACTCATTATATACTTATACTATTGCATACTATTCATTACCAACAGGTGCAACAAAATTCATCAATTCGTGAAATTTATAAGTTTATCTAGCTTTCACAGTGAAAGTAGCGTATGATAAAAGTAGGAAAAACCCTATACGGAGCAACACGCGTATAATACGACCGCATAATGCAAGACCACGGTCAAGGTTAGGCACTCATTATTTTGGAATTACCAGAGGAGGCCATATGGACCCGTTAAGAATCTTGAAAGCATTATCAAATCCACATCGGTTAGATATTATATTGTGGCTAAAGCACCCAGAGAAAGAATTCGGTGTACAAGTACACACTAAAACTCTTATCGATTTCCCTAACAGTGTAAGCGTTAAGAGTATTCAAAAGCGCTGTGGTGTATCTCAATCTTCCATCTCTACATTTATGAGCATCTTAGAAAATGCAGAACTTGTAGAGTCTCGTAAGATTGATCAGTATACCTATTTCCGTCGTAACGAAAAGGTAATCCTTGAGTTCGGCGAATGGTATAACAAAGAGGTATCCATCCAATCGGACGATATCGACAAATTATTAGAAACGGTAAACTTAGAAGATACTTCGTATCCTACGACAGAACTAACAGAGGAAACTTCTGTGCTTAGCGAACAACTCGCTGTCGAAATCAATACTAAGGGATCCGATCATGATGAAAACAGGAAATAAAATACTCCCTTACTCACCATACTTAGGGATAAAAGGAAAAGAGCTATAATACATGCGATTATAGCTCTTTTTGTTTTTTATGATTCAATATATTTTTAAATTTCACCGATTATAATAAATATGACGAACCTCCATTACATCTTCAATTACTACATAAAAGATATAAAAGTTACGTACTATAATTTTATAATATGGATACTCACGTTGTTTCTTACTCGGATATACGGCAAAAGATTCTGGACAACTTAATCTTGTGTATATAGCAGCCTCAATATCTGTAATTAGTTGATGAGCGGCTTCTCTATTATGCAGAACATAAGTTATATAATCAACAATATGATTAAGCTCCTCTTCAAATAATGGTAAAATCGTAAGTTTATATTTCCGCTCCATCGATTCTCTCCCTTACGCGACGAAATACATCGGCACCAGAGTATCGAATTTTACTTTCTTTTGCTGCAGAATCAGCTTCATCCAAGGCGTACTCAATAGGATCTGTTAATGCTGAATATTGTTCAATACTCATTAACACCATAGTTCCATATCCATTCTTAGTTAAAAATACAGGCGAATTTGTTGTAATAACGGTTTCTTCAACTTCAGGAAATTTATTACGCAAGTCTGATACAGGTCTAATATTAATCAATATATACACCTCCTTATATCATAATTCTATCATTATTTTATTAATTTTACTAACAATATTATGGCAATCAATAGTTCAACTAAAAATGCCCTCCAAAAGGAGGGCATCTATTATATTAGAATTATACTTCTTCTATCGTTGTGCTTCATAGGCTCTGAATAGTTTAGATAATAATTCAGGTGCCAAGCGCAATAGGTCTGGATTTTCACAGAAGGATACGCGTAATTGTGTTCTGCCTGGATTATCTTCACCTTTTTTACCGCTATAGAAACCATTGAGTGGAGCCATGAGGAGTGTGTATTCTTTACCATCATCAAGACTAATAGCACCGTATTCAGCACACCAAGAGGCAAATTCTACACCATCAAAGCCCGGTTTCGCTACCTTCCGTACGTCGATAACAAAGTAAATAGACGCTTCTGGACGAGATACGATGAAATCAGGTTCGACCGCTTTGAAACCTTCGTGAAGTTCAAAGATCATCTTACGGTAGTAATCGCGTTGTTGTTCATACCAGTTATGAAGCTCTGCATGGCTTTCATGAGCCAAAGCACCAAAGATATATTGACCTAATGTATTAGCACTAAGGTTCGCTGTATATTCGGCTACAGATTTTTCATAGCACAATTTGTTATCCGTAATGATGGCGCCAATGCGTAGGCCACAAGCGTTCCATACCTTACTAGCTGTTTCAAGGCTAATACGACGACCTTCAATACCAGGCACATCCTTATCTGTTAACGCCCAAATACTAGATGTTTCCTTACCTTTTTCGTAAGCCAATTCGCGATAGGCTTCGTCAGAGATAATCCACAAATTATGTTTAACACATAATTTTGTATATTCGATCAATGTTTCTTTACTGAATAATTGACCTGTAGGGTTATCGTAAGGAATGATGAGCAACGCACCTGGTTTTGTATCGATAATACGTTGTTCTACGGTTTCAACGGATGGCAATTCAAATTCGCCGTTTTCATTAAGTTGACGTTCCACAGTAACTGTTTTACGGCCGATTCGAAGACCTACCGCATCATAGTTTGTATAAGATGGGTTGAACATTAAAAGAGGGCGTTCCTCTTCCCCAGCACCGCCACATACGCCAAGCATGATAATTTCCATCGCCATAGATGCACCATCAGTTACGAGTACATTAAGGCCTGTTGTATCAAAACCTTGGCTGCGCAAAATGTGAAGGAATGCTTCGCGGCATTCATCGGTACCTGTCGTTGGTACATACGGTACAATGCCTGTATGGAACGGGCTATCCACACCGCCCAAATCGAACAACCGACGCTGCATGGCGGGATGCATAGGACGCATTACATTACCAATAGAACCATTCACCAAAATTGGTGGGTTCTTACGTTCCAAGAATTTAATTTGTCCTAGGCGAATGCCAGATGGCTTTCGAGCCATCATATACGGCGACAATTCTGGTTGTTTCATTGAGATCCAACTCCTCTAAAAAAGAAACTGCCTCAACAGGGAGGCTATATTAACTGTAAAAGTAACAAAACCACTACATACAGCCGCAGTTCTGTTCTTTACAAAGATAAAGTACTAATATATTGATATATATAGATACTTAATATTATAGTGCTTTTACTATAGAAAATCTATAGTTTTATAATACAGACTTATGTACATATGACTGACTTATCAATTAGTGAAAACCAGTCTCATAATATAACAAATATACCATGCATTATTAATGCAAAAATGAAAGAGCCCCTAAAGGCTCTTTCATAAGGTTTATTAAATTTAGAACTATTAGATAGTCACTTCAAGGCCTAAGCGGAAGTTACGACCTTGACCTGGCCACCAGTCACCAGGGTTACCCCAGCGAACGCTAGATTGTTCTGCATAGTATGTATCAAAGATATTGTTGATACGGCCAAATACAGTTACATTTTCGCGTACTCGGTAGTTAGCGCTGATGTCAGCCAACCAGTATGTTTTGCGAGGGAATACATTAGCAGCAGTACCAGGACGATCGATGACGCCGCGAATATCCAAGTGAGCATCCCATTTAGCATCGTTGTAGTCAAGACCAGCATTAACAGCATGTTTAGGCACATAACCATCGCGGTTAGCCTTGCGCGTTGGTGTTGCATCGATATGAGTATATGTATAGCCAAGACGGGCAGATAAATGATTAGTCAATTGTTTGCGTACGTCTGCATTGATGCCATACGCTTTTTCAGTATCGAAATTGCGATATTGGCCTGTGAAAGCTGCAGGATTTGTCATAACCCAACCGATTCTATCCTTCGTATGACGGCTGAAGAAGCTAAGGTTACTGTTCCAAGTTTTACCGAATTTATGGTGTACACCAAGGTCAAACTCACGACCTGTTTCAGGTTTCAAATCGCGGTTCCCGTTAAAACCATCGAACAATTGGTATGGTGTAGGAGCCAAGAAGTACTCTTTATACGCAGCATACACATTTGTTTTTGCATTTACATCATAGCCAAGGCTGATAGATGGAGATGTATGTGTACCGAAGGAAGAGTGATGGTCAATGCGGATACCAGGTGTTACAGTCCATTTAGGCGCAAATTTCCATTCATCTTGGATATAGTAAGATGCGTTTGTTAGTTTTACACCGCCCATGTTAACCACTTTATCTTGACGCCAATCGAAACCACCTACTACCGTATGGTCTTTAGCTTTGTATGTTACTTGATCACCGATACCGCGAGTTTTTACATCTGTTGGGTAATGATCATATTCTGTTTTATAGTGATTATTCATCACATAGAATTGATGGCTCCAACGATTGCTAATTTTGTTATTCCAAATAGCACGTAAGGAATCATTTGCTTCATGACCATAACGGATGTGGTTTAAAGCACCTAAATGGTCAGAGTACATTACATGTCCACGGTATGTATCGTAGGAAATTTTTACATCGTTTTTATCATTGATTTTATTACCTACCATGAAGGATGCATTATGGCTGTTACCATGTTGAGGAATACGTACACCATGGCCGTCTTTATAGGAACCGATGATATCTTTTTGTGCGCCTACACGCCAGTACCAATTATTTTTGCTACCTTCGTTGGTAATTGCGTATTGCTCTAAATCATTGCTACCGCCCATCACGCGTAACTTAGTTTGAACGCCTGGCTCAGGTTTTGCAGTGATCACGTTAACCACACCACCGATGGCACCGGAACCATACAATGTAGAACCTGCACCACGTTGTACTTCTACGCGGTCAATGCCAGACATATCTTTCAATATTGTCATTGGCGGATTCACACCAGCGGCCCCCATATTGATACCGTCTACCAAGTACAATACTTGGTCAGAACCATTGATACGAAATGCATTAGAATTTGTGTAACCTACGCCACCACCGTATGTATTGATATCTACGCCTGGTACGATATTCAAGGCTTCGTTCATTGTTGTAGCATGACGTTCACGGATATCGTCCCCTGTTACTACGCCTACGCTAGCTGGTACCTCTGAAAGTTGTTGTTCACTACGTGTTGCAGTAACAACAATGGTATGCGTTTCCTTCGCATCACCTGCATCAGCCGCTAATACTTGGGTTACACTCAATGTACTACCAAATACCAGGGCTAACCCTACATACATGGATAATCGTTTCATTTTGGATACTTTCATAAAAAACCTCCACACACATAAATCACATACTATATATATATTGTGTCATAGATACCATTGCACGGGTCATAAATTGGGAATAACTCATGATCTGTGCAGAATCTACGAGAAACACACGATGGTTAGCGATAGCTTTGACACCTTGAAGAGCAGGATCTGAATAAAGCTGATCTGCCGATGCAGGCTTATAGCCATCAGAAGTATAGGACGCTGATGGGATGATAATCACGTCGGGGTTCATGCGAATCAAATCCTCACGCGTCCCATTGTCATAGGCACCAAGACCCAATTCAGCAGCCGCATTAGTCACCTTCATATACTTACACATATCATCAAAGGTTGACCCCTTGCCACCATTTAGGCCAAATTGCGAGTAAAAAGCCACCACAGGACGAGGTCCTGTATGCTTATTGGCTAAATCCTCAACGGTTTTCAAGTCTGCATCCATGCTAGCAATCATGGATTCATCAGAGGCATGTAGGAGCTCTGCAATCTCATGAATAGTAGCTTTTGCTTCTTCAACCGTAGTTGGCGTCTTGTACACATACACTGGAATTTGCATATTTGGCATTTCTCCAATCGCGTCAGGAGACATCCAGTTTGGAATTAATACCAGATCAGGTTGTACAGATAATAAGGACTCTGCAGAGGCTTTCACATGTTTTTCTACCTTGCTAGCCGCATCAGGCACATTATTTGGCAATGTACCAATCGCTGCCACTCGACTTGGGTCCACCAAGGATAACACAATATCCTCCGTACTCGTTCCAATAGGCACGATACGCTTTGGCTCATTAGCCACCGTAACAACTGTGCCTGTCCCATCTGTAACTTGATGTGTGGTCCCCGTCGTGCCCGTCTGTGTAGGTCCACAACCGACCACTAGTAGTACCATCATGACGATGGTACAAATAATAGAAATTCTTTGCTTCATACTAACGACCTTCTATAACACCTTCTATGGAAATATATAACGACTGTAACTCTTGAATCATTTCTTGTGATGCATCCCAGTAACCACGTTGAGAGGCTTCTAGCAAGATTTCTGTAATACGTTGCAAAGCCCAAGGGTTTACTTGGCGCATCCAATCTTGTACTACTTTGTCTAAGGCGTACTTATTAGCATACCCTTCGTAGATCCAATCTGGTATAACATCACTCGTAGCATCCCATCCAAAGGTGTGGGAAACCACATTTGACATATCTGAAGCCCCTTTATATCCATGCTTCATCATGGCTTCGATAAATTTAGGATTCTGCGTTTCCCCTTGTACAACGCGACGAATTTCGTCACCTAAGGAGCGCATCACTACACGGCTGCGATCCGAGCTATCACCCACATAAGCCCGTGGTGCACTACCCTTTGCGGTACGCACCGCTGCAATGAGACCACCGTGATAGCTATAATAATCGTCGGCGCTCATAATGTGCGTTTCCCGATTATCTTCATTCTTAATAGTCACATCCATCGTAGTTAATCGGCGCTGGAACAGCCTCATATCCTGAGGAATGTCCTTATGTAAGTGAAAGCTACTCCACTGGCTGTACACTTGGGCAATGTCTTTGAAAGACTCCCAGTTTTTTCCTTCAATCAAGGCACCTACACCCGTGCCATAAGCTTGGGGCGGATCGCCAAAGATGCGGAGTCTAGCCTTTTTAGTAGCCAATAGAGGGTCCTCACCTTGTCCAACGAGCCAATCTACATCATCATGAATATGCTTTTTAACGTAGTTGTCTTCCAACGACTCATCTAATTCTGCCACCATTTCAACGGCTTTGTCGAGCCAGCCGATAGCAGTAGGCATCATATCTCGAATGAGGCCACTGATGCGGCCCATCACATCGATGCGAGGGCGCTGCAATTCCTCTAAAGGAATCACTTCTAAACCTGACACGCGACCGCCCGATTGCCATTTAGGCCGAATCCCTAGCAAGTATAGAAACTCACCTAAACATTGACCATGACTTCTAGAGTTACTTGTAGCCCATAGAATGATACCCACTGTCTCAGGATAGCGTTGCTCATTTAGAATATAATCAGCAATGACTTGATCTGCTAGCTCTATGCCTAATTGATAGGCGACCTTTGTAGGTAAAGCCCGTTCATCTAAACTATAGAAGTTACGTCCTGTAGACAGTACATCAACTTGACCACTCGAAGGTGCACCCCCAGGTCCAGGCTCTACATACTGCCCTTGTAGGGCTCTAGAAATAGAAACAAGCTCGTTCTTCGTAGCTCCTAACTTAGGAATATACTCTTGAACGATAGCCTTTGCCAACGGTTCTAACCGTTCAGATACGGAGTAATCTGGCGTATTGACTACATAGCTTACAAAGCTACGCAACTCATCCCATATGCGGTCGATAATAACACTGTATCGTGTACCATCCTTATCAGTTTCTCCAGTATGTTCCTCAACATAGGACCAATCGTAGCCCAGTTCCTCTGCTATAACAGCAAGGCCCGATGCCATCTCACCTTGAGGGTTTCGGATAATAGCTGTAATAAATTCTTCTAAGTCTATCCCCTCAGGTCCTTGGCCTAAGATATGCAAACCATTGCGCATCTGCATATGCTTTAAGTCACTCAGCTTTTCGTGAACCTCTGTAATCATATCACCTACTGCCATGGTGGCACTCCGGTCTTCTTCAATAAGATGACAGGAGATGGCTTTCTCCCTGATTACGTCCTCTATATCTGATACACTTTCACGGTGTTCTTGCTCAAAATGACTATGTTCATCGAGCAAGGCTTCTAGTTCTTCAAACTCATCGTAGAGACCCGCCGTCGTCATCGGCGGCGACAAGTGCCCCACTAAGCAGGCTGAACTACGCCGCTTCGCTTGAATACCTTCCCCTATAATGGTTGTCCAATAAGGATAAATATTAGGCAAGCTAGAAATACCAATTTCTGGATAGCAACTAGCACTGAGGCCAGCCCCCTTACCAGGTAACCATTCTAGAGACCCATGGGTACCGACATGAATGACCGCATCTGCTTCAAAGACAGTTCGTACCCAATGGTAAAAGGCTAGATATTGATGCGGAGGTGGTAAACAGGGATCATGGTAAATAGCAGATACATTTTCCCCAAAGCCACGAGGCGGCTGTACCGTAATCCATAAATTGCCATTGGAAAACCCAGGGATGATAACTTCATCATCATAAACGAATACATCCCCTGGAGCCTCGCCCCAAGACTTGACCATCGCCGCCTGCGTATCCTCTGGCAGTGTAGCAAAGTATGCTTTGTAATCATCGCTACTCATGCGGCCTTCTGCAGAGCCTAGTAATTCATCGGTGAGCATGGAACGGTCATTCGTCATATGAGAGGTCACCATATCCATCAAAGCTGCACTCGTTTCCGGTACACTATCGATTGAATATCCTTCCTCTTGCATTTGACGCAACAATCGTAGCACCGACTCAGGCGTATCAAGACCTGCAGCGGACCCAATGTTGGAATTCTTCGGCGGATAGTTATGCAATATAATGGCTACCCTTCGTTCCGATACTGGAATGTGACGCAGCTTAGACCACTTAATAGCACGCTGCACCACAGCACCGATGCGTTCTTTCACAGGCAAGTACATATAGTGGCCCTGCTCATCAAAGGTCTGACAAGCAACGACCCCACCGTGGATAACGCCATCTAGCTCAGGTTGTGAAATAGATAGGTTCACATCTAAAGGCGTCACACCTTGTGGATCTGCCGCCCAGGACTGTTCATCCATGTATATGGTGTAGCCTTGAACGATAGGAACACCCTGTAACTTTAACTCCTCCAAGGTTTGAGCCCCTAAGGACTGGAAGGAGAATTTACATGTGTTGATGAGCACATCAAAGGGAAATACATCCTTTCCAAAGAGATGGTTCATGGACAGCTTCATATTCGGAATACCTACGCGAGGATTCGAGCCATACTGTCCGTAAAAAATAATTGGGTTGTACTGATGTTTATAAATCTCTTCAAACAGGGCTTGCTGATACTCAATATCCCCCATGACCCACTCGTCACGGTAAAAATATACCGCTATGGATGGCCATTCGCGATGCCCTTCGGCCTCCATGAACTCATCATAGGTTTCGTAGATATTGCCTGCTCGTCCCATGATGGCCTGCCACGGAATATGATCTGGCTCCTCCCATTCAGAGACAGGTTTCGTGCTGAAAGCACCATTGATCAAGCGCACATAGTTCATGACACCACTAGTGCGGCGGTAACTTTCAAGACGAACTCGCTGTTCCTCATCTAAGTTACGATAGAGAATATCTGTTTTCTTAGGCTCTACCACATCGATCCAGTATTTAGGATGATGCGCATATAGCCACCGCTCCAGACGTTCCAAGAATGGTGAATCTAAGCCCACCCCCATATTCGTCACGAGAACTACATCAGCAGCGCGAAGGCGGCTTTCAAAATCCCCATCCCAGAGAGGCGGTTTTTTCATGTTGCAAACGTCTACCTCCCCTTGTAAAAGCTCTGGATAGGTAGCGACAGCCTTTTCTATATATTGGATTTGTTTTCCTAAATTAGAAATATACATGAGACGACTCATGATTTACCTCCGCGATACCCGCAAAATACGTTCTGCCGAAATAGTATCCATGGCATAATAACTGCCATTCATCAATTGACATAATTTCTTAGCTAATCCTAGCTTGATAAAGCCCGTTTCTGTGTCGATAACGATACAGTCTACCGGCAAGGTGCCTAAAATACGAGCCCATTGTTTGGCCTCTGCTACAGGTTCCTCTGAATCCCCCGACGTAGCACGACCATCGGTAATACAAATTATCTGTATACGCTCCGCTGAATGCTTGCGTAAGAGTCTATCACACATGGTATAGGCCGTACGTAAACCTTGCGCCAATGGCGTTTTACCTCCTGTTGGCAATGTTGCCAATAATCTCTCGGCCCGCTCTACACTGCGCGTGAAGGGTAATAATACCTCTGCAGATTCCTTGCGAAATGCAATGAGCCCCACTGAATCACGATGAATATAAGAATCTCGTAACAAGCTTAAAACAGCAGCCTTTGTGGCCTCCATACGATGGCGAGCTGACATGGAGCCACTAGCATCGACTACAAAAAGCTGGTAGGCACCGATCCGTTTTTCCCGTGCTTTTCGGCGGTAATCCTGGGGCTTCACCAGAATTGATAATCCCTTATCGTCTTGACGGCTCTCCTGCTGTAGCTGAGCAGATTGTTGTAGTTGTTTTACTTTAACAGCAATCCGCAACCGTTGATACGGCGCCGCTGCTCGTAATGTGTCTACTAAGGCCAAGTCCTCTAGAGCATGCTCGTCCTGATAAGCTCGAATCATGCGCCCCCTCGTATCCTTCGTTTTTGTCATGAGGCGGCGCCCTGAACCCTTGCGGTATTGTCTGTCCACCGTCTTAGATGATTCCAATTTCCACTGAAACATCTTATTTGCAATTTTAGCCACCATATCTGGCAATCCTAAAGCGGATATCCCGTCAGCCTCATTGCTATCAGCATTCAACGGATGATTCGGCCCCTGGGATATGGAGTCAGAGTCATTAGTATCACTTGATTCCTCTTGATCAGACCTACCAGAGTCTTCTTGGTCAGAGCTACTAGAATCTTCTTGATCAGACAGTTCATCCTCTGTCCCGTCCATATCGTTATTGCAATCTGCCGATTCACGTTGTTCCGATTGCACATCATCGGCGTCACTATCATTAGAATCCTTAGCGCTATCCGAATCAGCTGCCGTTATAGCATCATTGGAGTCATTCTGTTCTTGTTTATTATTATCAGCCATACAATCCCCTTGTGAGGATTCCGACTCAGAGTCATCATTACGCTTCATACGATGTGGTAGTACGTAGAGCACTGCCTGTTCAGCATGAAATGGTTTACAGTACGAACTGCCCTCAAGAACAGCGAGCGACTTCATGACTTGTAACAATATATATTCAGCCCCATGACCTACAGTTCTTGCTTGTAATGCGTAGGATATAGCCAGTGAAAGCATGGCATCAGGAACAGCTACAGCTTGAACACTCTTATTTGCTATGAGAGAACCTATATCCTCAGATGAAGGAATGTCTATTGACTTAGATTCCACCTCAGATGGCCCATCATCTAGGTTTGTTTGATTACCACCAAATGTGGATATATCAATACATTGAATTTCTTCTCTATGTTGTTGCAATACTACGATACGAGACTCTAGAGAAGGCGTCTCCATCGATACATGCACATCTACGAGTTCCCACTCCGCATCATCTAGGGTTTGATCCTCATGATTGATGGTCATGATCAGCAAGATTTGGCGACGCTTGGCCTCGACCAGTAGTGCATGTCGCACCTCTGGTGATAACACATGTCCATCATCGACAACCCAACAACGCGTGCTAGTGTCATCTAATAAACCGGAGGACATTACCATCTTGCCCTGTTCTAGAGAAGCCTCAAAATCGATAGACTCTTGTAACTGTGAGTTATCTACATAAACAGGTATTAAACGATAGGGAATTTGCCATTTCTCGAGGTACTGGCGAAGGATATAACTTTTACCAACACCAGTACCACCAGAAATAACAATGGTATGAATCTGGTCATTTACAAGGCCGATTTTGAGGGCCTCTTGTACAGATGTATCCATGGTTAGCCCTCGAGCACTGCAGTTACCACTGCATCAATGCGATCTTCATCATGACCTTGCTCTTCAAAGGGCAATCGACGCAAACGGTGTTTCAAGGCTAAGCGGGCAGCTACCTTGAGGTCTTCATCTATAATTTGATTGCGCCCCTGAAAGGCGGCATGAGCTCGAGCGGTGTGCATCATCGTAATATCTGGGCGATGACCATCAACGCCGACACCGATGCTGATGCTCGCAATCTTTAGCAATACATCATCTGAAGGGATGACGCTTGGCAATAATTGGCGGGCTTGTAACAAGCGTTCGTGTAATGCTAGTTCCAAATCTTTATAGGATGCGATAAAGCCTTTTGGGTCATCTCCAAAAGCAAGGCGACGCTTGATAACCTCCATACGCTGTGCTGGGTCATGCTCCCCATAAACCATAACGGATAAGCCGAAACGGTCTAACAATTGAGGTCTAAGATCTCCCTCTTCTGGATTCATCGTTCCTACAAGGATGAAACGAGATGGATGGGAATGACTCACCCCTTCACGCTCAACTGTATTGACGCCCATGGCTGCTACGTCGAGCAAAATATCTACAATATGATCATCTAATAGATTTACCTCATCTACATAGAGAATATTTTGATGTGCAGCATGTAAAATGCCTGGTTCAAAGGCTTTTACCCCCTCTTGTAAAGCCTTTTCCAAGTTAATAGATCCCACCACTCGGTCTTCCGTGGCATTGATAGGCAGTTCTACAACGGTCATGGCAGATGAGCCTATTTCCATAGGAGGTAACAGATTTGCCAACGCTCGTACAGCCGTCGATTTAGCAGTGCCCTTTTCACCTTCGATCAACACACCGCCAATGGATGGATTGATGGCATTGAGCAAAAGGGCCGATTTCATTTCATCTTGACCAACAATCGCAGTAAATGGATATAACATAAGGCTAACCTCACTCAGAATTGCAATGTAAACTGCCGACAGACATAATAAATTAGTAATTCATAGTAAATCAGTAATTCATAATAAGTTAGTAACTAAATTAGTAACTCATGAAAAATAAGTAATTCACAATCAGTTAGTAACACATGATGAGATGCTACGAACCAGCTGCTAAGTATCCATAATCCTATTTAACTATTTTAGATTAGGATCAAAAGATATGTCCGTACTCGCATTGGTTTGCTTGAACTCATCAATGCTTGTAGTGCCCTTAGGGAATACAAAGATACGCTGTTGTTTGAAGTACGGATCATCGTAAACCGCTGCAGATAGATGGAATGCAGCACGCAAGTTTTCTGCCGTCAGCACCTCTCTCGGCGTACCTACGTCAATGATATGACCATCGCTAACTAGGACGAGCTTGGTACAATATTTAGCAGCCAATTCTAAATCGTGAACAACGATTAGAATCGTTTTACCTTCGTCGCATAATCTACGACCTTCATGGAAGATATCATCGGCGTAAACTAAATCGAGAGCCGCTGTTGGTTCATCTAATAAGAGCACCTCTGTTTGTTGTGCCAACGCCTTTGCTAGGAATACCCGTTGACGCTCACCACCACTAAGGTTTTGTACAGATCGATTGCGCAGGTGATACACACCTACCTCTTTCATGGCCTTTTCTACGATAGCCTTATCGTCTGGGCCTTCTTGTTGCCACCATTTCAAATAAGGATAACGAGCTGTCATTACAATATCGATGGCTTCATAGTCAAAGGACACATTGACAGATTGCTGCATGTACGCCACATGATGAGCAATTTCCTTGTCGCTCAAAGAGGCGATACTTTTACCATCCCACAAAACCTGTCCCTCAGATATAGGATAAAGGCCACGCAAGGTTTTTAATAACGTCGTTTTACCAGAACCATTAGGCCCGATAATACCGACGAATTCACCACTATCAATAGAGAAGGACGCATCCTTTAGAATCGGGTTTTCCCCTAATGTAACGGATAAAGATTGAACATCTAATTTCATTAGGCCCCTCCTTTACTGCGCAAGCGATGAAGTAAATATAAGAAATACGGTGCCCCTAAGAGAGCCGTCATAATACCTACGCGAATTTCTACTGGTTGTGCTACGACACGTCCTAAGGTATCGCAGAATACGAGGAATAGCGCACCACCAATGGCGGCCATAGGCAATAATATGCGATGATCTGGTCCTACTAAGAGACGTACAATATGTGGCACCACAAGCCCTACGAATCCGATAGAACCGCTGACGCATACAGCGGTAGCAGTAATGACGGATGATAAGAATAGGAATAACATGCGATACACCATTACAGGCACACCTAGAGCGCGCGCCTCTGTGTCGCCGAGAACGAGTACATTTAAATGGCGCCCAAGCATCATTAAAATAACACTGCCTGTCATGATAGGTCCAACCGCCAATAGAACATGGTCCCAACGACGGAAATCGAGGCCCCCTACCATCCAGAATAGGAATTCGCGCAAACGATATTCATTGATCATCGTCAAGATACCGGAGGTAAAAGCCCCTAATAACATGCTCACAGCTACGCCTGCTAACAATAAGGTTGTCGTATCTAGCTTGTTATTACGCAAAGTCAAAAGAATGGTAATACCAACTGATACAAAGGCCCCTACGAAAGCAAAGGCAGGCATATAAAACATCCCTAGGGATGTAAAGCCGAGCGCAATAGCAATAACGGCACCAAGCGATGCACCTGCAGATACGCCCATAATACCTGGATCCGCTAGTGGGTTTGAGAACACCCCTTGCATAACCGCACCAGCGAGTGCCAAGGCACCACCTACGAGTAAACCTATGATAAGGCGTGGCATACGGATAAACCACAATACCGCCTCTTGTTCAGCTGTAATAGGCTCTGTGAAGTGTACAGGTATTCCCATACCATTTAAAATGCTTTGTATGCCCCCACCGATAGGAATCATAATCGTTCCTAGGTGTAGTGCCAATAGACTCACAATACACAGCAATACCCCAATTATGGCAATTGCCATGATACGTTGTTTCTGTTTAGTCATGAGAATTCCTTTCTAACTGAGGATACACAGTATGCATAATGGCTAGCATGGCTTCACCAATATGCTGATTCATTGTATATAGGTATGCTGCTGGCAAGGGTTTAACTCTGTTTTCCCGTACAGCTGACAAATTCTGAAATGCGGGATTATCTAAATATCGACTGGCTAATGTCTTATCCATTCCCTTATAGGAGGGAATAAAAATATAATCTGGTTCCATCGCTATGACCCGTTCATCCCCAAAGGGCGTCCGTGGCGGTAATCCTAAAAGATCAGGTGCATTGTAGATACTCATATACTTACACATATCATCAAACAAACTACCTGTTCCTGTATAACCATCCATGGAGGATACAAAGAGTACACTTTTACGCTGTTCTACAGGAATAGAGGCCCCTAGCCGTTTCATCTCATCTAATTCACGACGAATCTTCTGGGTATACAATTGACCCTTTTCATCCTCCCCAACCACATGCGCAATATCCGTTATATTATGAATGACTTCCTCTACCGTAGACGGTGTCGGTACTACAACAGTAGGTATACCCATGTGGCGCAAACCGTCAATAACATCTGCACTCGTGTAATCTGGAGCGATGACGAGATCTGGTTTCAAGGCTATAACTTTCTCCAATGGATAGGAACCCAACACCGGTTTTACGAGTTTAGCTCGCTTTGCTTCCAAGGAATACTCCTCATAGGTAGATAATTTATTAATACCCACCAGGCGATTGGGCTCTATAAGTCCTAATAAAATCGTATCTGCTGCGGAAGATAATGCTAAAACACGCTCTGGATGCTCAGGAACACCTACGCTGACACCATCATAGCTTTCAACATAACGCATAGGACTTGTGACGGATTCTCTAGGTTGAAAACCACAACCTGCTATACATATACAAAGAAGTATCATCAAGCATATGAGGAGATTGGTCTTCTTATTCATGGTGATACTCCTTGTATTGTTCTACGAAAAAGTAAATAACTACTAGAATTTTTGAGTGTAGCTTAATTGATAGTTGAATGGTTCATCCCAGTATTCCCAATCACCATTAGAGATAACATTGTGACGATTCAACAAGTTACGCGCATCGAGGCGTAAGGAAGAGTTTTCATTAAATTGATACCCTACATAGGCATTCCAAGCTACAAGATTTGGATTGGTACCGCCATCGCGGTTCTTCATCCGTTTTGTAACAAAGTTGATGCTAGTGCCGGCAGTCCAAGTCGAGCTGTTATAGTGAAGGCCCCCTGTAAACTGCAATTTAGGGTTAGCTTGTTTCCAATAGGTTTTATCGATTTCCCGTTGTTTAGGGTTGGAGTACGATGCACCAACAGTCATTTTCAAATGATCCGTTAATTTGCGGCCATACTGAGCTTCAATGCCCACATTTCTATAACGGCCACCATTTACACGGATTGTATTCTTACCGTTGCTATCTGGCTTCCAAGAGAAGAAGTTCTTAAAGTCCATATAGAATGCGGCTACCTTCCAACTATCCTTGTCGGTAATATGCTTGTAGCCCAATTCATAGTTCCAACCTTCTTCAGGTTTCAAGTTACGTCCACTAACAGAGGCATAGCCTTTGTTGATTTTCTTGAAAGTATCACTAAGGTTCGGCATTCTAAATGCTTTGCCAACATTCATATACATGGACGATTCCTTGTTGATGCGATGTTGCAATTGGAACTGCGGCGTCAATACCTTTTGATTTCTCACAGGATCCTTAATATCGGAATAACGCAAACCTAAAATACCAGTCCATTTTGGATTAAATTGACGGGAATAGGTACCATAAAAGGCCAAGCTATTGCGATGTGGGTTGCCATAGTACGGACCAGCAGTAGTCTTATAGGTTTCACGTTTACCAAGAATACCGGCAATTAAGTAATCTTTACCATCCCGGAAATCCCATTCATGTTGCACATCAAAACCATATTGGCGTGCAATATAGTTGTTATCGCTCACAGTATATACTTTTTTACTGTGTACGCGACTTTTACCATACAAATCTCTATCATTATAGAATAGTGTACCTGTCGTATTACGATCCTTATAGATTAAGGACACGTTATTTTTTGTATCATGATAAGCATATGTTGTAGAGTGGAGCTTTTGCTTGATAGGATTTGTTTCCGTACTCAACTGTGCAAAGGAGGAGTTACCTTCAAAACGGCTATAGTTCAAGGTCAACTTATCGTTCAATTTACCGCTCATAAATACACCTAAGGAGTTGCCCTTATCACGAGCTGTGTAATATTCATAGCCTCTAGCATAGCCGCCAATATCTGAGCGAATAGGTGTTTCTGGGTCTTGAGCACCAAAGAAGTTACGTTCCACACCAATTAAGAATCGCGGTGTACCATAGCTGAGTTTATAGGTTTGGCTCCCCATGTTACCAAAGCCTACCGTAGCTGAACCGCCTTCTTTAGTTGGGGTTTTCGTAATGACATTAATAACACCGCTCATCGCATCAGAGCCATATAGAGCAGATGCGGCGCCTTTAAGCACCTCAACGCGCTCAATGGATCCTGTTGGAATCGAGCTGAGGCCCCCCTTACCATTAAGGTTCATAGGCACACCATTTACGAGGACTAAAGAACCCCGTTCAAGGCCACGAATATTTACACGGCTATCCATAGCACCATACTCAAGGCCCGATGCACCATAGGAGAAGGAGGTCACACCAGGTACCATATTCACCGCATCAAAGGCATTTTTAGCACCGCTATTGACCAAGTCCTTTTGGGTAATAACATCCATCGCTGCTGGCGTATCCAAATCAAGCAATGCCATGCGATTCGCAGTTACGTTAATAGTATGGGTTTCAGTAGCTCCACTAGCTTCAGTAGCCGCCGTTACACCTGTGCGATCTGGTGTCGCAGAAACTTCTGCTGCATATCCATTCACGGATAAGCCCATCAATGCCACCCCAACAAGTATAGAAGTACGTCTCTTACTTTGTGTTTTCATAACCAATACCTCACTTATACACATATACTTTCATATAAACCACATAATTGTATTATTACACATTTATTTAGGCCACACAAAACCTATACCCCCTACCACTACTATGTTTCTAGCAGGTCTATCCTAAATAAATATTAGAATTTTTGTGTATAGCTTAATTCGTAGTTAAATGGTGCATCCCAGTATTCATAGTCACCATTGGATACTACATTATGACGGTTCAAGAGGTTGCGTGCATCAAGGCGCAATGTAGCGTCTTTGTTGAAGTGATACCCTACATAAGCATTCCATTGAACAATGTTAGGATTCAATCCACCATCGCGATTGCGCAAACGTTTTGTTACAAAGTTCAAGGATGTACCAGCATCCCATGTGGTGCTTTTATAATGGATGCCTGTTGTAAACTGCAACTTAGGAGCCGCTTGTTTCCAGTAATTTTGATTCATTTCCTTTTGTTTTGGATTAGAGTAAGAACCGCTAACACTCATTTTGATGCGATTAGATAAGCGTCTATTGTACTCTGCTTCAATACCAACATTGTGGAATTTACCGCCGTTTACGCGTACCGTTGGACGGCCATTGGCATCAGGCTGCCATTGGAAGAAATTCTTGAAGTCCATATAGAATACATCTACCTTCCAGCTATCCTTCTTATTCATACGTTTATAGCCTAGTTCATAGTTCCAACCCTCTTCAGGTTTAAGATTTTTGCCACTTACCGCTGTATATTGGCGGTTCACACTGCGAAATGCATCACTCAAGCTAGGCATTGTGTATGCTTTACCAATATTCAAATACATGGAAGAGTCTTTATTGATGGTATGCAACACTTGGAATTGAGGTGTTAGCACATGTTGGTCCTTAATAGGATCACTAATAGCGGTATAACGCAACCCTAAAATGGCAGTCCATTTTGGATTAATTTCCCGGGAATAGCTGCTATACACCGCATAGGTATTACGATGAGGACGTGTATACACAGGGGCCTGTGTAGCGCGATAGGTTTCTTGTTTACCTGTAATACCAGCAATCAAGTAATCCTTACCACCTCTAAAGTCCCATTCGTGCTGTACATCCATACCATATTGACGGGCTACATAACTAGTATCTGTCGGTTTGAACTGTTTGGCACTATGAACGCGGCTTTCACCACGCATAGTACGGTCATTATAGAACAAGATGCCTGTCGTATTATCATCCTTGTAAATCAAGGATACGTTGTTGCGGTCATCCTTGTAATTATAGGTCGTAGAATGACGGGCCTGTCTCATAGGATTTGTTTCTGTACTAATCAAGCCAAAGGATGAACGGCTTTCGGCGCGATTATAATTTAAGGTTACCTTATCTGAAAGCTTGCCACTCATAAACACACCTAAGGAGTTACCCTTATTGCGCGTAGTGTAGTAGTCGTAGCCCTTACGACCTGTATAGTCATATCGCACCGGTGTGGATGGATCTTGAGCCCCCCAATATTTTCTATCGATGCCAAAGAGGAATCGATCAGTACCATAGGAAAGGTCAAATCGCTTAGAGCCTCGATTTCCTACAGCTACCGTAGCAGAACCGCCTTCTTTGGAAGGCGTCTTTGTAATGATATTTATGACACCACCTAAAGCTTCTGCTCCATACAAGGTAGACGATGCGCCCTTAACGACCTCAATGCGCTCAATTGCACTCGTAGGAATAGCACCAATTCCACTTTTACCATTTAGATTCATAGGTATACCATTTACGAGAACTAGTGCACCACGATCTAGGCCACGAATATTCGTACGGCTATCCATACCGCCGAAATCTGCACCAGACGCACTAAAGGAGTTGATAGTTACACCTGGTACATTAGATACCGCATCAAAGGCTGTTTTAGCACCACTATTTTGTATATCCTCTTGGGTAATAACAGAAGTTGATACCGGTGTATCTAAATCTAAGAGAGCTGTGCGGTTGGCTGTAACATTAATGGTAACTTCTTCTTCATTATTGTTTGGTGTTACATCGGCAGCATACCCGTTACTTGACATAGCAGTTAATGCCATGAGCACTGCTACATATACTTGTTTATTTATTCGTTTCATCATCCACGCCTCTTTTTATCAGTTATTCCATATGATATATAATGTTCAATCGTCCATTCGGTAATGTTTGTACCGTGGCGGACACGCCGTATATATGGCGAATTGTATCCTCTGTTAACACTTCATGAGGAGTACCTGTACATACTACAGAACCGTCTTTAAGAGCAATGAGGCGGTCACAATAGATAGCTGCTAAGTTTAAATCATGAATAGCGGCCACCACTGTTGCATCAAGGCGTTTTACAATCGTCATCAGCTCGAGCTGATACTTAATATCTAGGTGGTTTGTAGGCTCATCTAGTACAAGGCATTCTGTGCGTTGTGCTAAAGCACGCGCCAAGATAACGCGCTGCTGCTCACCACCAGATAAGGTATTAAAATTGCGACTTTCAAAATCACTAAGGCCGACTTGAGCCAGCGCATGACGGGCAATTTCATAGTCATCAATTTGATCTCTATCGAGTAGCCCTTTATAAGGGGAACGGCCCATAAGGACCATTTCAAGAACGGAAAAATCAAAGTTAACCGTACTATGCTGGGCTACCACAGCCATTTTTAAAGCTGTGTCACGATGGCTTAAGGAACTCATTTCTGTACCATCAAAGAAAATTTTTCCATGATTAGGTTGCAGTACGCGGTATAAACATTTTAAAAATGTGCTTTTACCACTACCATTCGGCCCAATAATACCAACAAACTCCTTATCTCGTATATCTAAGGATATATCGTGGAGAATTTTTTTAGCTCCAAATGAAACTTGGATATTATCTGCTTGTATGTTCATTATTCCCCTCCAAATCCGTAGTTCTTACGTACCAACATGTACACAAAGGTTGGCGCACCGATGAGAGAAATGAGAATACCAATTGGTAATTCTGCATGAGGAATAATGCAACGACAGAGACCATCTGCAATAACGAGGAAGATACTACCTCCTAATGCACTGAATGGAATCAATGTCCAATGATTGGTCCCAATCGTCATGCGCACGAGGTGAGGAATTAAAAGGCCTACAAAGCCAATCATCCCCGCTGCGTACACTACAAAACCGATGATAAGAGAGCTAATAATCAAATACACTTGGCGATATCTATGCAAATCTCGACCTAAGGTAATAGCTACCTCATCACCGAGAAGCATCATGTTCAAAATTCTACTTTGAGACCAGAAGAATAGAATGCTCACAAGAACAACGATAGCAATGATAGGCAACATGTCCCATTTAGCACCTGCAAAGCTCCCCATCAACCAATAGGTAATAGTTTGGATGCCTTCCTTATCATCTGCTAAGTACACTACAAAGCTAGAGAAAGAACTACATACGGCACTTAATGCTAAGCCACCTAAGATTAATTTTACAGAATTAGGTCGGCCCCCCAGGTTGGAGATAAATAATACACCGAAGGAAATCGCCATAGCTCCAATAAAGGCCATAACACCTACGAAATTTTCTCCGAACATAACGCCTACACCAAACAGGATAGCTACCGTAGCACCGAGAGATGCACCAGACGAAATCCCCAAGATATATGGGTCCGCCAATGGATTTTTCACGATAGCTTGCATGATTACGCCAGACACGGCAAGGCCTGCGCCGATAATGGCAGCCATCAAGAGCCGCGGCATACGCAGTAACCATATAATAGTCTGATCTGGACTATTCATAGGATCATCAAGCGCTAAAGGACTAGAAAATTGATCTATTACAATATTGAAAATTTGAGAAAGTGAAAACTGTACTGTACCAACAGAAAGTCCCCATAGTATGGCTAATGCTAGCACCCCTATGAGGACAAATCCGCCAGCAGTATATCCAACACGTTTTAGCATACTGCTCCTTTATTAATGAATTAAATCGGGTACCCCTTGAGGGTAAAGATCTGGATATAACCCATGTGATACGATATCGATGCCATCGGATAATCGAATACCAGGACTATAGACGGCAAGGAGTGGCAAGAAATAAACTCGCTTATTACGCAATGCATTTACTCTTTGTAGGCCAGGATGTGTCAAAACATAGTTCATAATCGTATCCGCTTGGCTATATTCACCATCAGATACAATCAAGAATATAACGTCAGGATTTTCTTCCACCACATCCTCCATACTAATAGATGGCGTATCTGTATCAATTACATTGGCATGCAAGGAATCCCCTATATTACCAGCTAATGTCTTATGTCCATACAAGCGGAACTGCTTACCTTCAACCTCGACAAACAATGCTTTTGGTGTCTTTTCATGAGCCGTTTGAGCTACTGTATGTGCTACAGATTGCTCCATATCGTGAATCAGCTTTTCTGCCTCCATGTTGCGGTTAAAGATACGCCCTAAATCACGAATATATTGGTACTCCATATCCATGGTCAATGCAGATTGTGCCCCTAGAGAGGATTCTGCAATATACACATTTGCATTTCGTGCCTGCCAGAACGCAGGGGTTCGTAATCCTTTATTGGTGAAAGTAGATCGCCAACCAACTAGTAAATCGGGCTTCATCATCAATACGCTTTCTAAATTAGCATATTTCATATCCTTATAGGGAATTTTGTCATACGCTTCACGGTATTCTGATCGCACGTATTTACGATTTGGAATTCCCATACCCGCTACAATACGATCGCCTTCTCCAAGAGCAATGATAGTTTCAATGGAATTTTGCCACATCGCCACAACGCGCTCTGGTACTGCCGTATATGTACTTTCAAAAGGTTCCCCTCGGCGCACATAGGACTTGATTGTTACAGGCGGCTGTAGTTCGATATGCGTCGGTGTAGACTGATGGTCCTCAACAGTCACCTGCTGAGGACCACAGCCTACGCATAGTAATAGACATAGTATTAATGCGCTAAATCTAATCATTAGAATTTATATTTCGCCCCAATCATGATGGAACGTGCTGGCATAGCCGCACTACCACGACCATTATAAGCACTATAGCTTGTTTCATATGCGCGGTTAAGAACATTGTTCACTACAATGTACGCAGTTAAATCTTTTGTTACATCATAGTTGAGGTTCCAATCCACAATTAAGAAACGTCTATGAGTAAATGCATAATCGCTATTGCCAGTGTACCAGTTAATTAACAAGCCAGAGTATAGGCGTTTGTTATCATAGGAAATATTCAATGCATAGTGGTTTTGTGGACGCAAGCTGTTAATAGCCACGTTAATATCATCGCTATTGCTATAACCCCAGTTTGGATCGAGAACCCAGCCACCTTTAGACATCCATTTGTCCTTCATATGAGAGTAAGATGCACTCATTGTTACATGTTTATTCAATTTATGATCCACTGTAATGTTGAAAGATTGTTTGTTTTCTTTAGCATTAACTGCTGTTTTTTCAAAATCACCAGATGTGCTATTCCAGATTGGCAATGTAGCAATAGCGTTTTTCATGCGTGTGTAATCATAGTGAACAGCAACAGTTGTGTTGTTATCTTTACCAAATGTGTGTTGTACGCCCCAAGTGAAAGCATCGCCTTTTTCGTCATCTAATGGTGTATTGTATACGCCGTCAACTGCACTATAGTCACCTGTTTTAAGTGGTCTCATGATACGTGTCCAGCCAGCATACATGCTAGTTTTTTTGTTAAGTTTAAACTGGCCATGTAAGCTAGGTGTTAATGCACTTACACTACCTTTACCTTGGGAATCGCCACTACCACTACCTTCAATACTACTATAATGTACATAGCGCAATGCTGGTGTTAACTCCACATTGTTACCAATATAGATTTTATCTTGCAAATACGCATACAACGTATTACGGCGAATATCAGAAGATGTTACACTACCATTGCTTTTAATAGAACGAGAATTTAATTGAGAACGACTGTAATCGATATTGGCGATGATATCATGCTTATCAAGTTGACGTGTCCATTGAAGCTCAATCCCATTTTTAGTCTCTTTATACCAACTATTTGGACTACCAGCCATACCACCTGTATCAGCAATCCATTGACGCAATGCATCACGACGATCTGGGAATGGTGCTAGATTAGCATCTACCCAAGCATTAAATTGCTCAACAGTAGCACCATTAGGGAATGCTGCCGCATAAGCTGCACGAGCTTCAGCTTTAGTACCACGATACCAAGAGAATGTGTCACGACCCTCATAACGATGATCTAAACGATACAATCGCACAAAGCTTTCTAGTTGACCTTGTTTATCGAAGGTATATTTTAAATCAGTGTCCAAGTTTTTGAACTTACTATAAGAACCATAATTGCCGTCTAGGGCAAATAAGTTATGATACCCAGGATTTTTAGTGTCACCATATAAAGTTGGTGCGTAACCTTGAGGATTGTTAGCCGTTACATACTTAGGGTCTGTAATCAATTTGTTATTAGCATCAAATTGACCAATAGTTGCATTGGAAATGATACGGCGCCAATCTTCTTGGTTCCAATATTTACGGCTTGGCGTAGAAATTGGATACCCATCATGACCTTTTTTATAGTTCATGGAGAACTGTAAGCTTTGTTTCTTATTGAACTCATGGTCAATACGCGCATTAAAGCCTTCTTCGCGCCATTTAGAACCTGTAAGAGTTGCTACTTCACCAGTATCTCCATCTTTATATTTTGTATCTTGAGACATAGTACGTGTAGCTGTCACAAAATAACCAGTGGACGCATTTTTGCCTGCCGCACCTTGTACAGTCAAATTGTAGCTATGTTTATTCCAGCTGCCTGTTGCCAAATCAACGGAACCACTGAAATCGCCTTTACCACGGCGTGTAATGATGTTGATTACACCACCTGTAGCATCAGAACCATATTGAGAAGCACCTGGGCCTTTGATAACTTCAATTTTATCAACCGCATCCATATTAGTAACTTCATCAATATTTACACCTGTAGATTTAGAGCCTCTTTCAGAGCTATCGCCTAAACGACCAGATGTAATATTATCTACACGACGGCCATCAACCAATACAACTACGCGGGAATCGCCATTGATGGAAACGCCATTGTTGTAAAATTGGTAGCCGTACTCGCCACCACGGTAACCAGGGTTTTGGAATGTAACGCCTGGTACGCGTTTGATTGCTTCTGTTACATCGCGATAATGACGCTTTTCAATCTCTTCACGAGTGATAACCTTTACGTCACCACCCGTACGATAATAGGATTGTTCCGTAATGGTATTGCCATACTCATCCTTTGCCGCATCAGCTTTAACACTAATGTTATGAACCTCATATCCCTTAAAGTTCTCATCATACGCATATGCTTGATACGTACCAAGTACTAATGTTGCAACAATCGCTGCAGATAAAAGACGACGACTTTTCATATTCCCTCCACACACAATAAAATATAATAACCCTAACCTCTATATATGCCACTTATGTACTCTCAAGAATTATGCCTACACACACATACATAATTCATACACTATGGATCTGGAGATTAGTTATAACCATAATCTACATTAATCGTAATCGTAACTGGTCCACCTGTTGTATTTTCTATACCACCAGAACCTGCTACGAGGCTCGCAGCAGCATTATCAAGAATGCTAGAACCACTACTGCTAATCATATCAGCACCAGAAAAATTACCTTCGCTATCAAAGGTAACATTAAAGGAAACTGTACCACTAAGCCCTCGGCGCACCGCTTGTTGAGGCATTACTTTATTCGCATTGACACGGCCAATATAACCGGAGCTATCATAGGAGCCACCAGGGCTATTCTCTACACCTGGCCCAGGTGGCCCATCATTAGAGCCAGGGCCCTCAGTAGAATTTCCGTTATTACCAGTTGGTCCATTATTAAGACCTGGCACATTACTACTACCTGAATTACCTACAGAATCATTAGTATTGCCATTTAGGTTTACCGATGCAGTTTCATTGCCACCTAAGTAAGGGTTTAGATTTTTTAATCCCTCTGTAGGTTTTCCCGATAAATCAGGTAACACACTGCCGGCCTTACCTCCGCCAGCAACAGGCTTGTCATCAGGTTGAATCTTTAGTTTCTCGGGTTCCTTCTTCTCTTCAGGAGGTTCTTGTTGCCCCATGTCTAGGTTGATAACCAAGTCCTTTTTCGGGGTTTCCGGCGGCTTCAAATGGCCGAACCAATTTCCTACAACACCCCAATAGGCAAGGTTTAATACCAGTGCAGCTACGAAAGGGATTCCATATCGTTTATTTATCATAGAATCACTTCCGTTCTGTAGCTACGCTAACAAACCGAGCACCACTCATTTTAAGATTATCTAAAATATTGATAACGTCCTTATACGCAATATCCTCAGAGGCACGTACAATAAATGCCTGTTGTGGTTCCTTTGCAACAATACCTTGAATTTCAGAACCCAATTGATCTGGTACAATTTCACGGTCATTCAAATACATCTTATGTGTCGCCGTTAATGAAATTGTGATTGGCTCAATCGTCTTAGCGGAAGACGAAGAAGCCTTCGGTAAGTTGAGCGGAATTTGCTCTTCTGTATTCATGTACAACGTACTCATCATGAAAAATACAAGCAAGAAGAAAACGATATCAATCATAGGTATAATCATGATGGTAGGTTCTTTTTGTATGCCTACTGAACTACGTTTCATCGTTGACTCCTAATATATAAATCCATGATAGAACCTAATTTTTGTTCCAATTTTGCAATATCATAATTTACTTTACTTGTGCACCAGCTATGGAATGCTAATGCTACGATGGCTACTGAAAGCCCTGTTGCTGTAGCAATCAACGCTTCGGAGACACCGCCTGTAATAACAGTAGGCGCACCAATGTCGCCACCAACAGCTGCGAAGGAACGAATCATACCCACTACAGTACCCAATAGACCAAGTAATGGAGCCATAGTTACCATCATGCTAAGCCAGTTAAGACCGCGTTTTAAACGTTCGTCCATATAACCTACTACGTCATGTAAACGGTTTTCTAAGCCTTCCACATTGTAAACAGAATCAACGATAGGCAAAATAAATTGACTCAATGCGTCATTGCTATTCTTTACAGCACTTTCAAGAGTAGCCCAGTTATTACTATTGCGACCAGCATCAATATTGTCAGATAATTGTTGTAGCTCACGATCAATTCTTCTATACATACGAATGCGTTCAAACAAAATAGTACATGCTGCTAGCATGAATAATACGAGTGGGTACATAACGACGCCACCAGCATGAAATAGGTGAATTGTATACTCCATCATAGCCTCCATAACAAATGTATAATCTTACATATAAGTAATAAAAGTGGTCATCTGTATTATTCGATTAACCACTATAAATATCATTATTCCACAAAGATTTTGCAAGTACAATAACCCTATACCCCCTACCGTTACCAGATTCTATAGTCTCTTTTTTCTAGTCTACTTCCTGTTTACCAATTATATACATTTATCCATTGTTAGTAGACACTTTTATGAGGTGGTAATATAAATACATAACAACAAATAAATATAAAAAGACAGATTATGTATCTTTATCTACATAATCTGTCTTATTTAGTAATTATCTCTATTTTTCTTTATATATTATGAATATAATATACCAAGTCATACTTATAATCCGCATAACTCTAACCCTATATCAAATGAATATTTATATATCACCATAAAATTATGAATATCAATTATATCTCTATGAACAATAATTATATTCTTACACTTATCACTAAATTTTATTCATATTACTCATCATATCAAAGGCTATGCTACCTCATTTACGCATAATCTTATCATCTTTCATATACCATTTGTGCCATAAAGTAAATGCCTCGCCCAATGTGATAGGTTTTAGCCAAGATGGATTCGTTAGCTAAAATGGCAACCTTTTCTCATCTGCAACTTATGATTTAAAGAATATTTATATTTCAGGTATACAGTAGAAAATATGTTACGTATACAGTAGAAAGTCTACAAAAGACTATAAAATAAAGCTATCATGTACATAAAGAAAAGACCGAGCCCATTTGAACTCGGTCTTGTATGCTACATTAAAACCAAACGATTAAATAATTCAACTATCTGTCGATGGATTTGCGGCCATGATCATTTGTGTTCGTATTCTTTGTAGCTTTAGCTGTATGTTTTGTTGTAGAAGCCTTGGTAACAGGTTTTACTTCTTTACCTTTAGCCGGTTTAGCTTTTTCTGCTTTTACAGGTTTAGCCTTTTCTTGCTTTACCTTTTTGGGTTTCTCTTGTTTTACCTTTACAGGGTTCTTAGCGTTAACAGCTGCACCTGCTGGTTTAACAAAGGCATTATTAAGGTTTGTCGCCACTTGTAATGCTACGTCAGAGTTTGGCGTAGATACGATGGATTGGCCAGCCACAGTTACAGTGCCACCGCTATAGGATGCAGAGCCTGGCGTAATTTGGTTGTTATGGTATAATCGTGCCAATTTACCAGCCATGTAATACGCCCGTTCTTCCCCTGTATAGCGGCCGCTACCTGCTGGGCTATAGATATTATCGCCATTGACGTAAACTGCGCCATTGGACACATTTACGTGATTTCCAGAGTATGTGTACATGCGGGAAATATTGTTATTTACACGATCAGACAATTTAGGGTGGTTGTTAGGTGCCACTACTTGTGAAAGCCCTTCACGATAGTGTTCCCCAACCTTGTTGCGCAATACCGCCATAGAACCAGCTGCACCGCCCACATTATATGGAGATTCGCTTAAAATCTTGAAGCCTAATTCATCAGCTGCTTTTTCTTGGCTCATTGTAAATACTTGATTAGACAAATAGTTGCCCGCTACGTTAGATAATAACGCGGCCCCTTCGCTACCCCCTGCTGCAATACCTACAGCTGTAGAAAGGCCGATTTGCTTTTTAGCACCATTGATAATGTCTTTATGCTCACCATGAGCAATTTCATGGGCCATTACATAGGCCAATTGATCATCATCAAGGGTATCCAAAGCACCTTTATTAACAGACATAACGCGACCAAGCGTTGCAAAGGCATTAAACTCTGTATCAGGGTTTGCATAGACAACGTAAGAACGTTTTACGCTAGGAGATGCCTCTAATGTTTTCAAGATGCGTTGTACACGCGCTTGCGCTGCACTATCGTTCAAGTAACCAGTTTTCTCCTTAGTACGCGCCAAGCTTTCTTGTTGGCCTTGTTCGGAGTTATCCATTTTATTTAATGCAGTAGATACATACGCCATAGCAACAGCGCCACCAGCCAATGTTTGTACTGCACTAGATGCAGCATTCACAGGTGCTGTTTGCATAATAGCAGGCGCCATTGTCGCTGCCATAGCTACAGATAACGTAGCTGCTGTAAGTTTCTTGTTCATTCTCTCAACCTCTCGAATTGATTAACCATATAGTAATAAAACAAATTATCACACTAGATTTACACACTATGTATATAGTATTTCTTCATGGTAAATATAGAATGAATAATGGAACAATCATTCATCTATAACAAATGAGTCAAGTATTCCAAATTATTCATCAGATGGTACTGGTTTGGCTGAAAGTATAACCGCTTCTTTACCGTCTTTAGAAACGGCGCCGCCATGTGTATAGCCTACTACATCAAATCCCGCCTCTGCACACTGTTCAGCGATGCTTTCATAATTTTCATTCTTACCACGTGTACACGTAGAAAGATGAACCGTAGTAACACCTTTTTTCTTGAAAGACTCGATTTTCTTAGCTAGATCACCACCACTGTGCGTGAAACCTACTAACTCAATATCCTCATCAGCATAACGCTCAAAGGAATCAGCTTTATTCATAAATGCTTTTAAACAACCGCCGCAAGAACAGCGCTGCATAGTATCCTCATTGACGAGGACCGCAATCTTTTTAGACATAAGACCTCCTATTAAATATAGTATAAACCTTAGTATACCATAGCCATAAGGAAAAAACGTATCTTGAAGCACGTTGATTCATGCTAATTATATATAAGTTTAAGTAAAAAACTTAAAACGTATAAAGCTTATTACCCCCTTTATACCTCATAAATAAATCTAGTAAAGATAGTATTATTGAAATCCCAACGTTTAATTTATAACAATAAATGATACAACTTGATTTCTTCTTTTCATAGACCTTGAAAGATACTTAACGACCATGAGATTTGAATAGTGATTACAAGAGTAAAATAATCTACTCATTACATCTTTGAGCTACAAAATACAACATTTTTATCTATATAGTTAAGGTAAGAATTTACAGTATATAAAACTATTTAAAATTGAAGATTGATAGCATATATGCTATCATTAAAGAAAGAAGGATTGGGATGGAGAAACCTAAGTTTATATCTTATACTAGGCCAAATGGTCATAACGAATTTGAAGAGTTTTATAACTCACTCCCTACTAAAGATAGAAATAAGTTACGTGCCACTATTGATATGATTGAGGAAGCAGGTATACATCCAGCAATACAACTTGAATGGGTAAAAAAATTGGATTCTGAAATATACGAGATACGATCAAAAATATCTTCGAACATTCAAAGAGCCTTATATTTTCACATTAGAAATAATCAATATATAATTACACATGGATTTACTAAGAAAACCCAAAAAACACCGACGAAAGAAATAATAAAAGCTAAACAGATAAAACAAGAATTTGAGGAGGAATATTATGCCACTAAAAACTTTAGATAAGATATTTGAAAAAGATATAAATAATCCAGCCTTAACAGAAAGCTATTTAGAAGAGAAAGCTAAATTAGAAAATGCATTAGCCGTTCTAAAAGCACGAGAGGCTGCAGGACTAACACAACGTGATTTAGCGAAAAAATCTGGAGTTCCACAGTCTACAATCGCCCGTATAGAAAAAGGTGCCAATACAAGTTTAAGTACTATGTGTAAAATTGCATTTGCCTTAGATAAACAAGTGAAGATTAGTTTAGTATAAAAGAACCCCTATGAGTAACGATAATGTGGCTTATAGGGGGTTTATATTTAAAATAGGTTACATAATTTAAAGTAACTCAACGGCTTTACGGTTCGATACCATTGGTACTACGCACCGCGGTATCGGTTTGATATAGTTTATATCTACCACTAGCCGCAGCTTCCTATCAATCCTCACTGTGGATTTCCCTTCCCTGCTTCGCAGCTTGGTAAATCTTACGTTCGGAAGAAAGCGATGCAGTGAATCTGTCGTCGTTTCACTCCTCCATCTTCTACTGCCCTGCTTTTCCCAATGCCGTCCTATACGGACACGTACATAGATACAACCTCTACAACCTTGGCTGGAGGCGTCTCTAGCAGGGTTAGCTAGTCGAAGACTAGCAAAAAGAAAAAGGCCTACCTTTAGGTAGACCTTTTTCTTTTCGTTAATCAGCGGCTTCCTATCCTCCCAGGCCGTCTCCAGCCAAGTACTTTCGGCGTTTATGAGCTTAACTACTGTGTTCGAGATGGGAACAGGTGGATCCTCATAGCCATCGCCACTGAATCTGTCAGAGTTTGTACTCTGAAAACCACATAGAAGTATATATATTTGTTGCACTAGAAATTCTAGACTAATTTGTTTTCGTCGTCAGCTGTGGATTTTGTTTCACAAAATCTTACGCTGCGACATAAGCGATTACGCGCAATGTATGCGTCGCAATGCTCCTTTACATTGGCTACACTGCTTAAGTAAAGCCCTCGATCTATTAGTACCAGTCAGCTCCAAACCTCACGGCTCTTCCACACCTGGCCTATCAACCAT